>JBKJJL010000224.1:0-60266 GCA_046597875.1 Fimbriimonadaceae bacterium | reverse complement strand
ACCGGCGTCCCGAGCCTTTTGCTCATTTCGGTTTCGACCAGCTTCTTGATCTGCGCCATCTTCAAATGGCCGGCAAGCTCCGTATCTCGGCTGCTTAAACCGAGTACAAAGAACCCTCCCTCCAATGCGACGGGTCGGGCCGCGTTTAAGGCAGCCCAAACGCCCACACCCGTGACGCCCTCGCGAATCGTTGGCAACGCCTGTGCCCATACCTGTACAAACTCTGCCATCTTCCTGATTATAGTTTCGGCAACGGAGTCCTTGCTCCCGATGGCACAATGTTCACTGTGTCTAAGCGCGTGGTCGTGATCGGGGGCGGAGTCGTCGGCCTATGCTGTGCGTACTATTTGGAACGCGATGGACATGAGGTTGCGGTTCTCGATCGCGACCAGCCCGAGAGTGAACGTTGTTCATCGGGAAACTCAGGTCTCGTGGTTCCGAGTCATTTCGTCCCCCTCGCGGCACCCGGAATGGTCGCCTACGGCCTTCGCCAGATTCTGAATCCGAAAAGTCCGTTTCGGATCAAGCCACAGATGTCCCGCGAGTTGCTCTCCTGGATGTTCAAGTTCTGGCGCTCCGCGACGCAGGCTCACGTGAACGCGGCGGGACCGTTACTTCGGGACTTGAGCTATCTCTCGCGAAGGCTCTACTCGGAGATCGCACAAGCAGAGGATTTCGGCTTTGAACAGCGTGGCCTACTTATGATTTGTCGCGAGGACGGTACTCTTGGTAGGGAAAGACACGAAGCCGAAAGAGCAAGGGCATTAGGAATTCCGGCAGATGTTTTGGATGCCGAAGGAGTATCGAACATCGATCCGGGCGTCAGGTATGAGTGTGCCGGTGGCGTCTATTTCCCGGATGACTGTCAACTCGACCCCAAGCGATTCACGAGCGCCTTGCGGGCGAATCTGAAGGATGTTCGGAATGGGTGCGAGGTCTCGAAGGTCAACGTGGATTCAAAGGGCGTGCAATCTGTTACCACCGATTCCGGGACAATCGAAGCCGACGCATTCGTGCTGGCCGGAGGAGTGTGGAGTGCCCATCTCGCGAGGGGCATCGGCTTACACCTGCCCCTTCAGGCGGGAAAGGGATACTCAATCACCTTGGAAAATCCCTCCTCCCAGCCCATCATTCCCAGCATCCTCGTCGAGGGTCGCGTTGCCATTACGCCCTTCGGCAGTCAAATGCGGGTTGGGGGAACCATGGAACTCGCTGGAATCGACGATACGATCGACCGCAGACGCGTAGATGGAATCATCGAAACTCTTTGCCGATACCTTCCCTCCTTTTCCGCGGAGGAGTTCAAGGACCAGGCTGTTTGGAAGGGCCTTCGCCCTTGTTCCCCCGACGGAATCCCCTACATCGGCCCTTTCGCGAGGTACACAAATCTATATGCCGCTACCGGTCATGCGATGATGGGTGTCAGTCTTGGCCCCGCTACGGGCTACCTCATCGCGCAACAGATCGCCGGGATCACGCCAGAGGTCACCTCTTCCCTTCTCTCGCCCGACCGCTTCTAGTATCCTTGCAAGCAGATGTTGACGCTGCAAAAGCTGATCGCCAGGTTGAACGAGTATTGGGCTGCCCAAGGGTGCCTTATCTACCAAGGGTACGACAACGAGGTCGGCGCGGGCACCAGTCATCCCGCGACCGCGCTCAAATGTTTGGGTCCCGAATCTTGGAACGTCGCCTACGTGCAGCCGTCCCGTCGCCCCGCCGATGGGCGATACGCACGGAATCCGATGCGAAATCAGCGCTATTACCAGTATCAGGTCTTACTCAAGCCCTCGCCTGAGAACGTTGTCGATCTCTATATGGAGTCCCTAAACGCACTAGGCTTCGATACCCGAAGGAATGATGTACGGCTCGTAGAGGACGACTGGGAGAACCCATCCTTGGGGGCCGCGGGCGTAGGTTGGGAAGTGTGGCTCGACGGAACCGAGATCAGTCAGTTCACCTTTTTTCAGCAAATGGGGGGGATTGAGTGCAATCCCGTGTGCGCCGAACTCACCTATGGGCCAGAACGATTGGTCGTCATGCTCAACGGACAAAATTCGTTCTGGGATGACCTCATGTGGAACGACACGGTGTCCTATAAGCAGGCCGAATGGCAGTTGGAGATGCAGCACAACGTTTATAACTTCGAGGTCGCGAGCACCGACATGTTGCTTCAGCTTTTCGACATCTACGAGGCCGAGTCCAAGCGAGTCATCGAAACCCCCGTCTATTGGAACTCCGCTCAAGGCATTCTCTCGACGGTGAAAAGCGCGGAGGAGGGGGACTTCCCTGCCGAAGGGCCGATGGCTCTTGTCCACCCGGCGTTCGATCTCGCGCTCAAGTGCTCGCATGTGTTCAATCTTCTGGACGCGAGGGGCGCGGTCGGCGTGACGCAGCGGGCAGCCTACATTCAGCGAATCCGAGCGAGGGTGCGCGCGTGCTGCCTCAAGTACGTCGAAGCCGGTAAGGTAGCGGTGAAGGCATGAAGATCGGCGTTCAACTCTACACGTTGCGGGATGATATGGGTAAGGATCCCGTTGCCACGCTCAGGGCGGTTGGCAAGATGGGCTACCGGTACGTCGAAACCGCAGGGCTCGCAGGCCGCAGTGCGAAAGAGTTCCGTCAGATTTGCGATGACTCCGGAGTCAAAGTAAGCTCTATGCACGTCGGTTTGGAGTCCTGCGAGAATGGGCTCAGTCAAATCCTGGACGACGCCCATATACTGGACGCCAAGTACGTCATCGTACCGGGTACTCCCGCCTCCGCTTACGCGAATGGATGGGACAATCTGGGCATTCGCCTGCAAGCGATCGCGGAGAACGTCGTTCGCGGTAAGAAGCAATTTGCCTACCACAACCACAGCCACGAGTTCGCTGACGTCAAGGGTCGATCTGGGTTCGACATCCTCTTCGAATCTGCTTGTCCAGATTTCGTGAAGATTCAAATGGACCTTTGGTGGGTCTACTGCGGAAACCATGACCCGGCGAGCGAACTCAAGAAGCACGGTCAGAGAGTCGACCTAGTTCATCTGAAAGACGGCGACGATCCAAAGGGTTCGGTTCAGATCGAAGCTGGGAGAGGATTGCAGAAGTGGGACGGCATTTTGAAGGCATGCGACACTTGCAAGGTCGAATACGGAGTCGTCGAGCTTGATACGTGCCCGCGACCGCCACTGGAGTCGGTCAAGATCTGCCTCGACTACTTCCGGTCAAAGGGTTATAAAGAATAAAGCCCCCTCGCCGTGAAGCGAGAGGGCCCAAGGAAGCACGAAACTAACGTGCGTAGAACTCGACTACTTGCTGTTCTTTAAAGAACTTCGGGAAATCCTCGCGCTCCGGGAGGGCGACAAGCTTTCCGCTCATGTTCTGGATGTCGGCATCCATGTACGCAGGCAACGCAGCTGCTTCGTAGTGATTCGCACGGGCGATGCTCTTCGAAGAATCGCGATCACGAACCGCGATAATGTCGCCAACTTTTACCTGGTAGCTCGGAATGTTCACGATCTTGCCGTTCACCGTGATGTGGCAGTGCGAGACCATTTGGCGAGCCTGGAAGACCGTGCGGGCGAAGCCCAGTCGCCAAATCGCGGTCTGAAGCCTCATTTCAAGTAATCGCAGGAAGTTCATGCTTGTATTGCCGTGCATCCGCTGCGCCTTTTTGAAGGTCGTGTGGAACTGGCTTTCCAGCATGTGGTAGTACCGGCGAATGACTTGCTTCGCAAGGAGCTGCTCGCCGTACTCCGACTGGCGACGGTCCTTCATGTTGGGGCCGTGCTGTCCGTTGGGGTACGGGCGCTTGCTGCTGGGATCCTTTGCTTGGCCCCAGATATTAAAGCCGACGGTGCGGCAGATGTCGTTCTTTCTTCCTCGATAGGTCGCCATAGATGAACTCAGTCCAAAATGCTAACACGAGATTATACCCAGAAGATGTGACTGAGGTAGGCTCCCGGTCGTGAAACTTGCATGGGTTGGAGGGATCGTCGTTCTCGCGGCGATTGGCGTCGGGCAAAAGAAAGTGCTCGATCATTCGGTTTACGACGGATGGAAATCCGTCCGCTCGGCCACATTTACGAATGATGGCAAGTGGTTTGCGTACGTGATGGCCCCGCAAGAGGGCGATGCCGTGCTCGAGCTCAAGCCCTTTGACGGCGGCAAAGCGACCACAATCGAGCGAGTCTCGACGTTCAGGTTTAGCGGCGACTCGAAGTACCTCGTTGCGACGATCATTCCGAAATTTGCCGACAGCAAAAAAGCACGTGTCGACAAAGCGAAGCCCGAGGACATGCCTAAGAACTCGCTCGTCGTCCTTGACCTCGCAACGGGTGAGAAGTTCGAGAAAGAAAAAGTCACCTCGTTCACGATGGCTGAGGAAGATAAGGGTTGGCTGCTCTATCGCCCAGAACCACCCAAGCCCGAGCCCGTCAAGCCGGCTCCAGCCGCAGAAAAGACAGCCGAAAAGCCGGCTGAGCCCAAGAAAGACGAGAAGCCAAAGAAGAAGGCAGATCACAAGCCCGGCGACACCTGGGTTCTTCGAGAACTCAGCACGGGCAAAGAAACGAGCCTCGATTTCGTCGTCACAGGCCAGTTCAATAAGACCGGAACGGCGCTGGTCTACACGCTTTCAACCAAGGATGGAGCGGGTGACGGCATCGTTTATCGCGATCTTGCGACCGGGGCCACGACCCAACTCTTTACTCAGATGGGCCGCTACACCAAGTTGACCCTCACCGAAGACGGCAAGAAGCTCGCGTTTCAAACCGACAAAGACGACTACACTGCGAAGAAGCCATCTCCGTCGGTTTTTCTTTACGAAGCAGGCTCGAAGGAACCCAAGCTCGTCGCCAAGGAAGGCACGGCAGGCATTGCAAATGGATACGTCGTCGCAGATTCTGGCACGCTGCGTTTCTCCAAATCGGGCAAAAGGCTGCTCATCGCGACCCAGCCAAAGGCCACCGAGGACAAGACCAATCCGATTCCCGAAGAAGATCGCGTCAGCGTGGACGTTTGGTCCTGGAACGACCCCCTCATGATGCCGCAGCAACTTCTCCAAGCGGCCACTGAACGGAACCGAACCTACGACGCCTTAGTTCATCTGGATTCGGGAAAAGTCGTCCAGTTGGAGAATCCCAAGATAGCTACCGTGACCATCGCCGCAAACTTGGATGGCCCGATCGGACTCGCCCAAAGCAATCTGTCCTATCGCCGAGAAATCTCGTGGGGATTGGATTTCACCGATCTCTTCCTTGTCGATCTTCAGACCGGCGGCACGGAGTTGCTATCCAGCAAGTTTGAAGGGACCATGGGCTTTTCGACCGCGGGCAAGTATGTTTGGGGATACGACGCGCCGAAGAAAGACATGTTCGTTATTGACGTCAAGACCCGAAAGCGAGTGAGTCTGAGCGCAAAGATTCCCCATCCGATCTGGAACATCCAGTTCGATAATCCCGACTATCCGCCTCTCTACGGGCTCGCGGGTTGGACTGCGAACGACGACTCTGCCTTAGTGTACGACGAGTTCGATGTCTGGCGAGTCGATCCTACCGGAACCAAGCAACCAGATCGAATAACCACCGGGCGATCATCGAAACGCGCGTATCGAATCGTGCGAACCGATCCAGATCAGGATTACATCGGCGATTCGTTCCTTGCCGCCGTCACGAACGACAACACAAAGGCATCTGGATTCCATCGGGTGAACCTCGACGGTCGAAACGACCAGCAGCTCATCTGGGGCGACAAGCGGTTCACCTTCTCTGGAAAGGCGAAGAACGCCGACAAGTGGGCGATCACCCGTCAGGATTTCATCGAGTTTCCCAACTACTGGGTAACGAACTCGAAGATGGACAGTCCTGTCCAGGTAAGCGACGCAAACCCGCAGCAGAAGGACTATAACTGGGGCAAGGCAGAGCTCGTCAGCTATCGCTCCAACGATGGCGAGGAGCTCCAAGGCATTCTCATCAAGCCCGAGAACTTCGAGTACGGGAAGAAGTATCCGATGATCGCTTACTTCTACGAGCGCGATTCGGACACGCTGAACCAGTATCGCCCACCTGCTCCAAGCGCGAGCACGATCAACTTGCCGATGTACGCCAGCAATGGCTACCTTATCTTTATCCCCGACATTCCCTATAAAGAGGGATACCCAGGTGAGAGCGCGGTGTCGGCGATCACAGCGGGAGTGAACAGCATCGTCGCACGCGGGTATGTCGATCCAAAGCGTTTGGCGATCCAGGGCCAAAGCTGGGGCGGCTACCAGGTGGCTTACCTGGTGACGGAGACCAATATGTTCGCCGCGGCATGCGCGGGAGCGCCCGTTTCAGACATGGTAGCGGCCTATGGCGGAATCCGCTGGGGATCGGGTCTCGTGCGCCAGATGCAATACGAGCACGGTCAGAGTCGCATCGCGGGGACAATCTGGGACAAGCCGCTTAGGTTTATCGAAAACTCGCCTATCTTCTTTGCCGACAAGATCAAGACTCCGCTCCTCATCATGTCGAACGACAAGGATGGCGCGGTTCCCTGGTATCAGGGCATCGAACTGTTCACCGCGCTGAGGAGGCTATCCAAGCCGTCTTGGCTCGTGGTTTACAACGAGGAGGATCATAACCTGGTTCAGCGTAAGAATCGAAAGGACTGGTCCATCCGCATGCAGCAGTACTTCGATCACTACCTAAAAGGCGCCCCGGCGCCGAAGTGGATGGTCGAAGGAGTCCCAGCGATTAACAAGGGGAAGGATTTCGGATTTGAACTGACGAAGCCCGGAGGATAACCGAACCGATGGCTCGTGCGGAAGGAAGAGGTTTCCGGAACTCCCCTTCTCCCATCCCAAGGGAGAAGGGGTCAGGGGGATGAGGGTTGGCTTTCGCCGAGTCTTTGCTCTCGAAGGCAAGGTTAGCCAAAACCCAACCCACCCCCCGAACGTCGTCCGAACCTCTCCCTTGGGATGAGAGAGGGTTCCGGAACTCCCAGCCTTCATTTAGGTTCGGGGTCGCCTCCCTCTTTTCAAATGGGGACGTCACCAGTTGGTATGGGGAGGCCCCCTTTTTGTTTGGGGACGCCCCTGATTGGTTTAGTGAGCGACCCTTAGTTCAAACCAGGGCATTTCGCGCCCCTTTGCCCGTCAACGCCCTCTCCTTGCCCAATGGCACGCGCGGGGAGCGAGAGGCCTAATGATCCACCGCTTCATGGCCTCATTCACTTCCAACGTAAACCGTAGATCCACAGTCGGATTCGGTCCAACGGCGTAGCTAGCCGCTCAATAGTGATGATGGTCGTGACATCCTCTGGAATGGGGGGATAGCTCGAACGATCGAGGTAGTCTGCGCGGGATAGGTTCAAGTCGAACGCGGCAGTGTACGCACGGGTGAGCCTCCCGTTTTCGTCGCGAGTCACCTCCCAACGACGGGGCACCTCGCGATTGGCTGCATCTACGAGCTCTTCGAATGGTTTTCGGCTGGTGTATTCGACTAGAACGTCGTCGCTTGGACTCCACGTTTCGCCCACGAACCAGAGCCGCGAACCCTCCATGAAGGCGTACGGTGGCCGCTCGGTCGCCTTCCAAGCCCAGATGCAGGCGCCGATTAGCATGATGCCTAACCCAATGAACCACCACTTGCGCCGCTTCACGGATACATTCTACGGCCCAAGGCGCAAGTTACGGCTTGAGCGGCGGCATCCTTTAAGCTGTACAGGCAAGGATCTAAAGCCCCTCTGTGCACTTCCGCTGGGGCTCTGACAGAGAGAGCGATATTGACCTAGACAAGCTAGCAAGCCAATGCTTACTCAAGGCCGGGAAGGCTCCAAAGTGACCCTTCCAAGTTCAAACACCACCTCTCATACTCGTCCTGAGAGCGCTCCTGCTGGTCCTGAGAGCTCTCATACTTAGCATTAGAGGTTTAATATTCATTCTGAGAGCTCTCTAACTCATCTTCAGAGCTCTCACACCCGTCCTGAGGGCTCTTATGTTCGTCCTGAGAGCTCTCATATTTAACAATAGAGTTCTAATATTCATCCTGAGTGCTCTAATATTCGTCCTGAGAGTCGAACAGGTGTTCACCATCTCCCCGGTCTAAACACCCGAGGGAGCAGGGGCTGGGGATGTGGGTTGGCTCTCGCCGTGCCTAGCTTCCGCGAGACCGGAAACGAAGGTAGCCAATACCCAACCCACACCCCGCGGCACAAACATCCGCGACCCTCTCCCTTGGGAAGAGAGAGGGTTCCGAAGGACTCATCCCGCGAAAGCGCTGATCTCCAGGCCAAGGGGGGCCGAAATGTTCCTTCCCCCGAACTTCCTTGAAAGGAATCCCGGAAAGTGCGTCGCGATGTGGGCGACCTCTTTTGCCGCGCGGAAGGTGATTTGCAAGGCCCCGACCGCGGCGCGGGCGGCGAAGATCGACGCCAAGCCGGGAGCGTTGAACTGGGCTCCCAGGGTTGCGAGATCGAGGATTCGATTGTTCAGCAGAAGCTCAGCCACGTTGTGCATTCGCAGGCCTTGCGCAATCTCCATAATAGTGGCCCGCTCCGACCGATCTTTGATGTCGGCAATGGATCTCGAACCTTTGAGGGTATCGACGAGCATCTCCATCACCCGTCGCTTATGGGGTGACTTCAGGGCGTTGTGGGCTTCGCGGTCATCCGGCTGAGGCACCTTGGTGTTGACGCGATTGAACTGATAGAGCCTTCGATCTTTGCCATTCAGCTTGGCAAATAGCGGGATGGCCCGGCCCCGAGAATCCCACGTTGAACCAAGTTCGACAGCGAGCCGAGCGGGCTTGTCAAAGAGCACGGCCGACAGAGCCCCTTCCCTTCGCACTTGCTTTACAATGCCAGTCGCGATGGTTCCCTCGCGAAGAATCACGCGCCCGTTGACGATGACGTCCTCCGACACCATAAACGGAACCTCCTCACGGATGACGCTTCCGCCCGAGTTGAGCTCTTTCATGAGGATGAGCTTGATTTCAGTCCCGCGCGGCAGATCTTGGATCGGTTCCGAGAAGCTTCGACCTCCAAGGCTAACGAAGGCCGCGAGCGCAAACACGCGCAAAATCAAAAATCCCTTCATCGCTTTTGGAAGCGGTATTCGATGACCGTCGTCGTCTTCGCGTCGGAATCGACAATCGTCGTGGTGAGGTCCCCGTTGACGAGGTCGCCATTGAGCGACAAAGTCAACCTTCCAGCTAAATCAAGTTTCGTCTCCCCGAATTTATCTTTCGCCGACACGAGAATCGGCAGGTCGCTTTGGCCACTCTCGACTCGAAACTCGAACTCAGTCGCCCGGTCCGAGCCGATCGGCGGAAGGAGCTTCGCCTTCCAAACCTCGGGGAAAGTTCCCGCAGGGGGCGGCAAGACAAGGCCAAAGAAAGGACGTTTTCCCTGGATATCGTCGCCTTTCCGCTCGACGTAGCCGCGGTCGTTGACCCACTGATCGCGGTTACTCTGCTCCAGCCAACCGCGAAGATCGTCAATGAGGCCCTTGTCGCTGCTGCGAACGTTGAGATCCTCAAAGCTAACTTCGAAACGAGTGCGCCCACGGGTCGTTTCCTTTACGCGCATTCGAACGATGCGATCCGCGTCTGCAGAAACCATTTTCTGCTCATCCGACTCGGTAATGCGCCAGCTTTCGCGATACACGAGTTCGCCACCGGTAGGAAAGCTCAGCGAAATGCCGGACTGAAAAGCAAGCAGAAAGATGCTAGCAGCAATCATGCTTTCTATGACGGCTCTGACGCGTGTGGCGTTTCCACGGGATCGGAAACGTCCAAAGCGATGAGAGGCTCTGGATCCTTTTCCGCTTTGCTTGCTTCCTCCGCGGCGATGCAAGCCTTTAGAGCGGTCAGGGCAACTTCGATTTGGCTCTCATCCGGCTCCGACGTTGTTAGGTATTGCGTCATCAAGCCCGGAAAGAAGAGCGCCATAACGAGCGAAGAGCTGCGAAACTTGCCGGCAAAGCGGATGAGTTCATAGCTGATTCCTGCAATGATAAGCATCAAAGGAATCTCGATCAAGAATCTCAGGAAGCCAACCATGACGGGATTAACACCGGTCGGTCTGGGAAGCGGAGTGAAGCAGATAATGCTGACGATGAGGACGACGATCGCAAAACTGGTTCCACAACGCGGATGTAAGCGAGTTTGCGCCTGACAGTTTTCCATCGTCAGTTCCTGCTCGGCCTCAAGCGTGTTGATTGCTTTGTGTTCGGCCCCGTGATACTGGAACACGCGCTGGATATCCGGCAATCGGCTGATCAAGTAGATGTAGCCTAGAAAGAAGACCGCCTTGATGATTTCGGTTGTAAAGTTGATCGCCGAATCGCTCGTGACGTTCATCCGCTTCGACAGCGTGGCGGAAATCAAGTTTGGCAGGAGATTGAACAGCACGATTCCGAAGACGAGCGCAAACACCATCGTCCCCGCAATCGCGAGATCTTGCACCTTTTGAGAAGGGGCCTTTCCCGCCTCAACTTTGTCTTCCTCTTTCTGGTATCTCTGGTCAAGCTGAACGCTCGACGCAAACTTCATGGACCGAATTCCGAGCGCCATAGAGTCCAGAAGGGCAAGAGATCCCCGTAAGAATGGAAGTTTGAGCCAGTTCTGGCGGCCGATCCAGGTCTTCTCGATCGCCTCCGTCGTCGTGACGATTTCGCCGTTTGGCGCACGGCAGGATATGGCGAAGAAACGCGGCGTGCGCATCATCACGCCTTCGATGATGGCCTGGCCACCGTACTGGAGGTATTCACCTTTGGGCACGGTATGGGAGTCTACCAGCGGAGCAAAAGAAAAGCCGACCCGGGAGTTCCGGATCGGCTCTTTGGTCATGCGACCCGGAAGTGGTTAAGCCTTCTTGCGTCTGCGAAGCATTGCTGCAACGCCAAGGCCGAGAACGGCCATGGTGGCAGGCTCGGGTACAGGTTCGAGCGGCACTTCAACATAGACAGTGTCGCTATCCCTGAGGCGGATGTGGACCCCATAGGCTTCGTTCATACCGGTCACGCTCGTGAACGAGAAGTTTTGGGCGCCGCCGGCTTGGATACCGGTGTTGGGAGTTGCCTTGAATCCGCCGATACCGCCTTGCCCGGAATAGTTCTCGTGGTATTTCCAGGAACCTAGGTTGTTGCCCGTCGTTTGCAGATCGCCATTGTTGTCCAACAGCCAGATTCCGAAGAGGTCTTGGATCTGATAGTTCATGCCCTGGTAGAACATCTGAGCGTTACCCGCTAGGGCGACGCTGAAGTTCAAGGAGCTGTTCTTCGTGATGGTGATACCGGTCAACGAAGAAGGGACCGAAAATGAACTGCGTGATTGGGCGGTGGAGACCGCGACCAACGTTGCAAGGCCAGAGATTATTAGAATGCGCTTGATGATATTTCCTCCGAATCATGTAGCGTCACTGCACCTCTCGGGCCATATCCCGATATGGGCACAGCAAACCAGTAATACTTGCAGCCGCGTAAAATGCGAGGGTGGCACGCCGTCCTACTCTGAGCCCGAGCAAACTCACCTGCTATTTGGCATGCCCCCACAAGTACTACTGGACCTACGAGAGCGCGCACGGGCAGTGGTTCTTGAAATCGCACAGCTACTTTTCGTTCGGACTGTCCTTGCACCGGGCTTTGGAGACCTTCCATCGCAATGCGGGGGCCGGCGTCGATGTCCGGGAGGCCCTCCTTGGCGCGCTGGACGAGAACTGGATTCAATCCGGCTATGGCAGCGCGGACGAGATGCAAGCAGCCTTTGGGGAAGCAAAGGCGATTTTAGGAGGGATCGCGGACGATCTTGAGGAATCACGTTCTGAAGGCGTGGATTTGGGGGTTCGAGTGCTCTTCATCGAAAAGAGCCTTCGCAAGTCGATGGGGGAGTGGGATCTCATCGGAAGGGCCGACCGAATTGACCTGATCGACTCCATCGAAACGCCGGTTGTCAACATCGTCGATTACAAATCTTCGAGAGCAGGAATCTTAGCGGAGGAAGTTGCGAATGATGTCGCGATGTCAAGCTACGCTCTCATGGTGCGCGATTTGTTTCCGGGTCATCAAATCCGCGCGACGATTCATGCGCTCCAGAGCAAGGAAACAGCGCATTTCGATTGGACTGATGAGGGCCTCGATGAGTTCGAGTTCTCAGTCAGGGAACTGGGTGAAGCGATCCGCAATCATCATTGGGACGAGTTTCACCCAGTACCTAAGAGGCTTTGTGCAACTTGCGACTTTGTGTCCTTATGCCGCAAAAGCCCACACTATCGGGAGCTCCTAGAGCAAGCAGAGAACGTCATCAACACGTGAATGTGTCTTGAGCGTGTCTAAATGCTCCTTGATCGCCGGAATATACTTCTTTGCGTACTTCCGTACTTCAGCGTCTTCGCCAAACTGAGCAGCTCGTTCAAAAAGCAAGAGCGCCTTCTGGTGTCCAGTCAACATTTCTTCCTTAAATCTTGCGTCAAAGGACGTTCCTTGAAGGTCGCTGAGCTCATTCCAAAGATTTTGGTGGTCCATGTCCAATCTCTTTGGCAAGCGGTGGTTCTTCGCGATAGCGAGAAGCCTCAGGTCGGCTAAGCCTTGTTCATGCTCCTTGACCATCATCGAGCCAAACTCCTTGACCTTAGCGTCAGAAGCGTTAGCGGAAGCGTATTCTCCCAGCTTGATCGCGGCCAAATGGATAGCCATCGCCTTTTTGAGAAATACGGCATCCGAACTGTTGAGCTTTGAAATGACATTCATGCCATCGTGACGGTGATCATTTTTCGGAGGCGTCGGAGCTGCATGGGTCAGGGACATCGCCAGCACCGGCAGCAGGACAAATGTTAGGTTTGCTTTCATAGTTTTCTCCTTTTCAGAGGGCGGGGCGGCCCTCCGAAGACTCTCCGTTAGAAATGACCACTTGGTATTCCAGGTTGGAATAAGAAGCGTGTCGAAGATGTCAGGAACTTGCAAGAATAGCCAGGCCCTGAGTTGGCCCGATTTTCAGCAAAAAGGTACACTGGCGGCTTCATTTGGCCCGGTCGTCTAGCGGTTAGGATGCCGCCCTTTCACGGCGGAGATCGCGGGTTCGAGTCCCGTCCGGGCTACCAATGTTGCCTTTCAGCCAAACTGTTCGCATGGCTACGGTTTCCGATGTGATTGCCGCCCTTGAGGTGTTGGCTCCCACTCGCTTTGCATTTCCGTTCGACAAAGTTGGCCTCCAAGTCGGTGACCCTGGTGCCCCGGTTACGCGGGGCGTGGTGTCGTTGGATCGCTCTCTTGCCGCGGTTGAAGAGTCTATTGCTCAGGGCGCGCAGATCCTCGTGTCGCATCATCCGCTCATCTTTGAGCCGGTCGGCACGGTCACAACCCAGGACCACGTCGGGCAAACGATCCTTAAGCTCGCCGAAAACAGGATCGCCTTCGCCGCCGCTCACACGAACTGGGACTCGGCGATCGGAGGAATCAACGACGCTCTCGCAGCGAAGCTTGGTCTCGCTGACGTGACATCGTTCGGGCCCGCTGCTCTCGTGCAGATGCTCAAACTGGTGGTGTTTGCTCCTCCTGAAGCTGCGGAAGCAATCATCGATGCTGCCGCAAAGGCTGGGGCCGGAGTAATCGGCAACTACTCCCGATGTTCGTTCTCATCGGAGGGTACGGGATCGTTTCTTGGCAACGAGTTCGCCAATCCTTCAGTCGGTAAGGCAGGGCAAGTCAAGCGAGTGCCCGAAGTACGGATCGAAATGATTCTCCGCGCTTCCCTGAGACCCGCAGTTGAGACGGCAGTGCGGGAAGCTCACCCTTACGAAGAAGCCGCGTACGACTTCTACTCCATGCCTGACAATCCTGAACAACCCTGCGGCCGCATCGGTCGACTCGCCACCCCGGTTTCGCTAGCCGAATGGGTTGAGCAAGTTGACGGAAGACTGCAAACGAGATCTTGGGCATGGGGCGATCCCCAGCGCATGATCTCGACTGTCGCCCTCGTTGGGGGTGCTGCAGATGGAGAATGGGAGACGGCGCAGCGCCTCGGCGCGGACGTGTACATAACCGGCGAGGTTCGACAGCATGTCGCGCTGGAAGCGTCCGAGACCGGGATCGCAATAGTCGCGGCTGGCCATTATGCCACCGAGCATCCGGGGTGCGAGGTTCTCGCTATTCGTTTGCGTGAGCTTGTTCCATCCGTCGAGTGGTCATGCTTCGCCCCTCCTCCAGGGCAGGCAGGCAGACCGGTGTTATGAGCGTAGTGGCAAGGTCACTTGGCATTTGAGCGCAACATTTGCTATGATGAGGAGCGATGTCCAAGCGCTCCCGATTTGCACTGCTCCTAGCGCTCGCGCTTTTCGCGCACATCGCAAGCGCCCAGTCAATCCGGGAGCAGCAAGGGGGCATCAGGTTTGACATCCGAGACGTTGTTGCCGCTGGTAAGAAACTGGGAATTGACGTTCCGGACTTATCCAAAGATGAGGAAGGGTACTTCGTCATTTTCTGTGCTCACGCAAACAACATCGATATCCTATTTCTATCTGGACCGACAATCGAGCAAGCGGTGCTTAAGAAAACAGTAGCCAGCCTAGCAAAGGAGATGGGATGGCCCAAGGCCGATTATTTGTGGCGTGAACGGCCAACGACCCGCTTTGTTGACCTGGAGCTTAATGATTATCTCAAGAAAGAGGGCAACTGGTGGAAGGAGCGGCAGGAGTTTGAGTTTCCAGTAGGGAAATTCTGCGCCGCACTTTCCAAGTCAGCTTTGGGCAGCAAGCCCTGGATCGTGTCGCTGAGATCAAGCGGACCAGACCAAGTGCGTACTACAGGTCAGGAGCTCACTCTAGACCCCACGCACGGTACCCTGATTAGACTCAAAGATGTTACGCACACGCTTGGACTGAAAGTCAATACGACAATCTACGGGTATCACAGGCTCGTGGGGTTTTCTTGCCCATTTATTTTTCTCTTGGTTCTTGCCTCACCATCGGTCATGGGAAGGCGCTCCATCAGAAGGCGGCTCGAGGCGGCCCAAGCGGCTGAACTAGTCCAAGGCGATCCCACGACCAGGCAGGAGGACTACAACAAGCAGTCAAAGCGGCAGGTCTGGCAGTACCTACCAATCGCCGTGCCGATTGGCGCAGTCGCGTTCTTCACTCTTGGTCGTGCCACCCTTGAGTCCTTCATGGATAAGGCCTTCTCGTCCTCACCACTCTTGGTGCAGTTGATGAGCCTGCCTCAACACATTACGATAGCTACAATACTTGGTGGTGGGATGATCATTGTTGGAGCCCAATTCTTTATTGAATGGAGAATACTCAAGCGCGATCCAGACCTGAAGGGTGCCTCGAACACCGCTTCCCGCTTCAATGAGGTGGTCCTCTGGTTCGTGCCATTGGCGGTGGCTTATATTGCGGTGCTCATCCTTCTCCCTGCTGTTAGAGCGCTTCCCTTTGGAGCAAGAACCACGCTTCTCCTTCTTCCGTGTATTGGAATGCTCGTGGCAATGCCGTTCTTGCTATTTCGGGAGATCGTAGGCGGTCGGACCCGCTTGGGACCAGGTGACAAGTGGTACGACGAGGTCAGCCGGATTGCCGACAAAGCAGGGGTGAAACTGAGGGCTGTATTTATGAGTAACCTCGACTCCGCAAATGCCTTCGCCACTGCGGCACAGTCGGTCGTCCTCTCCAAGGGGCTGTTCGACCACTTAACGGATGACGAGGTGCGCGCGATCGCCGCCCACGAGGTCGCCCATCTTCGCTACCGGCATCCCCTCCGCGCCCTGATCTACAGCCTGCTCCTCATCCTACTCATCATAGCCATGACCTTCATCATTCGAGGCTACGTGCCTCGTGAAGCTCCCTTGGGACCACTCATTCACTCGCCATTCCTGATCTGCCTTGCCTCCCCCCTGATCAGCGTCTTTTGGACCAATCCCCGGTCACGCAAACACGAGTTCGAGGCAGACCAGTTTGCTGCCGAACTGGTTGGTGATGCCGACGTGGTTATTCGTGCACTCCTCAAAATAGCTGAATTTAGCCACAGCGTTCACGAGCTAAACATGTTCGACCAGACAGCCGCAACCCATCCTTCATTTCGACGTCGGGTCAAGGCGCTACAGGCGAAGTACCCTGGCTGTGGAGCATTTCTGATTGAGCACCCTTCGGGCGCCCTCCTTCAGGCACCTGAGCGAACTCCGAACGACGTCTAGTCTGTAATCTAACCCTCTGGCCGTTCGAACGACGTGTCGCCTTCCCATCTCCCATTCCTCCTTTCTTCCGTTCGCCCGTTCCCGGCGCGAGCTAAACTAAAAACATGCCCTTGTCTCCCGCGTTTCTCGCAGCGATGCCCAAGGTAGAACTGCATGTTCACCTCGAAGGCTCCATCCGCCCGGAAACTGTCCTCGCGCTGGCGAAAAAGAACGACGTGAGCCTGCCAGCGGACACGCTTGAGGGATTGCGGCAGTGGTACGAGTTTCGCGACTTCTCGCACTTTGTCGATGTTTACGTCGCGATCACGAAGTGCATCAAAACTGCCGATGACCTGGAGTTCATCGCCCGCGAGTTCCTGCAGGGCCAGGCCGATCAGAACATCTTGTACAGCGAGGCCACCTTCACTGCTTGCACGATTGAGAAGTACTGCGGCATCTCCGTGAGCGACCAGATGGAGGCCATTAATCGGGCTGTTTCGTGGGGGCGTGAGACCTTACAGGTCGACATGCAGTTAATCCTCGACATCGTTCGGGGCGATTCGCCGGAACGGGCCATGCAGGTCGTTGAGTGGGTGGCGGAGTGGCGAGGAAACGGGGTGTGCGCGCTGGGGTTGGCAGGATTTGAAAATCGGGGCACGAAGATGTACAAGGAAGCTTTCGAGGAAGCGCGTGCTCTTGGTCTTCCCGTATCCGCCCACGCCGGAGAAACGGAGGGTGCGTGGTCAATCGAGGAAACCTTGGACGTCACCGGAGCCAAGCGCATCGGCCACGGCGTGCGCGCATTTGACGATCCAGCTACCGTCGCCCGCCTGAAGCGAGATGGCATCACCCTGGAGGTCTGCCCAACCAGCAATGTCTGCCTCGGGGGCTTCCCTTCCCTTACCGATCATCCTATTCAGCGGCTCATCGACGAAGGCATCGCGGTCACCCTCAACTCCGACGACCCGCCCATGTTCAATACAACTTTGACCCAAGAGTGGCAGCGTTGTGCAGACACGTTCGGGTGGGACGAAAGCATCGCCGGTCAGTTATACGCCAACGCAGTGGACGCGGCCTTCCTTTCAGAGAGCAAGAAAGACGCCCTCCGGACGCGTTGGCGATAAACCAAAAAGCCCCGCGGTAAGTACAATCCTCGAACATGATCTCCAAGCTCCTGATCGCAAACCGAGGCGAGATCGCCGTGCGCGTTATCCGGGCAGCTCGGGAGATGGGGATCCGAACCGTCGCCGTCTTCAGCGAAGCCGATCGCCACGCCCTCCACGTCGCCTTGGCCGACGAAACCGTCTTCATTGGCGAGCCTGAACCGACTTCCAGCTACCTCGATGCCCAGAAAATCCTTGCAGCTGCCAAGCAAACCGGCGCCGATGCGATCCACCCTGGCTATGGTTTCCTCTCTGAGCGCGCCGATTTTGCGGAGGCGTGCTTGCAATCAGGAGTCACCTTCGTGGGTCCGAGCGCAGATGCCATGCGTAAGCTTGGGGCCAAGATAGACGCAAAGCAACTCGCCGTCTCGGCGGGCGTGCCCGTAACTCCGGGATACTTCGAACTTGGCGCGACGAACGAAAAGCTACTCGAAGAAGCGCATCGAATCGGCTTTCCCGTCATGCTGAAGGCAAGCGCAGGTGGCGGCGGAAGGGGCATGCGCATCGTGCGCTCCGCGGATCAGTTCCTAGAAGAAGCGGCGATCGCCAGTGACGAAGCCCTGAAAGGATTTGGCGATGGCGCGATGATGGTCGAAAAGCTCATCGAGCGACCCCGGCACATCGAAGCCCAGATTTTGGCCGACACTCACAGAAATGTAGCCGTACTTTTTGAGCGTGAATGTTCCTTGCAAAGGAGGCACCAGAAACTGGTTGAAGAAGCTCCTTCCCCGATCTTCGCAATCGGCAATCTGGGCGTGTGGGAGAAAATGCGCGAGTGCGTAGCGTCCCTCGTTAAGCTGGCCGGATACACAGGTGCAGGAACTGCCGAGTTTATGTATGACGAGGCTTCGGGGGAGTTCTATTTCCTCGAGGTTAACGCCAGGCTCCAGGTAGAGCACACCGTGACAGAAGCGATCTCCGGCGTCGATCTGGTCAAGCAACAACTTCGGATCGCCTCCGGATTGCCACTTGAAGTTCCCGCCGCCGTCCTTGCGGGTGACCGAAGCGCCATCCACGGACACGCCATCGAAGTGCGCATCGTCGCCGAGGATCCTGCGAAGGGATTTCTGCCCTCCGTTGGCAAAATCCTGGCCTGGGCCGAGCCGAAGGCACCGGGCATCCGGGTCGATACCGGCTTCGGGCCCGGAGGAGAGATTTCGCGATTCTACGATTCGTTGGTGGCGAAGGTCATCGCGCATGCGCCAACAAGGGCGGAGGCCATCGATAAGTTACGCACAGCGCTTAAAGACTTCCACATTCTCGGCGTGAAAACTAACATCAGTTACTTGCTGGAAGTGCTGGATCATCCGTCATTTCGCGCGGGACAAATGGACACCGGTTTTCTTGGCCGAGAGTTCGCAGATTGGGTTCCCTCAACGGAAGTCCCGAAAGAACTCGCCGATATCGCGACCCACGCTTCAGGCACCCATCTGGCGGCCCCAGGGGCCGCATCGCAGGGCATATGGGACATGACCGATGGCTATCGGAACACCGACTAGAGCGACCCAAGTATCCTCTCCCACGTGAGTGCAATCGTCGACCTTCGTTCCGATACCGTCACCCGGCCAACTCCCGCAATGTACGAGGCGATGGCCTCCGCGCCCTTGGGAGACGACGTCCTTGGAGACGACCCTACGGTCACGAAACTTGAAACAATGTCGGCCCAAATGCTCGGCAAGGAAGCCGCCGTTTTCGTGCCGAGTGGAACGATGGGCAATCAGATCGCGGTGGCCTCGCACACCCAACCCGGTGATGTGATGATCATCGAAGAGGAAGCTCACGTTTTGTACTATGAAGTGGGGGCACCCGCGGTCCTGAACGGTGTTATGACGCGAACCGTGGCCTCGAACCAAGGCGTCATGGATCCCGCGTTGGTCGAAAGAGCCGTCATGCAGCGCTCCCTCCACACGCCCGGCACGGCGGTGATCTGTCTGGAAAACACCCACAATCGAGCAGGCGGAACCATCCTTCCCCTCGACATGATGCGGGCGTATCGCGAGATCGCGGATCGGTACAGGATCGTAGTTCACCTAGATGGCGCCCGAGTATTCAATGCTTCAGTCGCGCTTGGGCTGCCGATAAGCCAGGTCGTTGAGACCTGCGATTCGGTGAGCTTTTGCCTGAGCAAAGGTCTAGCATCGCCGGTTGGCTCCGTTTTGGTGGGTTCCCACGAGGTCATTGATCGCGCTCGGATCTGGCGAAAGCGGCTCGGAGGAGGAATGCGTCAAGCCGGGATTCTAGCGGCCTGCGGAATCGTGAGCCTCACTCGAATGGTGAATCGCCTTTCTGAAGATCATGCCCGCGCGAAGTTATTGGCAAACGGTCTTGACGGAGTGAGGGGCTTGACCGTCAATCACGCCAGCGTACAAACAAATATGGTCCTGATCACCACTGACGGCCCTTCCGATCCGTGGTTATCAGCCCTGAAAGAGCGAGGAATCTGGGCACTTCCGCCTTCGCCCAATCGGATTCGATGCGTTTTCCATAATGACGTAGACGACGAAATGACCGATCTGACGATAAAAGCGTTTCGCGAAATCGCCGCTACTCGACCGTAACCGATTTCGCAAGATTCCTCGGCTGGTCGATCTCCCGACCATTCAATCGGGCGATATGATACGACAGAAGTTGAAGGGGAATAGCGGAAAGCAAGGCGGATAGAAAGTCGCTCTCGCACTTTGGCACGCGCAAAACGTACTCGGCAACGCGTTCGACCGACGTGTCCTCTTGGGTGGTGACCGCTACGATCGTACCGCCCCGCGCCTTGATCTCCTGCATGTTGGAGATCACCTTCTCACGAATCGATGCACCCTCAATGTGCGCATCATTCGTAGCTCCGAAAACCGCGATGACTCCCTCTTCAATGAGGGCGATCGGCCCGTGCTTCATTTCTCCGGCTGGCATCTCCTGGGTGGGGATGTAAGCGATTTCCTTCAGTTTCAGGGCGCTCTCCAGAGCGACGTAGGCGTCTGCTCCGCGTCCAAGAAAGAACGCCAAGTGGGCGTGACGTAGCTTTTCTGCCATCGCGATAATCGCCGGTTCGTCCTCCAGGCAGATCGCCGCTTTCTCACTCAGATGCTTCAGTTCTTCAACAATATTGGGCACGTCGACGCCCGTTTTCTCCGTGACCTGCGCAATGTACAAAGCCAGCAGATTGAGCACCATGACTTGAGCCGTGTAGGCTTTGGTCGAGGCCACGCAGATTTCGGGGCCTGCCTGCGTGAAGATTGTCCGATCGCATTCGCGAGAAATGCTGGAGCCCATCACATTGACAATGCCCAGGGTTCGTATTCGGCGCTGCTTGCAGAGCCGCAAAGCCGCCAAAGTGTCCGCGGTTTCCCCGCTCTGGGTGATAAAAATAGCAAGAGACCTCGGTGAAAGAACCGGATCTCCGTATCGAAACTCGCTTGAGTAGTAAACATCGCATGGCAATCTAAGCAACCTCTCGAAGAGGTGCTTGCCCATGAGCCCTGCGTTATACGCTGTACCGCAGGCGATGATGTTCACGCGGTCGATGTCGTACCAAATCTGCTCGGCGAAGATTTGATCAAAGCGAATCCGATTCGTTTCGTCGATCCTTCCCGCCAGAGTCTGGCGCATCACGTCGGGCTGTTCGTGGATTTCTTTGAGCATGAAGTGCTCATATCCGCCTCGCTCCGCCGCCGCGATGTCCCATTCAATCGTCATCGGCTTGTACGGAATGTCTCGCGCTTCGCTATCTTGGATTTTGACGCTGTGATCGGTCAAAACGGCAATGAGGCCCTCCTCCAAAACGACCACATCCCGGGTGTACGGCAAGAGCGCCGGAATATCACTCGCGAGCATGTTCTCGCCATCGCCCAGCCCAAGGATAAGGGGGCTTGCGTTGCGCGTGGCGACCAGTTTGCCCGGCTCGCGGCGAGACATGACCACGAGCGCATACGCGCCCCGCAAGCGCTTTACTGCCAGACGCACCGCCTCCTCCAAGGGCACGCCCTTGGCGTACTCGTCACCAATGACGTGGGCAGCGACTTCGGTGTCCGTTTGGCTTTGGAACTCATGCCCCTTCGCGGCCAACTCTTCCTTCAAGTCGAGATAGTTCTCGATAATCCCGTTGTGAATGATCGACACATCCTCGGTTTGGTCGTAATGAGGATGCGCGTTTAGATCGGTTGGTGGCCCGTGGGTTGCCCATCGAGAATGCCCCATCGCGGTGCGTACATCGGTCGGATGATCCTCCAAAAGCCGCCCAAGCTCCGAAAGTTTGCCAGCTTTCTTGAGGATTTGGATCTCACCGTGGTCAGGAAAGGCTATTCCTGCGCTATCATAGCCCCTGTATTCGAGTCGCTTAAGCTGCTCGAAAACGACGTCGACGGCCTTCCGAGGCCCCAAATATCCAGCAATCCCGCACATCTCTCTGGATCATATCACAGGGGCGAGGAGTCAAACTGTTGCGGGGTCCTTGGCGTAAACCTTAGTAGACCGTGCGCGTCTATCCTGGGGACGGGCACGCGAAGTACCGAAAATTGTATTGAAGGGCGAAGTTTTTATTGATGCTGGGGATTGATGATCCATCGAAAGTGAATGCAGACGGCACGATGACGGCCGATGGAAGCGTCATGCTTCCGGTCTCGAAGCGCTACCATCGCCACGCATTTCACGTGGTCAAGCGGATCTTTGACGTTGTCGCCTCGAGCTTGGCTTTGATCGTCCTCTTCCCCGTTTTCCTTATCGTCTCGATTCTTGTGGCGATGTCGAGCGGCCTGCCTGTGATGTTCAAACAGCAGCGCGTCGGATATCGAGGAAAGCCGTTTTTCATCTACAAGTTCCGAACAATGGTGCGGAATGCCGAGCAAATCCTCAAGGATCGGCCCGAGCTGCTTGAGGAATATCGAAAGAACTTCAAGATTGAGAATGACCCGCGGATATCAAAGGTTGGCAACTTCTTGCGTAAGTCGAGCCTGGACGAACTGCCTCAACTTTTGAACGTCGTGAAAGGCGACATGTCTCTCGTCGGACCACGCCCAATCGTCATTCCCGAGCTTGCGAAGTATGGTGAAGATCAGGACATGTACATGGCGATGCGCCCCGGCTGCACCGGCCTTTGGCAATGCGGCGGTCGCAGCGCGACGACTTACGAGGAGCGCGTGGCTTTGGATAAGGAGTATTTCCAAAAGGCAGGTCTTCGGTTCGATCTCTACATCATTTTCAAGACGATCTTCGCCATATTCACCGCACGGGGCGCCCGCTGAAGGTCGCTCTCGTCCACGAGTGGCTTACAGTTCCGGCAGGCTCGGAAGAGGTCTTCGCCCAAATGTGCGAGGTGTTTCCTGGAACGGTTTTCGGCTCCATCGTCGATCCTGATCGTTGCAAGTTCCTCGACGGAATGGAGTGGCGCGCCAGTTTCTTGCAGAACTTTCCCTTGGCCAAAAAACGCCACTGGCTGTACGCGCCGCTGATGCCGCAGGCCGTCGCCAGTCTAGACCTGACCGGGTTCGACCTCGTGTTGTCAAGCTCGCACTCCTTTGCTCACGGTGTTCGGAAGGCTCCAGGCGCGGTTCATATTTGCTACTATCACACTCCTGCACGGTCCCTTTGGGTGCCTGAGATCGATCCAAGGGCGTCCCGAACGTGGTTGCACCGTTTGATCGCCAAGCGTCTGAAACGGCTTGACTTGGTAGCCTCGAAACAGCCCGACTTCCTCCTCTGCAACTCGCAAACGACTGCTGACAGACTAAAGAAGTTTTACGGTCGGGAGGTTCATCGGGTCATCAATCCGCCGATTCGCACCAAGGTGTGGAACGACGTGGAGCGAGTTTCGGAAGAAGAAGGTTTTCTTTACTGGGGCAGACTTATCGAATACAAAAAGGTTGATCTGCTCATCGAAGCGGTGAGAAAGACCGGCCACAAACTCAACATCGTTGGCTCAGGTCCACAGGAAGCGGAGTTGCGCGCGCAGGCAGCGGGATTGTCAAATGTCGTGTTCCACGGCCGCTTGTCGGACGAGGATCTGAAGCGGATCATGGGCCGCTCCCGGGCCGTGCTGTTTGCCGCCTACGAAGACTTTGGCATTGTTCCCGTTGAAGCGATGGCGGCGGGCCTGCCGGTGGTGACCTACGGAGTAGGCGGCGCGGCGGAGTCGGTCTTGCCCGAGTTCGGGGTCCACTTCCCGACTCAGACGGTGGACGCCCTTGTGCAGGCGATTCAGGAACTTGAGGGACGGACATTTGACCCGAACGCCCTAAAAGCCCACGCGGCGAAGTTCGATGAAGAAGTCTTTCGCACGAAATACCGAGAGACGGTTCTGGAACTCGTATCGGGTTGTTAATGTGCGGGGTGTTTAATGGTGTTAAAGTGTTGGGGTATTAAGGTATTGGATCATTAAGCATAGATTCAACACCGTAACACCGTAACACCGTAACACCCCAACACCACTCACCTGTTCCCGTTCGCCGACCGAAAGATCGCGTTGAACAGGAGCTTGAACGTTCCGTGGCTCTGAGCTCGGAAGAGAATTTCCGGCCCGTAAAGGACGACCCTACCCTTCCCTAACGGCACATCAACCACGGACGCAGTTCCCTTCAACGTCTCCTGTCCCCACGCCCAACCCGAGCGCAGCGGCCTGTCGGTATCGAAGAAGCTAACGACGAGTGGCTCCCCCTCTCCGCGAATGCCTTGTGTCGCGGGGAGGGGGGTGGGGGGTGGGGCAATCCGGAACGCGGGACTTTCATCAAACATCGCGTCGACGTAGTCTTCCATGCCCCGGGTGAGCGGCCCCGGATTCAGCTTCATCTTCAGTACAGATCCGGGAATGTAGAACTTCGTATTGGGCAGGGCCACGCCCTTGTCATCCACGAGAGCGCTCTCGACGGGCAGCTTGAGTTGACGAGCGATGTTGATTGAGCTTGACCCGATACAGAGTAGATGCCCTCCGTTTTCGACAAACTTGCGAAGTTCCTTGATGGTCTTTTCGCCGATGGTGCCAATGCGTCGGCGATAGAAGTACGGAATTGTTGGGTCTTGCGCGAGAGATTGAGGTTGCGCTCCACCGCCGCCTTGGAAGGCAGCTCCGGCCTCCCCTTCTCTCCTCCCAGGGGAGAAGGGGCTGGGGGAGGAGGGGTGGCTCGCGATTACTCCTTGTTCAAAGGAAGCAAAGGACGTTGGAAGCCAACCCTCACCCCGGGGCACGAGCCATCCCCGACCCTCTCCCTTGGGAAGAGAGAGGGTTTCGGAAACCGGGCTCCCCTGCTCTCTTTCCAAGGGAGAAGGGCTATCAAGGCCCGAGATCCACTGCGAAGGCAACCAAGGCCCAACCCTGACCCCGGCGAGCGAGCCATCGCCGACCGTCTCCCTTGGGAATAGAGAGGGTTCCGGATCGTCCTCCCCTGTTTCTCCCCCAGGGCCGGTACCAACGACGCGCCCTCCTGGCCCGGGAACGGCGAGGTTCGGCAGGATGATGCAGTCGTACTTGCTGTTCAAGTCGCCCATATCGAGGTCGGGCGGAAACACGACGTCGAAATCAAACGCGAACTGCTCAAGGACGTATCGGGTCCATCCGGATTCCATTGAGCCGCCGTACCGATCCCAGAGAGCTACGCGGGGCTTTTTCATCAGTGCCACCTCCGGTGACTGCTCTCCGATGGGATTTGGCCATGGTTGAGCCTTATCGCGCGCGCTGATCAATGCAAAGTACCTTTCCGATTCGAGCTTGGCTTCTGGCGACTCAGTCCCGCAGTACTCGAATAGGGCTCCAACACTTCCTCCCTTTAGATTGTCGACATACTTCTTCAAGGCTGAAGACTCCCCAAAAACATTCAGCCACCCTTTTGCACCGCGAATCGTAGGATCGAATGCTCGGGCGTCAGTGACATGAAGCCCTTGCTTGAGGGCGACGTTCACGGCTGCGAAAGCACTGAGCTCACCTGAGGGAAAGATAATGCGTGTCGGAGTCTCTTGCGCCCCGAACTTTGCGATTCGAGGAACCTCGATGACCCTTTCGGTGAGAACCAGTACATTTTCGAGGACCCTATAGAACCTAACTCCCATTTGGTAAGCCAAGGTGTATCCCGCGTTGTCGTACGGTGGAATCGGGGGGCCGCCCGGATATTGGAAGTCGTTTGGGTGGTCCTGTGGCTCGAACATGTCGAGGATGTGGGGTCGGAAGGCCTGATCGCACCGAATAACAAAAGACCCAACCGGCCAAGTGGCATGACCGTCCCGGTCATGCGTAGCCGGATCGTCCCGGTCCTGCCTTCCGGATTCCAGGCCCGGGACGGACGTGGTACGCACGGGCGGGACGCCGGTGCCACTGCTTGCGGAAGTCACCACCCGAAACTCTCCGGATTCCACGCCCGAGACGGACGTGCCACTGTCCACGATCCGCTCCACTTCGATTCCGCATTGCATCAACTTTTCCACGAACTTGCACGCGGTCGGGAAATCGGGTTGGTTCGAAGGGATCACATACATCCTTGCGTCGCGATTCTCGGCCTTCTTCAGCGATTCCGCGCCGCCTGCCGTGAGCCGAGAAGGATAGCGCGACCACGTGTCCTTCGAGCCCCTCTCAATCGAGTTCCGCCCGGCCCGGTAAAAGTCAAACAACAACCTCTCCCGATAGCGCGATGCGTAATCCAAAATCGCATAGTTCGCGGAGATCTCGTATTCCAAGGAATCCCGCAAATGCCACATCTTCCCCGCTTCCACCGGAAATGGAACGTCAGTTGAAGGAATCTGAAATCTCTGAACGAAAGGTAAAAGGCCGGGATTGGGCGAGCCCCACGTCTCGGTCAAGATTCCGATCATGTTATGGAAATAGGTCGTCGTCCGCAGGCCGCCATTCCACCACGTGGAGTACAGCGTTGAGCCTCGCATCGCGGTACCGGCCTTCCCTTCCGCGATCATGCGCTGGTGCATGTGGGTGCCCACGAGATCGGTGGCGATCGCGGTCATGGGGTCCATATGGTAGTTAAAGGGGTTCCGAAACGGAGGGACGAACATGATCGTCCCCGCCGGCGCGCTTTGGTGGTGGTTGTAAACAATCTGCGGATACCAGGTCGAGTACAAAATCCGGTTGATGTTGCGGGTTTCCGCCATGTTGTTGGCGTAAAAATCGCGGTTATTATCGTGGCCGCAGTACTTCTGGTACAAAAAAGGCAAGCCCGCCGCGCTTCGAGTTTTTGGGTCTGATCGGCGCATATAGTGGTCGGCGACCCAGTCGTGACCATCCGGGTTCGCGTGGGCGAGGAGGATCACGCAGTCCATCAGGATGCGCTTTGTTTCCGCGTCCTGCGCGGTCGTTAGCCGGTAGGCCATTTCGATGAGCTGCTGCGCGACCAAGACCTCGCTGGCATGGAGCCCACCATCGATCCAGATAATCGCCTTCTGTTTGCGAGCGAAGTTCCGCGCGTCGTCGTCGTTCTTGAAGTCCTTTGCTCGGGCAAGTCGCTCACTGGCTTTGCGGTAACTCTGCAAGTTGCGCCGGTTTCCAGGGTCGGTGATCACACACATCAGCTGATCGCGTCCGTCCTCCGTCTTGCCGATGCTCTCAACGCTCAAGCGATCGCTCCGCTTGTCGAGCTCATTCCAGTAGGCCGTCAGTTCTTGGTAGTTCGCGAGATAATAGTCTTCGCAAACGTCGTGTCCGAGAAACTCCTTTGGCGAAGGAATCTTGTCCGCTTGGACAAGGGACGAGAGGAGGAGCGACAACAAGAGCCAGCGACGCATGGGATGCGTTTTACCTTGGTCGCTAGGTGGATTGATTTTGTTCGATGTCCGCGTTCTCCTTAGATTCCTCGGCGGCAGGCACGGCGCCCAAGTTCTCTCGCAAGTCTTTCCCAACATGATCGCTGACCGCGCTTTGCAATTTGTCCGCCAGCCGGGCCGTCGCCTCGCGAGACTTCGATATCCACTGTCGAAATCCGAGAATGGCCAGCCCAAACGCGCCGCCCGCCACCGCGGTCGCGATGCCACCCATGCCATGCTGGGCGAGTGAACCACCCGCTATCATGCTGACCAGGAACGCGGGATAGAAAGTCCCCAAAATCTCAAATACCGGAAACGGCTTCAGGTTAATCCGAGTGCGGCCGTTTCGAGAAGTGATTTCCAGATTTGCGAGCCCCGAGCCGGTAAACGTTTGCCCTCGCAGGCTTCTGCCAACCTGGGTAATCGGATTCCGGCTTCGTGCTCGGGTCTTAATTTGATCGAGGATGATGTCAAAGTCGGCAGGGTCGAGTTCGCCCTCCACGACGCGTTGCTCCTCGGGCAAGTAGCCATGATGCTTGGCGGGAACACCGTCAAGCTTCTCAAGAATCGCTTGTTCCAAGAATGCGGGATCAACCCCCATTTCCTTCGCCGCACGTTGGAGTTCGGCCTTGGTAACACCCGGTCGGTATTCGGCGCCGCCTTCCTTAGCGGTCTCCTGAAGTGTCACCGCTCGCCGCATGATCTCGGCGACTTCCTGCTCGCTAAACACGCGGTCTTCCCTCATGGAGCTTCGTGGTGTCACTTTGCCGAGTTCCACTCTGGCGGCTCCTTACCCAGCAGCCACCGCACGAAGAAATCTCTGCGCTTGCGTTCGCCGTAATCCCCTCCGTCGGTGTGGTCAGCGCCCGGAATGACGACAAAATCAAACTCTTTCTTCGCCTTCTGCAAAGCATCCGCAAAGCGGATCGTTGACTCTGGAGGCACGTTGCGATCGAGTTCGCCAACGATCAAGAGCAACTTCCCTTTCAAGTTCCCCGCGTTATCAATATTCGACTGCTTCGCATAATGCGGGCCCACCGGGTAGCCCATCCATTGCTCGTTCCACCACTGCTTGTCGATCCGGTTATCGTGGCACCCGCATGAGGCGACGCCAACCTTGTAAAAGTCCGGGTGGAACAGGAGAGCTGCGGCGGCATTCTGGCCCCCGGCCGAGGTTCCGTAGACGCCCACCCGCGAGATATCAACCGATTTATCCTTGGCGGCCAAGGCTTTCATCCAGGAAATACGATCCGGAAATCCTGCGTCGGCGAGGTTCTGCCAACAAACATCGTGAAACTTCTTGCCCCGATTTCGAGTGCCCATGCCGTCAATCTGGACGACGATGAATCCTAACTCGGCAAGCCGCTGCATCCGCAAAAGCGGGAAGTATGTTTTGGGCACGTGTGAATCATGCGGTCCCGCGTAGATGTTCTCGATCACCGGATACTTCTTGCGCCGGTCAAAGTTCGTGGGTTTTACGACGATGCCCCAAATGTCGGTGGTTCCATCGCGGCCCTTTGCGACGAATGGTTCGGCAGGTTTCAACTTGAACTCGGCAAGACCGCTTATGTCCGCCTTCTCCAGTTCAGAGACGAGGGTTCCATCCGCCCTTCGCCATTCGTGAACGGGCGGCACGTTGATTTGAGAATAGGTGTCAATGAAGCTCTTTCGATCCCGCGCCCAGACCACCCGGTGGTTGCCCTGTCCTGGAGTCAGCACCTTTAGATCGGTGCCATCCAAGTTTGCCCGGTACAGGTATTGCAGGTAAGGATCGCCCGGTTCACGACCGTTTGCCATAAAGGTCAGGGTTCGCTCTTTCTCGTCGACGTTATCAACGGAGCGGACTACCCAGTCACCTTTCGTGACCTGATTCTTGACCGCTCCCGTCGTTCCATCTAACAAGTACAGATGGCCCCAACCGTCACGTTCGGAACGCCAGAGGAGTTCATTCGAAGGCTCAATGACCCGTAGAATCGCGTTCGTATTGTCAAAGAACGTCGGTGAAGATTCGTCGACCAAATGGGTTGCCTTTGCAGTTGCGAAATCGACCTGGACGACGTGGAACCTCTGATAACCGCGCTCGGGGTAGTCCATCATGAAACGCCCGTCGCGCATATCCACTCCGGGAGGGCCCGCCCAAGGTTGCCCGCCGCCCATGATGGGTTCGACGTCCACTTTTTTCTCGGTTTTCGCGGCGACATCGAACACGTACGGTTCGTAGCGATCCAGAACATCTCCCGGTTGATCGTAGAACCGACTCTGAAGCTGGGCCCGGGTCGCCGCACGTTGCGAAGAGGCCAATAGATGAACTTGTTTGCGCTCGCCTTGAAGCAGACGCATCCCGACAAGATATCTCGAATCTCTCGACCAACGCGCTTGCGTGAATCCTGGCGTTTGGGAAAGGGTGATCGCATCTCCACCCGCTTTCGGCGTCACTTTGACGACGCCATCAGCGACAGCAACGGTCCATTTACCGTCAGGGGAGTCGTTGCTCCGCGGGGTTTGCTGGCTGAGCGTGGCTCCTGCTCGCGGAACGGGAAACTCGGTGAACGTGGCTTCCTCGTCCGGCACTTCGGACGCCGCTTCTTGGACCGTGCTCTGCGTTCCCGATAACTTCACAACGTAATCCGAGAAGCTGACGGTGTACCGCTTAGTGGCGTAAGTGAACGCCATTGAGTTAAGGTCCCCAGCGACCTCCAAGTTCGTAAGGGCAAGTTTCGCGGAATCAACCTTCTCCGTCCCCAACTTTGCCAAAGCGTCGGCCAAGCGAGTGTGGTCGAAGAGGGGCCGCTTGGATCCGTTCAGCGTGGCAACGATGTACTCGCTCCCTCCGTTTTTCCGTTCTGCCCGATACCAAAGTGCGTCCGTCCCAATCCAGTTAGGCGCGAGGGTCAGGTTCAACGCCTTCCCGCGCGTCAATGCCGGGAGTGCATCCGCACGTTTGTAGGCCTCAGCGAGGTCATTCGGCGCAGCCAAGAGAGTTGCAGCAAGCAATGCAAGCATGATTTTTGAAGTCTAGCATGTCCACTCGCATTTCGTGAGGTCAACGACATCGCCTACGAATGGAACGCCTTCTTGCTCCAAAAGCTGCCGTTGCGTTAGCCCCAAACTCGGATCGCGCTTGGCGATCGGGAACCCGCCCGCCTTCGCAATGACCCTCCACCAAGGCACCCCCTCGGGCGCCTGGGCCATCCATCCTCCGATAATCTTCCCGCTCACCGGGTTGGGCAAGGCGCGCCCAAGTTCGCCATAAGTGGCACAACGACCGGCGGGAATCTCCTTAACGAGGCTCCAGAGAACCTCCATCATCAGCGTCGGCCCTTGAATAGCCCGCCGAGAATCCCGCGCACGAGAGAGCGCCCGATTTGAGATCCCGCCGATCTGACAACCGACTTGGCCATGGATTCCACGATGCTGTCCGATCGCCGCGCAGGGGCGCGCCGTTCCGGAGCGGGCTTGATCTCCTCCCTTTGCTGAGCTTCCTGCGTCACGACTGCGGCTTGCTCAGCCTTCGACTTCAGGACTTCGTATGCGGAATCCCGATCAATCGTCTTATCGTACTTTGCCCCCAGCGTGCTCATGTTGAAAGTTTGCTGTCGCGTCCCCGGGTCGCAAGGTCCTACTCGTGAGCGAGGCGGGACGATGAGCGAGTCTTGAACTTCCATCGGGATTCCGCCATCCATCAGACAGGAGACCAGCGCCTGGCCGACTCCCAGTTGGGTGATTTTCTCTGACGTTTTGAACGCAGGATTTGGTCTGAAAGTATCCGCCGCAGTTTGAACGGCCTTCTGATCACGCGGAGTGAACGCACGCAACGCGTGCTGAACTCGATTGCCGAGCTGACCGAGCACGGAATCCGGAATGTCGAGGGGATTCTGGGTCACCCAGTACACGCCGACACCCTTCGAACGAATCAGGCGAACAACCTGCTCAACCTTTTGCACGAGTGCCGGGCTAGCATCGGAAAACAAGAGATGCGCCTCATCGAAGAAGAAAACCAACTTCGGATGATCGACATCACCAACCTCGGGAAGCACTTCGAAGAGCTCCGACAAGAGCCAAAGCAGGAATGTCGAGTAAAGCCGCGGGTTCTCCATCAGCTTGTCGGCGGCCAGGATGTTCACCATCCCACGTCCGTCCGCACTTGTTCGCATGAAGTCAGCAAGCACCAAGGCGGGTTCTCCGAAGAACTGCTCCGCGCCTTGCTGTTCAAGAACCAGGAGGTTGCGTTGAATGGTCCCCACCGTTGCGCTGCTCACGTTGCCGTACTCGTGCGTGAGCTCCTGAGCATGGTCCGCGACGTACACCAACATGGCGCGAAGGTCTTTGAGGTCGAGAAGTAGCAAGCCCTCGTCGTCCGCGAGCTTGAAGGCGAGGTTCAGAACACCTTCCTGGACATCGTTCAAGGCCATCAGCCGCGATAGCAGCACCGGCCCCATCTCGGAGATGGTGGTACGAATCGGATGCCCCTGTACGCCCCAAAGGTCCCAAAAGGTAACTGGGTACGTCCCAAAGGGGCGATCCTTGAGGCCAAGCTGCTCCAGCCGGGCGTCTATTTTTGGGTTTCCGCCTCCGGCCGCGCACATCCCGGAAAGGTCGCCTTTGACGTCGGCCATGAAAACGGACGTTCCGAGGTCGGAAAAGCCCTCGGCAAGGGTTTGCAGCGTAACCGTCTTGCCTGTACCTGTAGCGCCAGTAATCAGTCCGTGCCGGTTGCCATACTTGGCGAGCAACGCAACTGGACGATCACTATAGCCAACGATGATTTGAAGGGGGTCTCCCATTAAGTTACGGTACCTAGTCAAGCCGCGATCGGGCACGTTCAACTTCTCGCCGGGTGTCCTTCTCGGCCAGCGAGCGTCGCTTGTCGTACTCCCGTTTTCCTCTGGCCAAAGCGATCTCGACCTTCACTTTCCCGTGATTGAAGTAAATCTTTGTCGGCACGATCGTCAGCCCCTTTTCCTTGGACCTTCGATTGATGAGCGCGATTTCCTTGCGGTGCAACAAGAGCTTCCGGTCGCGGCGCCTTTCGGGCTGATAGTTTGTTGCGTGGGTGTAAGGCTCAATGTCCAAGTTCACGAGCCAGGCTTCATTGTTTGAAATATGGCAGTACGCGTCGACCATGTTCACCCTTCCCAACCAGACACTCTTGACTTCGCTGCCGAGCAGGACGACGCCGGCCTCGTACGTTTGTAGAAGCTCGAAGTCGAACCGAGCCTTCCGATTGACAATCGTTTTCGGCGCATCGGGCAGTTTGTTGGATTTAGTCTTTGCCATAAATAGGGGCGAGGGAACATTGTACCGGCGAGGGGTGTTGAACCTGACGGGTAGAATTCGGCCCGCTCATGCTTATGCGCACACTCTTTATCGGATCCCTCGCCCTGACGCTTTGCCTGGTTGGTTGTAAAGACGACAAAAAGGAAGCCGCGCCGGCTGACGCTCCGAAGGGTGGTCTCACCTCCCTTGTCAAGGACGACGTCATCGTTGGCAAGCCCAACCGATTCAACCCTAAAATGAAGCCGATCGCGGAAGGCGATACGATCTGGGTTATCTATACAGGCACCTTCAAGGATGGCGCAGAGTTCGACGGAAACGATCCCAAAACCAAGCCCGACGCGAAGCCATTGACGTTCCAAGTCGGAGCAGGAGGCGTCATTAAGGGCTGGGAAGAAGGCGTGCTCGGAATGTTGCCGGGCGGAGTTCGAAAACTTTCGATTCCCTGGAAACTTGGTTACGGGGAGCAGGGTCGCCCACCGAAGATTCCCCCCTATACAGACCTTTACTTCACGATCCAGGTTTTGGAGGTCAGCAAACTTGGGGAAGAGCTAATGTACGGGCACTTCGATGAGAAACTCGGCACCGGAGCTGCGGTCAAGGACGATAGCAAGTGCACGGTCCACTATCAGGTCCGGGGAGTCGACGGGAAACTCGTGCAGGACACCCGAGACACCAAGACCATGGGTAAACCCATCGTCTTCACGATTGGTCAGCAGGAAGCGTTGAACACGATCGAGGACGGCCTTAAGGGCATGAAAGCCGGTGGAGTCCGCGAACTCGCGATACCGCCCCGCATCGGCTTCATGGCCAGTGAACGAACCGGTGTTGACGCAGATTCGTTCTTTTACGTACGTATTGAACTTTTGAAGGTCGAATAGAATGGAACCAGTTGTCGAAAAGTCGGACGAAGAGTGGCGCGCCCAGTTGTCGCCCGAGGAGTTTCGCGTGCTTCGAGAAGCCGGTACCGAGCGCGCGTTTACGGGCGAGTTCTATAAGAACCACGACGCGGGCGAGTACGTTTGCAAGGGATGCGGAGTTGTTCTCTTTACATCCAAAGCGAAGTTCGATTCCGGTTGCGGATGGCCAAGTTTCTACGAGGGCGTTGACAAGTCTCGCATCCTTGAGCGCTCTGATACAACGCACGGAATGCGCCGGGTCGAAGTTCTGTGTGCCTCCTGCCACGGTCATTTGGGCCATGTCTTCCCCGACGGGCCCGAGCCAACTGGGTTACGCTACTGCATCAATAGCGCGAGCCTCGGATTCAAGCGCGCCGAATCCTAGCTTCCAATCGTATTTTTATTGATGCTGAAAGAGTTCAGGGAGTTTATCAACCGCGGCAACGTCGTAGATTTGGCGGTTGGCGTCATTATTGGCGCGGCCTTTGGCAAGATCGTGACTTCGCTGGTGGATGACGTCGTCATGCCCGTGATATCCCTTCCTCTGGGAACCGTAGACATTGCCAACAAGTACATTCCCCTCGCCGGACAATCAGCGAAAACACTCGTCGAGGCGAAGAAAGAAGGCGCCGTGATCGCTTACGGCGCCTTCTTGAGCAACATTATTATCTTTATCGTGACCGCGTTCGTGATCTTCCTCATGGTCAAGGCCATGAACAAAATGCAACGCGCTAAAGATGAAGTGCCCGCGCCCGAAGCCCTTCCCGCAGATGTGGCCCTGCTGACCGAGATTCGAGACTTACTCAGCGTGAAGTCTTAGGCCACGAGCGCAACCTGCAAATCCTTCTTCAGCATCGCTCTCGCCCGGAACAGCCAACTCTTGACCGTGCCTTCCGGCGCGTTCAGGGCCTCGGCGATTTCATTCACTTCCATGTGTCGGAAGTGCCGCATGAAGATGATCCGGCGGTACCGCTCGGGGAGCCTTCGAATGGCATCAACGATCGCGCGCTGGTGCATCGCTTTCTCGGCTCGCTCTTCCAGCGGTTCGCTCGGATCTTGAAGCATGTATTCGTGAGCTTCGAGTGGCTCACCGGAGTGCCGTCGGCCCCGGACCACATCCACGCAACAGTTTGCACAAATGCGGCAGAGCCAGGGCCGAATGGGCCGCGAGGCGTCAAACTCGCGGATTGCGCGAAACGCCTTCAGCATCGTATCCTGAACCGCGTCCTTCGCGTCGTCGCTGTTTCGGAGCATACGGCTCGCCATCGCCTGCAACGCAGGCCGATGGAGATCGCTTAGCAACTCGAATGCGACCGTCTCTCCGGCGACGGCTCGCTCTACAAGATGGGCTTCCCATCCAAGAACTCGTGTCAAGTTTTGTTTCACCATATCCCTCGCTTTATATTGTATGGGATATTCCCTCCGTTCGTGGCCGTCTGGGACCGCGATAGGACCATATACCTACGATATCTTTAATAAAGTAAGCGTGATCCTTTCGGATATTGAAAGTCTGCTTTCGGAAATTGGATGCAACGCCGATCAATGGGAATCGCGTATAGTTTGAAGATATGCCGCGACACGAGTACTCTGACGGAGAGGTTCAGGAGATCCTAAAGCGAGCTGCCGCCATTGATGGCAATAGCGATTTTTCGCGGCACGTACTCGAACAGACTGCCGCGGAACTGGGGATATCCAAGGAAGCAGTCGAACGCGCCGAAGCCGAGTTCGCGTCCGATCTCGCCACCCGAAGCGAGATTGAAGCATTTAGACGAGAGCGAAAAGCCGGCTTCATGCAGCACTTCGCGTCGTACCTGGGCACGAACGCGTTCCTGGTTGGCGTCTGGTGGATGACCGGGTCCCGCTATCCTTGGTTCATCTGGGTCATCTTAGGTTGGGGAATCAGCCTGGTGTCCCACGCCATAGCAGCGTGGTCTACGACGGGCGAAGAGTTTGACCGCGAACTGAAGAAATGGCGAAAGAAGAAGCGGAAAGCCCTCGGTTAAGCCGTTTTCATCGAGCATTCAGAAGGCAACCATCTTTCGTAAAGGTCGAGGCCCTACCTTTTACGCATGCGACGTGCCTTCACCCTTATTGAACTCCTGGTCGTCATTGCGATTATCACCATTCTTGCTGCGATTCTCTTTCCTGTCTTCGCCCAAACCAAGCAAGCGGCGAAAAAGACCCAGTGCATTTCTAACCTTCGTCAGCTCGCGCTTTCGAGCCAACTGTACTTGGGAGATAACGACGGTGCACTTTTTCGGCACCACGACGACTGGGTTCTTGACGACGGTTCGCTGATCACCAACCTACCTGCAACCGCCGCTGAGTGTGAGGGTGGGGGATTCGGGAACAGTCAGGCGGAGAAGCCGTGGGCGATCTTCTTCCAACCCTATATGAAGAATCGCGATTTCATGTTTTGCCCGAATGACCCTGCCGCGCGCTCCAAGTTTCTGAGTCGAGACATTATCGGTTTTAATGGAGGATCGGAAATCGTTGGCGATAGCTGCGACTTGGACCCTAACTCCGAGCTGTGTTTAGCAAGTCAGGGCAACCTGACCATGTGGAGTTACCTTCTCAACTCGATTTGGACGCACAAGTCGTGTCGTTATGCGATGGAGAACGTCCTTGGTGGATTCGCGACTGAGTCGGCACTATCGGGGCTTGAAGATCCGAACATCATCATGTTCTCCGAGCGTAATAGCGCAGGATTCGCCGATCCCTCGAGCGACTTCTATTTCCCGCCTCAAGACGATTACGACACGTGGGCCGGGGAAGCGGCCCTCGTTCAATGGGGCAGCGGGAGCCGACCAAACGAGGGTTGGATATCTTTCAATCGCCATGTTCAAGGCGCAAACTACGTGTATGCCGACGGACACACGCGCTGGATGCGTTGGAGCAAGGCGAGGCTAGATCAGTATCCGGATCACGTTGTCCGCTATCCGCTGGCAAACCCTCCTCAATAGGTCTAGTTGGTCGCCAGGCTCCATTTCGTGCTAACGTACTTAGCGGAGGGTGTTCCAATGAAGAAATTAATTTTGCTCGTCCCTATGGCCCTGGTTGCCATACAAGTGAGCGCTGACCAAAGTGGCGGTATCGCCGCAATCGAGAAGCAATACGCGAAGCTGAAGGTAGCTATTGTTGCCAAAGACATGGAGCGAGTGATGCGGCTCTGCACGAGCGATTTTGTATGGGTGCTCCCTTCTGGTCAATCCATGGGCCGAAAGGAGTTCCAGACCATGATGTCGGGGCAGATGGCGATGAAGGGCCTCACCTTTCACAAAGTTTCCATGAAGAACGACAGTTTCGGGTTTATGGGCAATGAGTGCCGGGTGCGGTGTTCGTCCGACCTGAACATGTCGGCGATCATGGACGGCAAACGAATGTCGATGACGAGCTTGTCGGAAAGTGTGGACACGTGGCGGCGAACGCCCACGGGATGGAAAATCTGCAAGGTCGAAGTCCTTAGCGATGTTCAGAAGTACGGGAAGTAATTCCTTTTGCGCATGCCTCCACCCTCCCCAGCGTGGAGGCATGTCCCGGTACCATTACGGGACCCATGTCCCTGCTCAACGTAAAAATCGGCCCCAATGCGCCGCTTATCTTTAACACCGTTATCGAGATTCCGAAAGGGAGCACCAATAAGTACGAACTTGACAAGGAATCGGGCATGCTGCGCCTCGATCGGGTGCTCTATTCTCCGCTTTTTTATCCGTTCGATTACGGCTTTATCCCGCAAACTCTGTATCTTGACGGCGACGCGATCGACGTCCTCGTGATGTCGATGCATCCCATGTTCCCCGGATGCATCGTCGAAGCCCGGGCGATTGGCGTGCTCGAAATGCGAGACGAAATGGGCCCCGACGAGAAAATCCTCTGCGTAGCGACGCGAGACCCCCGCTTTAATAATCGCAAGTCCCTGAACGACCTGAATCCTCACACACTGAAAGAAATCAACCACTTTTTCGAGGTGTACAAGACCTTGGAAGAAAAGGAAGTCGAAGTTGTCGGCTGGAAGGATGTCGTCGAAGCGGTGCAGCTGATCGAAAAGTACCGGGTTGATCGCTGATCCCAGGCAGTTTCACAATAAGTCAAATGTTCCGGCACAGGAACGGTGCCACCACATTAGCCGACTAGGCCAGGATAAGTGACCTTGTCCCCTTCAACTGTGGTGAATCGGCGCTTGGACAGGATGGATAGAACATCGGCGATCTCTTCGTCTGAGAGTTGGCGGTTAAACACAGCCCGTACTGCGTTGGCCAACGTCTTCACGGTGCGCGGTTTAGTCGCCTTGGGAGCAGACAACTTTTCAATCAGGTAATCAGCTCGAGCCACCGCCGTCTTTGGCTGAGAGGCTTTCACGAATGGCACGTCTCCGATAGACTTGGAGCGAGCGGCAAGGATGTTCCGTGACTTCAAGTAGGCGATCAACGGGTCAAAACCCTGATCTTTGGATATGATGTGAAAGAACGTGGGAACTTCGGCCGAGCACATTTCACCTATCGTGAACGCGATGTGAAAGTCCAATGCATTGGACCCATTTCCACAAATCTGCACGTATTTCCCTCGCTCTCCAAGGGATTGCATTTGGATTGCCAACTCCGATGGCACCTTCAACTGATTGCTTCCGATAAAGACGATGACCTGAACGTCGGGGCGTTTCAGTTCATGCAGGTCAACTGCTTTGACGTTCTCGTAGTCAATGAGGACAACATTAGTGCGCATCGAATCCCATCAAGGGCGTAGGATACCGGTCTTGGCTCCCTTCCATTCGAAGCGTCTGCTTCTTAGCAAAGGAAGTGGGGACGTTGCCTTACCGAATGACCTTGAATAGCGCGGGATCAACCGTCCCATCAATCGCGATGTTCACATCCCAGACCGACTCGACGGCCTGAACGACATCCTGCCCATTCACCTTAACGGCGACCGACTCGTGCTCGACGTAGCGCAAAAGTTGATACTTGGCGTCGATGTACATTTCGTATTGTCCGCTGACCGGCGCCTTGCCGTAGTCCCGAAGCTTGCCCCCGACCACGGTTACCGGGACATCGCCCAGTTTCGAATCGCCGAGTTTGGTGAGCGTCGCCCACTGTAGCCTCCGATACTCCAAGTCCTCGCGCCGACCCATAACAAGATCGAGTGGTGTCGAGCGATCCCCTAGACTTTGAACGACCGCCTGGTACACGTTCCGATAGGTAAATGAAATCCCGTTCTGCCAACACGATTCCATCAGGCGCTTGCCTTCGATCCCCTTAGGAGGATCGTATGTAAACGAGTTCCCGTCTGAAGTCACGAGCCATTCGACTTGGCCATAGGATGCGTCGAGCCTTTGCCGAAGAAAAACTCTATTGGGGCTCTGAACCTGAAGCTGAGTCGCGATTGTCGCCACCTTGCTCCCCGATCGCTGGTTAAGGATGATCGTGCCAATCAGTACTTTGGCCCCGTAGTAGTGGGCCATCATTTTGGAGACGGTTTGACCCGCGGTCTCCGTTTGGGGAGCTTCCGTTTGAGCGGCGCCCCCTTGAAAAGTGAAAGCGACGAGACTGGCGATCAGAGCATGCATAACTTTACGAGCCTCCTTGAGAGGACCACTTGATATCTTCGACGTTTGATGTTGCGTTGGTGGTTCGCGCGGCGACGAATAGCCAATCGGACAGTCGGTTTAGATAATGAACGATTTCGGGCCTTGGAGTCGGGTCAATCCTTAAAACGTGGCGCTCGGCTCGCCGACAAATCGTTCGAGCAAGATGCAAACGCGAGGCGGCTTCGGTTCCCCCAGGCAGGATGAAGTTCTTCAGCGGGGCCAATGTCTCGGTTTGGAAGTCCATCGAGGACTCCAGTTGCTCAATATCTTCCTGACCCAGGGACGCATTGGTAAATCGCCCATCGGGCAAAGTAGCCAGCTCCGCCCCGACGTCGAAAAGCCGACTTTGAACCTCACATAGGACCTCCTCAATCGGCACCGGCAGTCCCGCGACGCGCGACCAGCCGATCGCCGCGTTAAGCTCGTCTACGCATCCGATCGCCTCAATCCGGGCATCTTCCTTCCGAATCCTGCTCCCGCCCACCAGGCCGGTCGTCCCGTCGTCCCCCGTTTTTGTGTAGATCTTCACTTCGGGGACCTCAGAATCATCATCACAAATCGCGGCAGCTTCATCGCCTTGCGCCACTTGCTTGGATTGAGCAGAAGCCGCCACAGCCATTCCAGCCGCAACTTCTGAAACGCAAGAGGAGCGCGTTTCACCTTCCCGCTATACACGTCGAGGGAACCTCCGACCCCCATTGCGACCTGCGCGCCAATGATGGATTGAGTCTTCTCAATGAACTGCTCTTGCCGGGGGATACCCATCGCGACGAAAAGGACATTGGGTTTCGATTCCGCGACCTCTGTTGCAATGAGTTCATCATCGCTCGCCGGGAAGTAACCGTGGCGTGCTCCGACAATGTTGCACCCCGGATGGCGAAGGCGAAGCCGATCGGCCGCCATTTCCGCAACTCCGGGTGCTGCCCCGAGGAAGTAAATGCGGTACCCCTTTTCCGCGCTGAGCCGGCAAATCTGGTCCACCAGTTCCACGCCGCTCACTTTAGCTCCGATGGGCTTCCCCGCTCTCTTCGCCGCCCAGAGGATGCCCGCACTGTCGGGCGTTACCAGCGCCGCTGATCTCAGCAGGTCTCCAAAGGAACCAAGGTCATGCGCGTCCACCAGCATACTGGCATCGGCGGTGGCGACGAAGTGGGGTTCCCCAGAAGCGATGAAAGCCTCGATACGAGCCAACGCCTCGGCCATCGTAACACGATCAATCGGCACCCCTAGAAGCGTCAAAGTGTCCCTCGCCCCCATTTGAACCTGCGTCACCTTGCAACGATTGTACCGGGCGGTCGACGATTTGGAACTCCATAAATGCCCATGTGGAAAACTTCACAAAACCTGTTAGGGCTAACCTTGGTTTAACATGAGGCAATGAGCTATCATTCTTTGCCGAGTGATTGATTCGGCCCGGGGGCGACGTCAATGATGCGTCGCTTTCTTGATGATGGAGGACTTTGTATGACAAAAAGAGCTGCATTTACGCTCATTGAGTTGCTGGTTGTGATTGCGATTATCGCAATCCTCGCCGCGATCCTGTTCCCGGTGTTTGCCCAGGCCAAGGAAGCTGCCAAGAAAACGGCTGCTTTGAGCAACCTCAAGCAAAACGCCACCTCTGTACTTTTGTACAATACGGATTACGACGGATACTTTGGCCAAAGCGCCTATTCGCTGAATACCCCCAACGGCATCGTGATGCCCGGCGCGCGGGTCTTCGCAATCTATGATGCGTTGCAGCCTTACGCGAAGAACAAGGACATCTTAATGGCACCTGGCGACGAGGACGCGATCAAATGGAAGTCGATTCTAGCGGCGATTGGCATGACGCCCGCCGAGAGAATCGAGCGCGCTGGGTTCGCGTTCAACTTCGCCCTGTTCGAGGATCCTGCGGTTGCTCCGAACCTTTTCGGCAACGACCCCGTGGTCAGCGAAGGCGCATTGAATGACGTTTCGGGCACCCCGATGTTCTTCGACTCAAGGTATCAGAAGGCAGGCGTCGTGAACGAGAACGTTCCCGCGACCGCCGATCCACTCTATCCCTATCGCGCGGCCTACCGAACCCCGGCTGGTCCCCTTGATCGGACGAACTTTGCTGGCTTTCCTCGCTACACGAAGGGAATCTGCGTGAACTTCGCGGACAGCCACAGCAAGTGGTTCAAGTCGAACGCCAAGCTGTATGGTACTGGCCCGGATTCGGCGAATCCAGCGAACATCATCGAGTGTTTCGAGTTGCCGTATGATCTGAACGGTATTCCGGACTTCAACGGCGAACCCCGAACCTGATCAGTATGGGTTCTGACAGCCTCCATCCGATTCGGATGGAGGCATTTTTTGGATATACCTTCCCCCTAATACCCAATACCCAATACCCGGGGCAGCCCGTGTTTGGAACCCGTCAGTAGTCCTAGGCCTTCGGTCCTGGGACCGAATATCATGGAACGCATGAAGCTCGCACTCCTTCTTCTTTGCTCGATGTCCCTCGGCGGATGCGCCCTATCCCATTTTGGAAGCGGGACGCCAGGTTCTGGCAAGCTGACGACGGTCAAACGATCCGTTGGAGCCTTCTCGAAGGTTCTCAGCGAGGGTCCCGCGGACGTTCAGATTACGGTTGGCAAAACGACCTCGATCGAGGTCACGATTGATGACAATCTGGAAAAGCACTTGAAGACAACGGTGAAGAATGACCAGTTGATCATATCCACCGATAAGTCGGTCAACCCCACCAAACTAAAGGTGGTCATTACGACTCCGTCGCTGTCCGAGTTTGGAATCGATGGCGCGGGGGATGCGAAAATCTCGGGGATCGAAGGGGCTACGTTCGTGGCTCAAATTGACGGAGCGGGCACGATCGACCTAACCGGACGGGCGAACTCGGTGAAGCTGGGAATCGATGGAGCGGGCGATATTCATGCGTTCGATCTGAAGTCATCGAAGGTGAGCGCAAGCATCAATGGCGCGGGCACGATTGAGCTGCACGCCGACACCGACCTCGACGCGGAGATCAATGGGGCCGGGGACATTCGGTATCGGGGCGGCGCGAGTGTGAAGAAGTCGATAGAAGGCGCGGGCTCCGTTTCAAAGGGGTAATCCTTGCCGCAGGCACGCTACGGCCGCCGTCCTTTCGTCCGGAGCCAACAACGATGAGTTTCGACAGTTGTGCATGCGCCATCGAAATCTTCATCCCGAGGTCTACGGAAGGGTCTGGCTGGGTGAGTGTACGAGCACGGCTCACGAACGAAGCGGTCAACTGGCCAAAACGGTAACATCCTTGGGTGGCATCTGCCCATGGTCGAGAGCTATCCTTCTGGCAGAAACTGCACTCCATCGCAGGAGTTGTGCCCCTGGGGATCTTTACGATTTATCATCTGGGCGTCCTTAGCTTTAGCCTTTCCGGCCCCGAGACATACGACCGAGTTAATAGATTTCTCTACCGCGTCCCCGTATCCATTCAGATTGGATTAGAGGCTCTCCTCGTGTGGGTGCCGCTGGCCTTCCACATGATTTATGGAGTCATTATTGCAAGCCGCCAAGAGAGCAACGAAGACAAGCGTCACCACCGCATTGTCCTGTTGCAGAAGATCGCGGGCGTTTTTCTGGCTGTTTTTGTGATCTTTCACTTTTGCACGACCACGCTCCAAGTAAAGCTGCGCGGGAACAATCCAGAAGTGGTCAACTATGCCGCTATGCAGGCCCAGCTTTCGAGTAGTGGCTATGTTATTCTTGGCATCTACGCCCTGGGAGTTCTAACCGCAAGTTACCACTTGTCCTACGGACTTTGGACATTCGGCAAGCGAGGGGCTTTCGCAGGAACAGAACGAGCCCAAGCGGCTGTGATGAAAATCTCTTTCTGCCTCTTTGTCGCACTGACTTTCTTGGGCTGGGCATCTTTGGCTGGATTCTTCCGGCGGGTTCCAGTTTATGAGCCGCGTCAGGTTCATAGGACTCTTACCTCCATCCATGATGATCAGATATTCAGGACTTCCCTTTCAAAACCAGTAATTTTACGAGCTAGAGATTTTGGAATCCCCTGTATACTACGTTTTGCCTTTGAGGAGAGGCTTTAAATGAAACTTACTTTAATTGGTTTAGGTCTGTTGGTCGTTGGCGTATCGCATGCGGTCACTTTTAACTGGGAAAATCTGACGGCTGGGACATCGGCGTCTTACGCTCAAACTGTCTCTGGCGTCACCGCAACTGCGACGGGCGTTGGCGGATTGGTGACAGCCATCAATCCCGCCGGTGCCGCGGCGCTTCCGTTTGGCACGATCTCGCTCGCAGGTGGCGTGTCGGCTCCGAGTAATAGCTGGAAGCCAATCCGTATTGACTTCTCCATGGCTCTGACGGACATCACCGTGTGGTTTGGCGATAACGGCACGGACGATGACGGCACCGTGACACTCACCGCATACACCGCAAGCAATGCCGTGGTGGGTTCGAGTTCGGTTTTCAGGGGCACCACGCTCCCTGCTCAGTCGTTAACCGTCCTGGGGTCAAACATCGCTTACATCATTGGTGGCACAAGTGCGACGCCGAACGGCAACTCAGTTGTTTGGGACAACATTTCTTCGCCGGTGCCCGAGCCCGCTACGATGCTGGCCTTGGGTTTGCCCGCGCTCGCTTTGCTTCGGCGCAATCGTCGAAACAAGTAACGCTAATCCTCCACTCAATGTGCCCTGCCAGTAGTAACTGGCGGGGCACTTTTCTTTGCAGCTTTACAAGCTGATCCAGCGTCGCTCCGCCCAACTGCGCTCAACCGCGTCAAGGACCCTTTGGTTCTCGTACCCGTCCCTCATATTCGGAGAGGGCGCTTCACCCTTGGCAATGGCGGTCAGGGCGTCCGCGATCAAGTTAACGAACGTGTGTTCGTAACCAATGATGTGTCCAGCCGGCCAATAGTGACCAGCATACGGATGGGCACTCTCGGTGGCCTGGATGAGCGTGAAACCCTGCAAACCCTCGGGAGCGGCGCTGTCAAAGAACTCAAGCTCGTTCATTCGCTCGCAGTTAAAGACGATCGATCCCTTGGACCCATTAATTTCAAACCGGTTATGGTTCTTTCGTCCAACTGCAAAACGCGTCGCCTCGAACGTGCCGATCGCCCCATTCTTGAAGTTGCAGATGAAGCTGGATGCATCATCAACAGTCACATCGCCCATTTCGGTACTCGCGATTGCGGCGAGGCCTCCATCCGTTGCACCGACGAGAGGCCGCCGCTTGACGAACGTATGCAGCATCCCGCTTAGCTCGTTGAACTCCCCCACCAAGTGACGCCCGAGGTCAATGATGTGGGCGCAGATGTCGCCGTGAGCTCCACTCCCCGCGATTTCCTTCTGGAGACGCCAAACGAGCGGGAACTTGGGATCGGCGATCCAATCCTGAAGGTACACCGCTCGCATGTGATGAATCTCGCCCAGCCGGCCCTCCTCAATCATTCTCTTTGCAAGGGCGACGGCGGGGGCCTTGCGATAGCTATGAAACACCGCATTGGCGACGCCTGCTTTTTCGACGGCGTCCAACATCTGTTTTGCCTCGGCGAGGGTGTTGCCGATTGGTTTCTCGCAAAAGACGATTTTTCCGGCTGCCGCAGCGGCACACACGATTTCGCAATGTGTGTTGCCAGGAGTGACTACATCAATGATGTGAATATCAGGGTCTGCGATCACCTTGCGCCAGTCAGTCTCATATTGGTCCCAGCCCAGTGTCTCTTGAGCTTTCTTAACCCCGCCAACGTTGCGGCCGCAGATCGTGCGCATGCCGATCTCGATCGGTAGATCGAAGAATCGATTGACCTGGCGATAGGCGTTACTGTGGGCTTTGCCCATGAACTGATATCCAATTAGTCCGACGTTAAGCCTTTGCTTCATTGCCATTGGTTGTACCTACTCGCAGGGCGGGAGCGACATGATGAGTTGGGTTCCGGTCGGCTTAAATCCGAGTTTTGTGTACAGCGATTCCGCCCCCGCATCGCCAGGAGTGAGCCAAGCAACCTCGCCCCCGTCCCCGAAGAAACGTGATAGTAAGTGCTCAATAATCGCGCCACCGTACCCTCGCCGACGGTGAGATTCGAGGGTCGCAATGCCCGCGATCTCACGAACCCGGCGATCGCCTACCGCAAAGCCTCCTGCCACGGGCACGCCTTCGCAGCTTGCCACGGCCCCCAAGTACCTACCCTCCGCGATCGCCTGAACGGTATGCGTGTCGTTCGTATTCGCCTCCTCCATCCCGAAGGCCGCGTTCATGAGCGTGAGGAGGATCTTGGCATCGCTCGGGCCGGCGACCGAGATAGGAATGGCGCTCTGGCTTCCCTTCCACACCGTTGAGGGCATCGTCATGATCGGCGCGGAATGGTCAGTTTGAAAGCCCTTCCCGGCTAACAGGGCTTCCAAGCCAGGATGCAGGTCTTGGAAGAACTCGAGCCTCGGCGTACGCCCGATAGATTTGAACGACTCAATCATAGTTTCGACGTCAACGGCTGTCGCGGGGCCGATGGGCATCGCATAGTTCATCCAAACCGTTGAATCATCCGCGACCCACAGAATGGAAAATGGACCCGAATCAAGTCGCGTGCGCGATAGCTTCAAGCCCCGCAACAACGTGGCTTCAAGCAGTTCCAGGGTGTCGGACATGTTGTAGATGCGTTGTACCTTTCGGTTTCTAACCAGAGTCAGTTGTTCCTTGAGTCGGAACGGACGAACTTGTGCGGTTGGATAAACGGTTCTCGGCTAAGACTTCCCGATCGTGCCGTAAAGATGCGGTTGGCGACACCCCCAAAGGTCCAGTTCGTACTCTCCGGGTTCGATCACGTTCCGCTTGTCCCGAGCCTGTGACAGGTCAATGTCAACGATCAATGTCTCTTCCTGATCTCCAGCTTTAGCGAGAACTGCGCCGTACGGATCGTAAACGCCTGACAGACCAACAAAAGACGTTCCGTTCTCCGTTCCCACCCGATTGCACGCGGCGAGAAAGACCTTGTTTTCACTTGAACGCACGATTGTGTAGTGGTCAGCAGTCTGGCTTCGGGGCCAGTTGGTGGGGAGAAGGATGAGATCTGCGCCTTCCAACGCCAAAACTCGGCAAGGCTCTGGAGGGCGGAGATCATAACAGATTAGAACTCCAACCCTGCCCCACGGCGTCTCGAAAATCGGAAGGTACGATCCCGCCGATGCAAAGCGATCCATCCCCATAAACGGAAGATGAGTCTTCCGATAGGTCATCGGAGTTTTCCCCGGGAGCAACATCGTCGCCGCGTTGCTAAGGAATGAATCCGTCTTCGAAGCGTAACCGACGACTACGCCAACTCCATACCGCCGCACGCACCCTTCGATCCGATCCCAAATGTCCGCCCCCGCACGGGGGGCACTCGTTTCTTCGATGCGGTTGTCCCATGCCGATGGTAGGGCGATTCGCAGGGCTTCTTCCCTACTGTTGGCGCAATATCCAGTCAAGAACGCTTCGGGAAAGACGGCTAAGTCGACGTGCTGGGAATCCAGCACGGCCAACTCCCGCTCTAGCCGATCCACGTTCGCGTTGGGATCACCGTAAACGACGTCGGCCTGAACAACTGCAAGTCGCATATGCCCGTTCTACCGCAGTTTGCGTCCTCAGGGAATGACCTGAACAACTCCCGCCATTCCCAGGCCCAGCGAGACTCCATTGCCTGCGGCACCGTGGAACCTGCAGTGGTAGAAGTACTTGCGCCCCACAACCGCCGCGGCGGGGACGGTCCACGAGTAGACCATGCCTGCCGCCATTCCACCCGGATGAGCGGCCTCGCTGTCTGGACCCCCCGCAAAGTCGTTTGTGACAGAATGGGCGGCGAAGTCGTTATTCGTCCACCGAACAACCTGCCCCGCCTTTGCTTGGATCGTGACGGGAGCGAAGTTTGCGTTGATGCTGACGTCGACCGGACCAGGAACAGTTGCCGGGGTTACGGTCACCTGCGCCGAGTTTGAACTTTCACCCGCCAAATTCTCCGAGCTGACGACATAAAAATATGGGGTTCCGTTTGTCAGGCCCGTGTCCGTGAAACTTGGTACAGGTGGGTTTGCAACGATGGTGTACGGCCCTCCACTGATGGTTGAACGCTTTACATTGTAGTGAGTCGCCCCATTACTGGCATTCCACGAAAGCTGGGCTTGGCCCGCCCCCGGTGCTCCGCTGACACCAGATGGAACGGCGGGTGCGGTCAGAACCGCGCCGAGTTGATCGCCCGCACCTCCGCAGGCGAGAATTACCAGAATGGCGAGCAACGAACTAAGGGGGACAATGACTTTGCGCATGAGCTTATCTTACATCAGGATTCCAAACTGGGTCTATGAACTTCGTGGCTCCAGATGAGATTAGGACATTGCAGGGCCCCGAATCGCTTCGCGCGGGGGTAAACTCTTGGGTTCCAACCGACGCTCAATGCGTCTTTGAGTGCCCCATGACCGTTACCCGCGAAGAACTGAACCCTTGCACCGTTCGCTTGAACATCGTCTGTGCCCCCGAGCAAGTTACGACTGGATTCGATCGCGCCTACAAGGACGCCGGAAAGAAAGTCCGGGTCCCCGGTTTTCGTCCCGGCCACGCGCCCAGACATCTTGTCAAACAGAGCGTAGACAAAGAAGCCCTCTACGAATCCGCGGCCGATCACATCGTCAACGCTACCTTCAAACTTGCGCTTAAAGAGCAAGAACTTGAGCCGTTCCTCCGTCCCGCGGTGGAAATCAGCAAGCTGGATGAGGACGCGAAAGAATGTGAGTTCACCGCCAAAGTGCCATTGAAGCCACAAGTCGAACTGGGTGATTACAAGAGCCTCAAAGCGCAGCGAACCAAAATCGACGTCGACGACGCCGAGGTCGAGCACCAGGTTGAAGAAATGCGCCAGCGCAAATCCACCCGCGAAGCGGTGACCGATAGAGGCGTTCGCGAAGGCGATGTTACGGTAGTGAACATTCGAGCCGACGGTGAGTCGGGGGATGGCCGAACGTTTATGACCATCGCTGGACAGACGTTCCCCGATCTCGACGCGATGCTCCTGGGAATGAACGCCGAGGACATGAAGAGCGCGGATTTAACCTTCCCCGACAGCTTCCAGGAGAAGGATTGGGCGGGCAAAAAACACCACTGCCAAGTCACCGTGCGCTCGGTGAGTTCGGTTAAGATGCCGGAACTGGACGACACATTCGCGCAACAGTACCAGCTTGGCAATATCAACGAACTCAAATCACGACTGAAGGAAGTCATGCTGACCGCAAAGCTTGAGCAAACCCAACAGTTTGTAAACGAGCAGCTTCTCGATAATTTGCTCAGTGCCAGCACGATCCATGTGCCAGATCCGATGTGGGAGCAGGTCGCCTATCAGCGTCTCCAAGACATCGCGAAGGAGCAGCAGGAAAAGAAGAAAACGATCGAGCAGTTCGCCGAGGACAACGGGATGACGGTCGATCAGTTGGTCGAGGCCGTTAAGACGGAAGCCAAGTTGTTTGTGCAGCGAGCGCAGGCGATTCAAGAGATCTTCTTGAAAGAGGAGATGAAGCTCAACGATCAAGATTTGAACCTAGAACTGACGGAAATGGCGGTCGAGTTCAAGATTTCACCCGAAGAATTGTTTAACGAATTGAAGCGAAACAATGCCCTGCAAGAGCTGACGCATAGGTCAATCAATCGGCGAGTAATGAACTTCTTGAACTCCCACGCGACGATTGAAGAAGTCGAGATTGCCGGCGCCCCGGAAGCTCCTGTCGCGCGGAACAAGAAACCCGCGGCGAAGAAAAAGGTAGCCGCTGAGGAAGCTTAGGCCTACCGGTCTTCAAAGTCCTTCATAAACTCTGGCGGACGCTCTTCGTAGTCGGTTACCCACTCCTCTGCGTTGCGTTCCCACCGTTCCTCGTCCAGCTTTCGAAGGATATCGTAGCCTGACCAGTAGCCGATCGAGATTGCTTGAGCATGAATGAGCCACAACCCAAACATGAGTGTCAACTTGGGGAGGGCCTGAAGGTCAAACGGGATAACGGCCAGTGGTATCAGAAGGGACAATGCCGAGATGACAACTGCCGCGGGCAAAGGCGAAACGGCGAGCCGAAACCGTCCCGCTAGCTTCTTGCCGAAGGCGTACAGAACGTACACATAGAGGCTCAGCCAAAAGGTGAGAAACGCCAACGCGACGACCCAAAGCGCGAATAACCCGCCGTCCATCGTAAAACTAGTTTAGCCTGAAAGGGAATCGGACGGATCGGTCCGATAGGACTTATAAGTCTTATAGGTCCTATCGATCAGCTCAAAAGTAAGGCGGAAACGTATAACTGTCCGCATTGCGGCTTATTGAGTTGACCACGATGTAGGTGTCGGACTTCCAGCCTTTCGGGTCTTTCTTCACCGTGACCGCCACGACTGGCCGCTCGGTGCCGCCCCAGTCTTGATTCTCTGTTGTCACCGCCACCACTCGGGCCGTATCACCTTTGGTCGAGACGACTCTGAAATAGTTGATTTTCCCGTTGACGCCCGCGTCATAGAGAGCATCCGCGACCGCTGACTTGAGGCCCGGCCCAAGTTTGCGAGTCAGAAACTCGTTGTATCCATAAGGACCGAAGAAGACGAGCGCGAAGAAGATCACCATGATCTTCCACGACTTGTATTCATCCCGCGATTTCACCGTCCGAAACATCGAGTAGATGAACGTAAGCAGCACCGATGCGATCGCTGCCATTGCCGTATAGAAGAACAAGCCCAACATATCATTATTCCTATCGGCACATTCGACCAGACACAATAGAGCTTATGAGTTCAAATGAGTTCCCATTAGGGCTTCGACTTCGGCCGTACGAAGTCCGGGATGCGGCGACAGTGGCAGATCTCTTCAACCGATTCGAGCAAGAGCCCGAGACGCCAGATTCCTTGAGCGCCCGGTTTGAGCGATATCCGAAGGAGTTTCCGGTCGCGCGGTGGGTCCTTGAAAACTCGACCGGGGACGTCGTCGCCTATGCAAACTCGGTACACGCGCAGGTCGACAAGAAGATTTTCCTCGTACGCGCCGAGGTTGCTGATCCATGGCAGCGACAGGGCATAGGCAGGCGACTGATCGAAGTCGCAGAAGCATTCGCGAGGGAGCACGAGGCGGAGTGGCTCATGTCGAAGGTCCGCGACGACCTCGACCGGGAACGCCGGTTTCTAGAAGCCGCGGGCTACGAGCAAGAACAGCACTTGTATGGAGTTGAGCTGGATATCCAGAACTGGACGGATCCCAGCCGGCCCGGCGCAAACCTGACTTCATGGCAAGTCCAAGGTGATACTCCGGCAAACCGGCGGAAACTGTTTGACCTCTACTATTCAACGGATTCGGACACGCCTGGAATAGAACTTTGGGGACAATCGGGGTTTGACGAATGGGAGCCTTCGATCTTCAACGCGAGATGGTTCCGCCCGGAGGGGTGCATCATCGCGGTTGGAGCCGATGGGGATTGGGTTGGGCTTTCGCTGGTGGGTCCGCTGTCGGGAGGCGATTTTACGACCGACTTCACTGGTGTTGTACAAAGCCACCGCGGAAGAGGCATTGCGATGGCGCTCAAGGTGGCCGGCATCCGCTGGGCGAACGTGGAAGGATGCCTTCGCATGCACACGTTCAACGATGACCGAAACGCCCCCATGCGAGCCATCAACGCGAAGCTGGGATTTGAAGCGAAGACCGGCTGGCGGATGATGAAGAAGCGGTAAACCAGAGGTCATCCGCTCCAGGCCATCGATGCTCCAGCATGACTGACTTGGGCCTCGACAACTTGACCTCGCAAAAGAACAACCAAATTCCGAGCAAACGCCGCAATGCTGCGGAAAAAATAAAGTATCAGCGAGGGAAACATTGTGGTAATGTCCGATGGTAGGAGAAGATACAGTGCCCGTAACCAACTACCACACAGTCAACGGCAAGCTTAGGGGAGAGACAACGAACGGCGTGAGGACCAACTACCTCACGGACGGCCTTGGCAGTATCACAGCGACGGTTGATTCGAATGCGGATGTTGTCAATACCTACCGCCACAAGCCATTTGGAGCCCTTCTTGCCAAAACGGGAGGCGGGCCGGATCCCAAGTTTCTGTGGGCGGGGGATACCGGGAGCCGGGCAAGTGGCCTTGCTCACGCTGAACAGTACAATTTGGCTCGGCATTATGGATCGGAGAGTGCCGGTTGGACTACGCGCGATTCTTTATGGCCGAGAGAGGCACCATATGGCTATGTCGGAAACAATCCGACCACTGACCTCGACCCGGTTGGGGAACAAAAGGTGCCCCGATGTTACTCTATCGGAATACCTATCAGAGCGGAACCGACAACCGGAATCGCCGTTACGGCCTGCAACTCAGACACCGGAATCCCTTATGCCTGGATATGCTTACCCAAGACGCATTACCTGAACAATTGCATCGTACAACACGAAGAACAGCATAGGACAGATTATGCTGCATGTTGTATGAAGTTAAAGGAATGCCTAGATTCCTTTATGCTTCCGAATGGCCTGATTCTCCCGGGGGGCTTCGAATGCACAAACACGTACCTCGTTTGGTTTAAGCAAGCCAATCTAATCTCGGAATGCCGTGCTTATAAGGTTTCCCGGCGGTGTTTCGAGGAAACCATCAGGAGAAAAAAATGTACGAGGAAGTCAACGGACCTTATGTGCAGAACACTTATTAGCCATTATGACAGCGATGCCCGGCAGATAAAAAAAATATGCAATGAGTTGCCGGCACCGTGGAAAACGAACCCAGATAATCCGCTCCCCGAATGCAAGTTTAAATTCAAGCAGGGGTCCGCGAGTGGAGGCTAAATTCTAATGCTGCTACTAACCCTTGCCCTGCATACTTTCGCCTTGAACTCTCAAACACTTTCGCGCCGAGCTCTCCTCGAAAGCATGACGCAGACAGAACCCATTGCGGCGAAGTTAAGCCTAAAAGGGAAGCTCGTGATTTCCTATTCACCAAGCTCACCACAAGAGGCCTCAGAGAAGTTAATCCTGATAGGGTCAAAACGGCGCACGGAAGTTTCGTTCCCTAACTTATTGGCAGGGCATGTCACTTTGCGGGATGCAGCCGAAGCCTTGAGGTACGTTCGGCTGTTCACAACGCCTCGCACGGCCCATTGCTTAGGAAATACGATGGGGATCGAAGTGAGATCCCGTGGCAGCCTGGGCTTAGACTGGACTTACGGTGACCAGCTACTTTTAGCTTCTCTCAAAGATAGCCCTAACGGGTACTGCGGCGTGGTGGGAGACTCGCTTAAGCCCACAGGATCAGTTACCTGGACCGGCAAGGATGGTCATTTCTACGTGCGAAGGCTTTTAATGCTTCCGCTTCCCACGATTCCAAGTCTTGGGAATTTGTGCCTAGTCGTCGAAAAGATTTCGGCAGATGGGAAATATCGTCTGCTGACAAAGGAGAGGGTGACGACCGGCGGCCTCTCACGAATTGCTTGGATATTTCCTTCTTACTACTAAACAATGTGCTCATTCCCGAGCAGGCGGTCTACGCCGTTTGGCCCGGCCAAAGAAAGATTCCTTGCTACCAAATCCTTTCAACGAAGAGGAGAAAAGCCATCATCCCCCGAGCGCTATTCCGAAGGAGTTCCCGTTCGCCAGATGGGTTCTTGAGGTTTCGCAGGGGGCCGTCGTCGCCTATGCGAACTCGGTCCACGTGCCAGTCGAGAAGAAGATTTTTTATGGTGCGCGCGGAGGTTGCTGATGCGTCGCAGCGACAAGTACTCGGAAGACGCCTGATCGAGGTCAGCGAGGCCCCTCAAGATAGGCATTCGCTGGGCCTAAGGCGGAAGGTGGCCTTCGCATGCACACATTCAACGACGATCGAAACGCACCCATGCGAGCCATCAACGCGAAGCTGGGATTTAAGGCAAAGACCGGCTGGCGGATGATGAAGAAGCGGTAAACCAGAGGTCATCCGCCCCTGCGCGTTCGTCTCCGCTGTCGCTAAAGATCGTCAGCACGGCCCGTGGTCCCGCGAGATCCGGGTCGATTTGCCCCAGTGCAAGCAGACGAAGGTAGGTCTCATCGGGCAGTGCGCCCGCATGAAATAGCTGGCGAGTTCTGGGCATGTTGCCCGTCTTTGCGTCTACTGGAAACGGAGCGACGACATAGATGCGTAGGTCGCGCCCGAATGGGTTTTCTCCCTTCGGTATCCGATAAGGATAGTAGGGACGATCCGTTTTGAAGCTCAGCCGTATCGACTTGGTGCTCACGTCCGCGCTCTCGCCTTTCTTGATAAACTTGAACGCGGTTAGGTGCCAATCGCCGACCAGGTAGGGGCGGACCCAATCGGTAAACCCAACCGGCGTTGCGTAGCCGTTCGCCCGGAGCCACTTCTGAAGGTCCGCGGCTTTGCGAGCCTTCAGGATCGTGGCCCGCATTCCAGCGACATCCTTGGTCTCGATTACTTGCACGGCAGGTTCTCTGCCCCCGCCCGCTCGGCGATCCAACCCGCCGCCCTCGTTTCGCGGTGGCGGCGGGACGAACTTCCTCAGGAGTGTGAATAACGCCGAATCCGCCTCCCCAAGTTCGGGCCGAGAAGGAGTCGGGGCCACAAACGCGAAATCGGGCGCCTCGCTATCAAATTTCGCCTTCCGGATGAAGTGTTCTGTTTGAGTACGTGCATCATAAATGATCGCGACTTCTTCGGAGGCGACGTGGACCATGGGGTATTGCGAGCCTACGGCCGACAGACAAGCGGTCCCAACTGCAACTCCCACCATGGCGACGATTCCGAGAGCCAATCGCTTCATACAGCTTAGGACGCATCGTCGCAACCTCTATGTTTCATAACGATCGGAGAAACAAAAGGAGGACAGGATCAAGAACCTTCAGTGAAGAAGTGCTATAAATAGGCGTGCGCAGTTTCGCTCTTTTTGTCGTTTTCGTTGCCGGTCTGTCGAATGCCCAGTCGGGGCCGCTGGATGCTCAAAGCTATCAGCCTGCTCCGAAGGAGATTCAATCGTTCCTCGATGCTCCTCGGCATTTGAATACCCTGATGACCAATCAGAGCCCGAACGATCGGTATTTCCTGTTGAGCGAATCTGCTGGCATGCCGCGTCTGGCCGATCTGGCCAAACCCAACTACAATCTTGGCGGCGTGCAAGTTGACTTTACTGCGGATCGTGAACGTGCTGACACTTTACGGGGTGCAGTAGCGTTGACCATTGTCGATTCGTCCGACTGGACACGCAAACGCATTGAAGCTCCTCGGGGCGGGCGTATTGGCGACGCAGATTGGTCGAGCGACAGTACACGCATCGCCTACTCCATCCATTTCGTGGATTCAACTCAGGTTTTTGTATACGATTTGGACTCAGGAAAATCGCGTCGTCTTGTGGATCGCCCAGTGCTGGGGACGTTCGCTCGCTACGCTTGGAGCGGCGATGGGCAGTCGATTTTCCTGGTCGCGATTCCGGAAAAGCGAGGAAAAGCTCCTGCGCGTCCAGAAGTGGCGTCCCAACCCCGCGTGCATGTATCCGATGCCGCCAAGAATCGTCTGCGTACGTATCGCAATCTGATGTCGACCAAGGAAGATGAAGGGATTCTCGAGTACTACGCGCTCGGCCAGCTTGTCAAAGTCGACGTTTCAACCGGCAAGACCAAATCGATTGGCGCGCCCGCGATGATTCGATCGTTTGACCCCTCTCCAAAGGGCGATTTCGTGCGCGTAACGATGATTCAGAAGCCCTTCTCCTACCTCGTTCCCGTCTCCGGCTTTGGATCGAAGGAAGAGATTTGGGATATGGACGGCAAGATGCTTGTGGAACTGTCAAACCGACGTCTAACCTTTGCCGATACCGACACGCCAACTCCCGCCGCTGATCCTCGGCGTGGTTTGGCCTGGCGACCCGATGGCAATGGTCTTGGTTACATCGCCGCCGACGGCCCCGCAGCCGCACCGGTTCCAACTCCGAGAAGTGAGGATGATGACGAGCAAGGAGGTCGGGGCAGAGGAGGCCAGGCTGCGACGGCTCCACGGAAGGAAAAACTTGTCCAGTGGGTCGCGCCTTTCGGAAAAGACGACATCAAAACGATTTACCAAAGTGATACCGGGATTGGCTCGGTTCAGTACTCGGCGGACGGAAAAACCCTTTACATTTCCGAAACCGTGAGCGGAACCGAGACGCTGAATCAGATCTTCGGGATCAGTAAGAAGCCGGTGTACAGCTATCGAACCAGCGAAACGGGGAAGAATCCGGGCAGTCTCGTTCTACGAGATGGCCCATTGGGGAGGCCGGTCGTGCGAGAAGCAAACGGCATGGTTTTCTTGCGCGGAAGCGTAACACCAGCCGATCCGATGAAGGACGCTCCAAGACCGTTTCTCGACAGAGTCGATGTGGCCAATGCAAAAACCACGCGCATCTTCGAAAGCCCTGCCGATGCCTATGAGACCGCAAGCTCGTTCCTCAGTGAGGACGGAGCGATGCTCATCGTGGATCGCCAGTCGCCAACTGAAATCAGCAACTCCTACCTCTTCGAGAACAACGCGAAGGCTCGGAAACTGACCGACAACAAGGATTACGCGCCCGACATCACCGCGGCGAAGCGGTATCGCATTCAGGTCACCCGTCCGGACGGCTTCAAGTTTTGGGTCAAAGTCACCGCTCCCAAGTGGGGATTCGAAGGAATGAAACTCCCTGCCATGTTCTGGTTCTATCCCGGCGAGTTCACCGACCAAGCCGCCTACGATCGCGGACAAAGAACTTACAACAAGAACCTGTTTCCTAACGTGTCGCCGAATAGCATGAGCCTGCTCACCCGATACGGATACGCGTTCGTGGAGCCCGATTGCCCCATCGTCGGTCCCGCGGGCCGTATGAACGACTTTTACGTGAACGACCTGAGAAACAACCTGTCGGCCACAATCGACGAGCTAGAGCGTCGGGGCCTCATTGATAGATCCAAGCTTGCAATCGGGGGCCATAGCTACGGCGGGTTCAGCACCGGCAACGCGCTCGTCCACACGCCCTTCTTTAAGGCCGGCATTGCAGGCGCGGGCAACTACAACCGCTCGCTCACGCCGATGTCCTTCCAAAGCGAAACCCGCACCCTCTTTGAGGCGCGTGAGACCTACATGAACATGTCGGCGATGCTCTACGCGGAGAACATAACCGGCGCTTTGCTCATGTATTGCGGCATGGAGGATCAGAACGTCGGCACCAATCCAATCAACTCCGAGCGGATGTTCCACGTGCTAGAAAGCATCGGCAAACCCGCCGCCCTCTACATGTATCCTTATGAAGACCACGGCCAGATCGCGAAGGAGACGCTTCAAGATATGTGGTCCAGATGGGTCCCGTGGTTGATGAAATACGTGACGCCTAGCGGAAAATGAGGTTCCTCAGGGCGAGACCACGGGAGGCGGACCCTCGGAAACAGCGGCACCGTCCGCATTGCTCTTGCGATCCCTGTCAAAGTCCGCTCGGACTTTTGCCACCTCTGCCTCGCTCATGTTCTCTAAATCGAAGAGCTCGTTGCGGGCAGTTCCAATCGCGCGTATGAGTTCGTCAAGTTTCAGCTGCATGGCTTCCCCGTCACGATTCTGAGTTGATTGGATGAGAAACACCATGAGAAAAGTGACAATGGTCGTCCCGGTATTGATGACCAGTTGCCAGGTGTCTGAGTATCCGAATAGCGGTCCGGTCAATCCCCAAACGATGACGATGAGGCTCGCACTCAAGAATCCCCACGGCGATCCAGCCACGTTTGCGACTGCTCGGGCGACTTTTTGAAATTTGTCCATTAGTTTCATTCGCTATCTCCTCTAGGCCACGATCAACTCGAGGGCAGTTACCGCGGGTCCGTGTATCACCTCTCCAGTGGCGGTAAACCGCGAACCGTGACACGGGCAATCCCACGTACTTTCTAACGTGTTCCACATCAGCTGACAACCCATATGGGTGCAACGGGGATTGAGAATGCACACTCCATCATGCGGGTCATTGTAAATCGCGCGCCGGTTAGAGCCAATCATACCGATCGCTCCTTCGCCAACTGGAACCGAGTCTGGATCTAGTTCCGGAACCCGTGCAACCTTATCGCCCACTAAATGCGAAACAGTTCCGAGGTTTTCCTTTACAAGCTTGGGAACCATACCGAGATTCAGACGGCCGGGGCTGAACACGTCTGCCCAAGGATTATCACGACCCTCAACTGCATCCGCCAGCAAGTGAGACGCCACAATTCCGTTCGTCATTCCCCAACCACCAAAACCGGCGGCAAGGAGAACTCGCTCGCGATTCGGCGATTTGCCTATGAAAGGAAGATCATCGGGCGTCCAGTTATCTTGCGTTGACCAGCGCGCTACACGCTCCTTTAGAGTGAACGTTTTCCTGGCCCATGCTTCAAGTTCTGCGTAAGCGTCGCCTTCGTCGGGTGCTTCACCGACTTTATGATGGACCGAGCCAACGATGAGCACATCCTCGTTGTAAAACTTTGCCGGCCTCCAAGATCGGAGAGGTTCATCATCGTGGGTAATGAACATACCTTCGGATCGGTCGGAACCATAACGGAAAGCGGCGGCATAGGATCGAATCGGCGAGAGTTTTGCGATGAATAGCCCTGAATCGTGCACCGGATAATGCGAAGTGACCGCGACCTGCTGCGCACGTATCGTTCCCCTTTCAGTTTCAATGACGCAACAATCTTGCTCTTCGGTTACCTTGAGCACTCGATTCTTTGAAATTACATGGACGCCGTCAGCGATAGCGAGTTCGAGCAATTTTAGCAAAAAATTGCGCGGGTGAAAGTGCCGCTGATTCCGCATTCTCAACAGCTTGCGCGCTCCTTCTGGACAGCCAGTTGGTGCGACCAGTTCTCCCTCGATTCCTAAATCTCGATACGCTGCCGATTCCTCCTCCATAGAGGCATCATTTGCTTCCTCAGTGGAGTAAATGTGAGCATCATCCACGCAGAGATCACACGCGATCGCATGTTCGCGTACGAGCGAGTCAACTTGCTCAATCGCCCACTGTTGGGCCTGGTTATAAGTACGGGCAGTATCATCGCCTTGGCTCTTGCGAACTTTGGAGTAGATCAGTCCATGTTGGGCCGTAAGCTTCCCGGTAGTGAAGCCCGTGACACCGCGCAACACGTTCAGCGCTTCCACAAGAAGTACCCGACTTCCACTCTTGCGAAGGCGGTACGCGAGGCTGACGCCAACGATGCCGGCGCCCACGATGACAACGTCATACGTCCCCTGAGACTTTGAGTTGGGCGTTTCCGGCTGGTCGGTCGAACTTATCCAGATTGATTCGTTATTTTGGAGACTCATTGCTAAGTGTGATGTTGGAGGGTCGATGTTACGAAGAGGCCACGGCTTGTGCCGTGGCCTTTCTCGTGGGGTAGAGAGGTCACTCCCTGTTACTCGGGCCCGTTTCGTGCCTTGCCCGCTTCGGCGTCTTGGCGTTGCCCGCCAGATTTGGCGTCCTGGTTCTGCCAGCCGCTCTCCTTTGTGCCGGTTTGCCCGTCCCATTGCTTTCCTGTATGGCCTTGGTTTCCAGTTCGGTCCTCGTTCTGAGGTTTGTCCTCATTATCCTTTTGGAGGGGCTCTCCTTCCCACTGATTGCTCTCTTTACTTGGGTTCTTCTCTGTTCCCGGAAGACCGCTCCACTCGTCACCCTGATTGTTAGTCGTCTGCTCTTCTGGTCCCGGATTGAAGCGCTCTCCTTCGCCTTGCTTCGAGGTCCCCATGTCTCCGAAGTTTTGTCCGCCTTGTTGTCGATTATCTGTAGGTTCTGGCATTTGATTTCTCCTTTTCGGGCTCTTCTTCGTGCCCATTACATCGGATGACGCGGGAACAGCGCACGCAAACATAAGTCACCGCGTCTGATCCGTAAGGAAATCGTAAAGGGCGAGCGGCACATGGTCAGGAACAGCACAGACAAACTCCGCGCCTGTGCGAGCCTCCCGTAGAATCAACGGGTCAGCACTATTCCGTGCCCTTAGATCGGGGTTCCCAAGAGTCCCCACAGATGGCCTTCAGTTGCCCTCACCTGGACCAGGCTACCGACAGACGCAGGGTCGCCCTCGAAGTGCATCATCTTGCATTCCCGCGAATAACCCTGAAGGCGGCTCGCGTTGCGGGGGGAAGGTCCCTCTACCAAGACCTCGAACGTTCTACCAACAAGGGCTTGGTTGCCTTCGAGGGTGATCTGGTTCTGAAGGACCATGAGGCGATCCAGGCGGTCCTTTCGAACGTGGAGGGGGAGTTGCTCCATGTCGCCCGCCGGGGTCCCAGGGCGAGGGCTGTAGATAAACATGTAGGCGCCATCGAAGCGCACTTCTTCGAAGAGGGACACCGTATCTTGGAACTGCTCTTCCGTTTCACCGGGGAATCCGACGATGACGTCGGTGGTAAGCGTCATCCCAGGGATAGACTCGCGTAGGTTCTTCACGATCTCCAAGAATCCTGCCCTCGTGTATTGGCGTTTCATGCGCCGAAGGACTTCGTCATTGCCAGACTGAGCGGGCATGTGGACATGCTCCATGACCTTTGAGTTGTCACGGATTACGTTGATGAGGTCGCTCTTGAAATCCCGAGGATAAGGGCTTGTATAGCGAATCCTTTGGAGACCCTCGATTTCCGAGAGTACGTTAAGGAGTTCGCCGAAAGGGACGCGGCCTTCGGCGAGGTTCTTGCCATAGGAGTTGACGGTTTGGCCCAGGAGAGTGACTTCGCGCGTGCCTCGTTCGACGAGAAGCTGGACTTCCCTGACGATATCCTCGGTGGGGCGGCTGCGCTCGCGGCCTCGGGTGGTGGGCACGATACAAAATGTGCAGAACTTATCGCATCCGTATTGGATTGGAACGTAAGCCTTGAGTTTCCCAATGCGATGGACTTCGCGATCGGGGACGTCGGTGACAATCGCGCCCTTGCGCTCCGGAAGTTCGATGCGCTTGGCGAATCGCCTGCCCTGGAGTGCCTCTTCGACGAGCCCGCCAACCTTGGAAATGTCGCCCGTACCGAGGACGAAGTCCACGTGGGGAGCCCGACGTCTGATCTCGTCCGCGCGGAGCTGAGCCATGCAACCGCAGACCCCAATGACGATGTCTTGCCGGAACTCTTTAAGGGGCACAAGTTCCCCGAGCATCGAAAATGCCTTGTCCTCAGGCTTGCGGCGCACGCTGCAAGTGTTGAGCAAAATGACGTGCGCTTCGAGGATGGAATCAGTCGGCTCGAAGCCGATCGCCTGAAGGTGGAGCCCGAGTTGCTCGCTGTCTTCTTCGTTCATCTGGCAACCCCAGGTTTGGACAAAGTACGTCCCCCGGCGCTCTTTGGGCCGGCTTGTGTGGGTGAGCGATGAGGGATGAAGCAGGGTTTCGGGCATTTGGGGAACCTACAGGATACCTTGGCAGTTGAATGGTCTTTGCGCTACCGCATTCCCTCATATGAAACCTGACTGAGCGTAAGTGCTTCCGTCAAAACAAAACCTGACTGAGGCAGTCTGGCCTCATGGCAGGAATGAGAGGATATGCGATGAGTGTTTCTGGT
>JBKJJL010000199.1:0-10219 GCA_046597875.1 Fimbriimonadaceae bacterium | reverse complement strand
AGTTCCCCGCTCGGGGCGTTCCATTTCTCGTAAAGTCCGGCGAATGCGAATGGCGCGCCTCCCTTCAAGAAGATGTGATAAGGCTGCTTTTTGGGTTTCCCCTTTTTGATCGGCTTGATTTCCTCGGATTCGAAAAGCCCGCCGATCCCTGACTGGACTTCCTCTGTCTTCCATTCAATAAACCCATCCGCGGGCACCAGGCATCGCCGCCTTAACGCAGCGTCGCGAAATGTTGGCTTTTCAAAGACGGTCTCGCTGCGGGCGTTGAATGTGCTCCGGGCAATCGTCCCGTCCTTTGCCCAATGCGGAATCAACCCCCATCGCATCCGATGCACTTTCCGAACTCCTTCGCGGGAGAGTCGGATCACGGGCATCACATCCGTGGGCGCGGCGTGCTCTCGAAGTTCAAAATCGGGTGGCTCATCGAGTTCGAAAAGGGTCTGCAGCGAGGATGCCGAGGACCGAAGCGTGTATCGTGCGCACATTCAGCTCATTTTGCATAATGAACATACCCTGTGGCTACCGAGACAACCAAACGCCGCAAATTCCTGATCCTGATCCTCGCCATCGGGCTGATCGCGATCGTCTGGGCGGGGCTGAGTTGCTCCGAATCTCCATTGCCCGCACCCTTAACGTCCTTGGCTCACGTCGAGGCGGCCTCTCAAGGCTTGCAGACTAACTATAGCGAACGAGGGCCTGACTTCCCGTGCCCGATGTTCGCTTGGTCTTGCTGGTGGCTAGACGAGCCCTCTACGCAAGCGCTCCTCCTCAAATTGCGCGCTAATCCCGAATGGAAGGAGCTTAAAGGCAAATGGGTCGGTTTCAAACACGGCGATGACGCGTATGTCCATTTCGTACCCATCAAACTGGCCCAACCTTATAAAAAGCTGCCGAACGTCGCCTACGAAGTTCGAGTATCGCACGCCCGTACCGGACCCTTCTACGAAGCGTGCTCCTGGTTTGATTTGACGTTTCAACCGAACTGAGCCATCGCTTCGCCCACGTTAAGGTACGTGAGTGCTAGAATCTACACCTTCGATGACGGTTGCCGCGATCATTCTTGCCGCCGGGAAAGGCACCCGGATGAAATCGGACTTGCCAAAGGGTCTGCACCGCGTGTGCGGGGTCCCGATGGTGGCGCTTGTTGGTCGTGCCTTGCTTTCAGCAGGAGTCACGAGACGGGTCGTCGTCGTTGGCCACGGCGGAGATCTGATGATCGAAACGCTGGGCGCGGACTACGAATACGCCTGGCAACACGAGCAAAAAGGCACCGGCCACGCCGCATTGATGACAACAGACTGTTTTTCAGACTGCATGCCCGACGCGATTATCGTCGCTCCCGGCGATACCCCCATGCTCAGCGCAGGCGTGTTTCAAAAGCTCATTGGTCACCACCAGGCGACCGGAGCGCAATGCACGTTGGCAAGCGCCATCCTTGAAGATGCGTCCGGATATGGGCGGGTGATTCGCGATTCTCAAGGGCCGTGCCGAATCGTCGAGCATAAAGACGCGACCGACGACGAAAAGCACATCGGCGAAGTCAACGCCGCGATTTACGTGTTCGATGCCCGCCTCCTCTACGAAATCCTGCCCACAATCAACTCCAACAACTCTCAAGGCGAGTACTACCTAACCGACATGGTTGCGGCACTGAGAGCGCGCGGCGCGAAGGTCGAAGCGGTTGTCTTCGAGGATCGCGACATCCTGCGAGGCGTGAACGATCGTTGGCAGCTCGCCGAAGCTTCCAAAGCGCTGCGCCTGAAAATTCTCAAACAGCACGCCGTGAGCGGAGTGACGATCGTTGATCCTGACACCACGTACATCGAACCCGACGTTGTCATCGGCATTGACTCGACGATCGAACCCGGAACGATTCTCGAAGGCAACACCCACATCGGATCAAACTGCCATCTGGGACCGAACACAAAAATTCAGGACAGCAGCATTGGCAACGGATGCACGGTGCTTATGAGCCACCTGAACGAGGCAACCATGCTCGACGGCGCGCGCTGTGGACCCTATGCAAACCTCCGCCCCGGCGCGATCCTCGGTGAGGGTTCCAAGATTGGCAACTTCGTCGAGGTCAAAAATGCCACGCTTGGCCCGAAGGTTGCAGTCTCTCACCTAAGCTATATCGGCGACGGTACGGTGGGTGCGAACACAAATATCGGAGCAGGCACGATATTCTGCAACTACGATGGATTTATTAAGAACTTGACCGAAGTCGGGGCGGACGTTTTTGTGGGGTCAAACTCCACGCTCGTCGCTCCGCTCAAGATTGGCGACGGGGCGATGATTGCCGCAGGCAGTGTGATCACGCAAGACGTGGCGAGCGATGCGCTCGCTTTCGGAAGGGCTAGGCAGGAGGAAAAGAACGGATGGGTAGCGCAATGGCGACAACGACGTCAGCAGGAGAAGGAGTCCCGAAAAGAGTGAATGGTCTCACGGATTTGAAGATCTTCTCCGGAAGCGCCAACTCCGATCTTGCGACTCGCGTGTCTGAATATCTCGACGTAACCCTCGGCGCGCTCACGGCCACGCGCTTCGCGGATGGCGAGATCCGCATCATGATTGAGGAATCGGCCCGCGGAAACGATGTCTTCATCATCCAGCCAACGTGCTCGCCTGCGAACGACAACCTGATGGAGCTAATGATCATGCTGGATGCCTTCCGGCGCGCTTCGGCTAAGCGGATCACGGTCGTCATGCCCTATTACGGGTACGCGCGGCAAGACAAGAAAATCAAGCCCCGAGAGCCCATTACCGCCCGGCTCGTAGCCGACATGATCACAATGGCAGGCGCGAATCGGATCCTCGCGATCGATTTGCACGCCGATCAAATTCAAGGCTTTTTCAATATGCCCGTGGATCACCTTTACGGAGGTCCGATCCTGGGACGGTATTTCACGCAGGAAGGCTACCGAGATCGGGAAGACGTAGTCGTAGTCGCTCCCGATGTGGGCTCGGTTGGCCGCGCGAAAGCGCTCGCGGAAATGCTGCACTGCCCGTTCGTCGTTATCGCGAAGAGGCGTCCCGAGCCCAATAAAGTCGAAGTCGTCGAGATTATCGGTGAGTTCCAGGACAAGATTTGTATCGTGATCGATGATATGATCGACACAGGAGGTTCCATCATTTCCGGTGCGGAGGCACTCCTTCAGAGGGGCGCGAGAGAAGTCATCGCATCGTGTACGCACCCCGTGTTCAGCGGAACCGCTTTGCATCGGTTGCAAGATTCCGTTATCTCAAGAATCATCTGCCTGGACACGATCCCGATTCCTCGCGAGAAGCGGGTCCAAAAGCTGACGATCCTTGAATCAGCTCCCCTAATTGGAGAAGCCATCCGGCGAATCCACCTTAACGAGTCGGTGAGCGTCCTGTTCCATGAGTGGCGATAACGAATACAGTTGGACGGTGCGCCTAGCGGACCGCGACCGTCGCAAGCTCTACGGTATTGCCCTGGTCGCGTTGGTGGCTGGCGCGTTTGGCTGGCTCATGCTCCATCATCCGCTGGGACTGATCGTGGGCGTGGCCATGATATTGGGTGCCACTGCCGAGTTCTGGATGTCGGCTCAATATCGTCTCGATGAAACTGGTGCGACCGCAAAAGTGGGCCTCAGCGTGACGAGTATCGAATGGAATGCAGTAAAACGTGTAATTGAATGCCCTGATGGGGTTAAACTATCGCCGCTTGACTCGGATGGTCGTTTAAGCCCTTTTCGGGGGGTATTTTTGCGTTTCGATGCGAATCAAACTCTAGTGATGGCTCGTATTGAGAGTCAAGTAGGAAACGAATGCAGGAATTCTGGGACGAAGATTTAACTGAGGAGCAGACGGATGCCTTGCTGGACCGTGCAGCTGATAAAATTCTGCGACGCGGCTTGGCTACTCCAGCCGTCCTGCTTTTTGAGATGCATAAGCCACTGTCGTTCGTGGGAAGCCAAGCCGCGGTTGCCTTCTCGCCTTTCCTAGTCCCCTTTTTGGGGTTTGATCGAGTGAACGACTATACACGTCTCTTTTCAAAACGGGAGAACGTGGACCGGCTGCTCGAACGTCTGGAACGAAGGGGCGAGGTCGCCTCGGGGGCTTCGGAGGGTTAATGCAATACAACGACACGGGCATATATCAAGTGCTTTTCGTGCTGGTACTAGTCTTTTTCATCCTGCTCAACATCAAGCGAGCGGGGTCGGGGAAGGAGATTTATATCAGACGAATCGCTGGCTTGAATGCGATTGAGGACGCAATCGGACGCGCCACGGAAATGGGGAAACCCGTGTTGATGGTGCCCGGCTTGGGCGACCTCAACGCGATTTCAGTCCAAGCGCTGAACATCTTCGCGCACATCACCAAGATTGCTGCGCGCTTCGCGAATCCGATCCGTCTCTGCTGCGGTAACGCTGCGGTGTTCGCCGTCGCGCAAGAGGTCATTCGGGATGTGTATCAAAGCGAGGGGATTCCAGAAAGGCAAGAGGCGGACAGCGTTACCTTTGTTTCCGACCGACAGTTTGCCTTTGCGGCAGGCGTTTCCGGCATCATGCTCCGCGAGCGGACTGCCGCGACGTTCTTCATGGGCGAGTTCTATGCGGAGTCACTGATTTTTGCGGAAACCGCGAACTCGATCGGTGCGATTCAGGTCGCCAGCTCTACCGAAAACACCCAGACCCCCTTCTTTATCGCTGCCTGTGACTACGTTCTAATCGGTGAAGAGTTTTACGCGGCAAGCGCGTACCTCACCCGGAAGCCGGTGCTGGTGGGAAGCCTTGTCGGCCAGGACTGGTGCAAAATCTTGATCGCGGCCGTCATCATTTTTGGATTTCTTTTCGAATCGGTGCAACGTTCCGATTACGTGAAGCGCGAATCAGACCGGCTTGCATCTGGCGGCACCGAGCCATCGGATCCGACCTTTATGCAGCATTGGTTCGCTCCAAAGCCCCCCGAAAAAGACACCAAACCAACCCGCGATATGGACCCGGAGGCAGATAAATGAGCTGGAAATACGATAGTGGCTCTTCAGTACTGATCATGTGGATCGCGATCGCCTTGGCGGTTGGATTTGCTGGTTTCTTCGCGATAATGAAGGTGCCATTAGGAGCTCGGAAATGGATAATCGGAACCTTTACGTTCCTGGGCGGCCTTATATACGTCCTCTCGTGGCTTTGGCCAACTCCCCAAGATCGGCAGCCCGGAGAGCTCCCCGCCAACGGCACCGAAAAGGTCTCGTTCTTCCTTGAGGACGTGGTGGGGCAGTTTGAAAACCTGAGCAACACGCTCACGTCGTTCTTGCTCCTACTCGGCGTGTTCTCGTTGGTTCGACTCCACATCACTCGGGTCTCCAAGAGGTCACGCGATTGGTCTTTCAGCATCGTGCTTCTCAGCTCGGTGGTCCTGATGACGTTCTTCGGATATTGGGAGTGGCTCCATACAAAGGATCTTAAACCCGATCAACTCGAGGCGCTTAAAGACATTAGCGTTCAGCCCGTGCAAATGTGGATGAAGGACTTGCTATTCGATGGCTTGCTCCAAACTATGGAGGCAGCGATGTTCTCGATCATCGCCTTCTATATCATGAGTGCAGCTTACCGGGCGTTCCGAGTCCGATCGGTCGAAGCGACCGTTCTTTTGGCATCCGCCCTCATCGTGATGCTCGGTCTGCTCGGAATCGCCGACAACTACTGGTCCTTGGGGATTGATGCCATCGGCGGCCGCGATCCGAATGCGCTGGTCAACAACTTTAGGCTTGACTCGATCTCCGAGTTCATCCGCAATAACCTGCAGGCCCCTGGTCTGCGTGCGATTGACTTTGGCGTCGGCGTAGGTGCCCTCGCCATGGGCCTTCGGCTTTGGCTCAGTTTAGAGCGGGGAGGATCGAACTAATGGCTATGCCCGAAAAAAGTGGCGGGATGGGCAGTATTCCACGCGAAATCTTGTTCCTCATCCTCTTTATTGTCTGTTCAGGCACCCTTTTTATCAAGACCAACTTGCCAAATCGGGTCAGCGAAAGTAGCGCAGACCTATACAAGAGCTTGATGAATCTGGACCCTAGCAAAGCGGTCTTCATTCAAAGCGATTGGACGAACTCGACTCGTGGCGAAAGCCGAGCCCAGTTTGAGGGTCTCGTTCGTATCTTAATACGCAGGCGGATAAAGATTGGTCTGCTATCGGTCGGCGATCCTCAGGCACCCGAAGTTGCCCGAGGCGCGATTGAAGACATCGCCCGCGCCGAACAGGCTGCCGGTGGTGAGCCTTACCGACGCTGGGAAGACTGGGTCTTCGTGGGATTCTTCCCCGGGGCCGAAGCGTCCATGCAGTCTATCGGCACCAACCTCAGCAACGCCACGTCCACCAAGAAAGATAGCGACAGTAAGGGAGTGAAGCGAAGCATTAAGGAATCTCCAGTCATGACCGGGATCAATAGCGTAAGCGATCTCGGTGCCTACATCGTTGTCACAGGAACCAAGTCCAGCCGAATCTCGATCGAAAGATTATCCGGAAGAGTGACCATGCTTGCCCAAGTCACCGGGGTTATGGGTCCGGAGACCTTCAACTACTACCAGACCAAGCAACTGAGCGGACTGGGGATTGGCCTCAAAGGTGCTTACGATCTGGAATCTATGATGGAGTACGGGCTCAACAAAGCCGGGCAAGATGGGAAAATAACGGTCTCCAACAGTAAGGTTACAGATCCTATTGATGGATGGGCGGGCAAGAAGAACCTGGCCAACGCGCAAAAGTACATTGTTCCGCTCCATGGTGCGATCATCCTGCTGATCCTCGCGATCACCCTGGGCAATATCCAGACGATTCGTGATCGCAAGAAAAAGGTGAACGCATGAGACCGGAACTCTACACGGCACTCAAGATAACTGCTGGCGTAATCGCCATGTTCGGGCTCTATAGCGTCCTCTATCGAGAAAACAAGTTCTACAGATTCTGGGAGCATGTCTTCCTCGGGTTAGCCGGAGGATGGGCGCTCATTGCCCTGTGGAAGGACTCATTGAAGCCCACTTGGTACGACAAGATGGTGGGAGCGGTGGTGGAGGAGGGTGGAAAAGCGACGCCGGGTTATTACGCCTGGGCTCTTCTCCTTCCGATTGGGATCATGGGATACATGGTCTTTAGCAAGAAGCATTCTTGGATGAGTCGAATTCCCTTCGGCATCATTTTGGGGATGTGGTCCGGCCAGCAGCTGCTAAACTTCTGGAGAACCTATGGCCCCCAGCTTCGTAGCTCAATGCTTCCTGTTTGGCCGACGACGACCGAGTCTTTTGCTCAACCGGCTGTAACCCCAGAAACTACCCCGGCCGTGTATGCCGAGCTAGCGCGGCACACCTATCCAAGCGAAGCGATCGGCAACTTAGTCGCGGTAATCACCGTGCTATCGGTACTAAGCTACTTTTTCTTCAGCTTCGATATGAAGAGCAAGTTCATGCAGCGAACCACGAAACTGGGCCGCTACTTGCTTATGATTGGGTTCGGAGCGATTTTTGGGTCGACGGTCATGATGCGCTTCACCCTGCTCATCGACAGGATGAACTTTATCTGGGTTGAATGGCTCGATGCTCTGAGGGCACTTACCAGCGGAGGCAGTGGCGGCTGAACAAACCGTTCACGCCATTGTGCTGAGGCGCCGGGACGCAGGAGAAAGCGACCGGCGCCTCACGCTTTTGACGCGTGAAGTCGGTGTCATGGACGTTGTGGCAAAAGGTGCGCGGAAGTCCGGCTCGCGGCTCAGCGGCTCTTCCGAACCGCTCAGCGCATCGATCTTGCAGATTGCTCCGGGTAAGAAGCAATCGTTCGTGACCCAAGCGCAACCGATTTCTTCCTTTCCGGGCCTTCGGTCAGATTACGATCGGTTGTCCTACGCGCTTGCCTTGGCTGAACTGGCGGCAGGTGTGATTCCGCACGATCATCCCGCTGACGAAGAATTCGGCTTCATGGTGCGAGCCTTGCACGATCTTGAGATTCACGAGAAGCCTCTGGTCGCGTTTGTGTGGGCACAGGTTCGGTTGATGGAACTGGCGGGGTTCTGGCCGCGATTTGACCGCTGCGCGCTGACAGATGTGGCGATTCAAGAGGCCCAGCCCTACGTTTCCCCTCATGCGGGCGGCTACATCGTCGCGGATCGGGCATTCGCCTTCAACGATAGCTTTCAGACGAAGGCGGAGGTCTTGTACGGGCTGACCGCCCTCTCCGAGTGCGAGGCTCCGCCCCTGAACCTGAAGGAAGCAGCGGGGAGTATGCGGGTACTCGTTCCTTTTTGGAGAGCGATCATTGACCGCCCCATCCCCGCGATGGACGCCGTCGTCACCCAAATCTGACGTCAAGAGATTGGTTGGCGGGGTGTCCTGCCCTGATTGGCCACCCCATCCAACCCCACGGACCGGCCTGGAGGAGATCCTAGGTTTACGAGCTACCGCTGTTAGCCGTGGGACGTCGGCCCGAGGGCCGTAATCACTCAAATTGACGGGATTAAGTTGTTCGTTCGTTCGCACCGAAATCCAAGACTCAATACCCCGTTTCGCCTTTGTAGTCCAGAATCAAGCATGAGCTGGAAAAGGCTGGAACCCACGGAGGAGCCCACCGTCCGCATCGCCGTGGTTGGAGCAACCCTCGCGGATTCCTTGTTGCCAGAGATTTTGAAAGCTGGACTCCCGGAGGGTTGCGAAATCATCTCATTGGAGGTCACTTCCGAGGAAATAGAGGAGTGCATCCACCACCTTCATGCCATTGGCTTCAAAGGCGTCGCGATTTCGCACCCTCACAAAGTTGCCGCAGCGCGTCTCGCCCAGCGATTCTTCTCTGTTAAACACGCGATGGGCGTGGCCAATGCTCTGGTTTTCGAAGGTGGAATCTGGGGCCAGAACAATGAAGTCGCCTCTATTCAATCGCTTCTCCGTGATGTCGAGCCTAATACCGCTCTACTCTTGGGTGCCGGCTCTGGCGCTCGGTCGGTCGCGGTGGCCCTGCTCGACGCAGGTTGGAAAGTGAGGCTTTGGAATCGAAATGGGATGCGCTCACGCCTTTTGCAAAGCACGATCAAGCGTTTCGGCGAGATTGATTTGGTGCCCAACGCGAACCCTACCGGCTGCACGTTGATCGTTAACGCAACATCGGTGGGTCGGCGCGCTGGCGAAAAACTGCCGGTGGACTGGAGCTACGTGCGACGGGGAACGACTGTGATGGATCTCGTGTACCGGCGCGTGCCTACTGAGTTGCTTCGGGAGGCCGGCCTTCGGGGTCTGCGCACGATAGACGGCCGTCACATCGTCGCAGAAAAGGCGGCATTAAGTTTAGAGTGGTGGTTGGGGCACCCGGTAGATCGTGCGCCATTGCTTCTCGCCGCCGGACTCCGGGCACCGAGCGAGTAGTAACTCAAACCGCGATCGGATCGCGGTCCGCACGTTCAACGTGCTTCAAAAGCTCATCCACGACATGATCCTGGGTCATCCCATCCGCCTCCGCCTCAAAATTCAATCCCACTCGATGGCGAAGACATGACTTCGCGACGACCTTGAGATCATCCTTCGAAACGTTGAACCTTTCGTTTAACAGCGCTTGAATCTTGCCTGCCGTAACCAGCGCCTGGGCCCCACGAGGAGATGCCCCATAACGGAGATAGCGCTTTGCAACTGGCGCGCCGTCTTCGCTATGGGAATGCGTTCCCAGCACAAGAGAAAGTGCAAACTGGAGGACGGCATCGGAGACCGGCACTTCCCTAACAATTTGGCGCATTTGCAACACCGCATCCGCGTCGGCTACATGACTTAGTTCGGACACTTCAACGCCGGTTGTCATGGTTACAATACTCGCTAGTTCTGCGCGGCTGGGGTAAGGGACGAGGAGCTTTAGAAAGAACCGATCTAGCTGCGCTTCCGGCAAGGGGTAAGTTCCTTCCTGCTCAATCGGATTCTGAGTCGCCATGACAAGAAAGGGCTCGACGAGTTCATGTTTTTTGCCGCCAACCGTAACCGAACGCTCTTGCATCGCTTCGAGCATGGCTGACTGGGTTTTCGGAGTTGCTCGATTGATTTCATCGGCAAGCAACAACTGCGCAAAAATCGGCCCACGGCGGAACTCAAACGAGCCAGCATTGAGGACATTGGTCCCCGTCACATCGGCAGGCATCAGGTCCGGTGTGAACTGAATCCGACTGAAGGAGAGGGACAAAACCTGCGAAAGCGATCGGACGAGAAGCGTCTTTCCGAGCCCGGGCATCCCTTCA
>JBKJJL010000112.1:0-11608 GCA_046597875.1 Fimbriimonadaceae bacterium | reverse complement strand
GACGGCCGATCCCGCAAGATGGCATTCACCGCCTCGACGAGTTCGTCGATGGTGAACGGGGCAAGGGGTTCGTAGCTCTCGATCGTCGGCACAAGGAGATTGTACTCGACAGTTACGCGACGCCTGCGAAGTGCTCAGACAGCCGATCCCGTTCCAGCACTGGCCACTGGTTGGTTTTGAGGGTTGTTTTGGAGCCAGAAGGTGTACACAAAGGTGTACATCGTCCCAAATCAGCGTGCCAAGAGTGACTTAATCACAATTCCAGGTTCAAAACCTGGAGCCCTCGACGAGAATCGAACCCGTGACCTCTTCTTTACCAAAGAAGTGCTCTGCCGCTGAGCTACGAGGGCAATATGGTGGGGAGTGTTGGATTCGAACCAACGTAGGCTTTCACCGACAGATTTACAGTCTGTTCCCATTGGCCACTCGGGCAACTCCCCAGGGAAGCCACGATGATACCCTGAGGGGGACGGAATCGGGTGTTGCGAGGGTTGATGGGACATGTGGGATGTGTGGGACGTGTTACACCTTGAACGACGTAACACCCCAATACCCATTTCCGTCGCCCCTGTTAACGATCCGTGAAGGGCATGTCAAATCCAGGTTAAACCTCCTTTCGCGGAGAGAAACTTCAGACGCACGGAACCCGTGAGGAGACATTCAAACCATGCGTAAAGCCTTTACACTCATCGAACTACTCGTCGTCATCGCGATCATTGCGATTCTCGCCGCCATCCTGTTCCCGGTCTTCGCCCAGGCGAAGCAAGCCGCTAAAAAAACCGCCGATCTCTCCAACATGAAGCAAATGGGTGTCGGCACCATGCTCTATCTGGCCGACAATGATGACACCTACGGCCAAGCCTACTACTACAAGGATGATCTTGGGGACACCGGCGGATACGTCCATTGGACCTCCAGCCACTTCTCCTACATCAAGAACAAAGACATGTTCGTCTCTCCCGGCGATCCCCTCAAGGGCTTGATTCCGACGAATCCCGCTTGCTCCAACATCTACGACAACACGGTGAACTATGCCACTCCTTGCGATGCGCAGGTTCCAAGGCTTTCCTACACGGTCAACGCCGCTCTTATGCCGAGAAAGCGACGGACACCCGATCCCGCAAACGTCGTCAGCCAGACCGCGGTTGATGCCGTCGCCGACACCATCCTTGTCGCTTCGTTCTCGAACACGGCTGCCTGTGTCAATGACACTTCGCAGAACCAGACGAGCACGGGCTACAAGAACAAGTCTCACCGACCGACCAATGCAGTCATGGCGACCGCAACGGGCGGAAAGTGGGCGGGCGACAACGCCGCCGATGCTGCACTTCCAGCGGTTTACGCGGCGACCATCGCCATCGCGAAGGATGCTTGGAGCTTCTGTAAGGCAGGCGGAGACTCTTCCGCGCGAATCCACCTGAAGTACATTCAGGCAGATCGCTTCGGAAATGGTTCGAACTATATGTTCTCCGACGGCCACGCGAAGTTCGCAACCCCGGAAGCCACGCTGAACCCTGACGCCTTCAAATGGGGCAAAACCATGTACTCCATGGGCGGCAAGCCAATCCTCGATCAGAACGGCAATCCCGTTCGATAACCGAAACGCACGCGACCTCCTACAAATGCGAAGACCCTGCCAATCGGCAGGGTCTCTTTTCTTGAGGGTCACCGGGACGGGAATCCTTTCATCCTAACCGCTCGCACTCCCGTACGCGATTTTCGATCTCGTCTAGCTCGAAACATTTCCTCGTTCCCATGGCGAATAACGCGGCCTCGAGCCATTTCCCGCGCCATACTCTTGACTTGCAAGACGGCTCCCCTGCACCCGAAAGCGCGCTGCGAAGGGCGATTGCGCCCGGTTTCAAGGCCGTTCGTAGTCAGGCGGGGCCGTTGGTGGTCATTCAGATTGCCGCTGTTATCCTGGTTGTCACTTACTATAGAAGCCCCAATTTTCAGACCACGGCGGCTCAACTCGCGGCGTGGAAGGTCGCGGGCGGGATCCTGTTTTCCTTCGCGGGAGGGGCAGTTGCTGGAGGCGTCATTCCGGAGATCGCCAAGCTGCTCATGGGCCGAATCAAGCGCTTTGATCGTGCTTGGCTTGCGAGCGCGGGCTACAACGCGTTCGTTTATGGCGTAGTCGGCGTGGAGGTCGATCTCTTTTACCGCCTTCAGGCAAGTTGGTTCGGGGCGGACAACGATCCCAAAACGCTCGTAGTAAAAACCCTCGTTGATATGGCCCTTTTCTCGCCCCTCCTGTGCATCCCGACCGCGACTTTGCTGTATGTCTGGAAACGAAGGGAGTTCCGATTTCGGGGTTGGCGAGCGGTATTTACTCGGTGGTTTTATGCAAAGGAAATCTGGCCCACCCTCATTCCGTGCTGGATGTTCTGGATACCTGTGCTCCTCTGCGTTTATGCGATGCCAGTTAACCTACAGTTCTGCTTCGCCCTCCTCGCGGAGGCGGCCTGGAGCATGGTTTTCGTGGTTATGGTCCATAGGGAGTAGGTGTTGGGCGTTGGGGTGTTGGAGCCTTCCTCTGACGCAATACCCTGATACCTTAATACCCAATACCGCGTCCGTGTCCTACCTAGGAAGGGAGGCGATGTTTGGGTCGAAGCGACCGGTGTTCAAGTAATGGCGCAACCGCGTTTCGGTCACTTCCGCATAGGGATGCGCGATGGCGATAATGTCGGCGGTCTTCATATCGAAAATTTCGTTGCACATCATGAGGCCCCTACCCGCGATGAGGGCTTCTAGGTCTTCTTCGCTGGAGAGTTCTGCCGGGGGGAGCCCGAATCCGCGCCAATAAGCCTCATCCATTCCTTCGCATCCCTCGTTGCGGCGCAAATAGAAGAGGCTCACCGCCACGTCGATTAGCGGGTGCCCCATGAAGCTATCATCGAAGTCGAAGACGGAGACTCGGTTACGACAGACCATCACATTGCCAAGATGGAGATCGGAGTGAATGGGAATTCTCGCCTCAGCTCCGAGGCGCGTTAGGACGTCGTTGGCCCTTTGCTCGACCTCCGTGAAGACTCCCAGGTCACCCTTGAATCCCCTATCGGCGAGGCACAGAGGCTTGTGAAAGAGGATGCTGTCGAAGGGTTTCAATCCGAATCCCTGGGGCAGCTTCCAATCTGAAGCTTGGTGGTGAAGCGTTCGCGTGGCCCGCCCTAACTCCTGAGCCGCGAACAGCGTAGGGGCGTCGTACGCAACCTTGCCGGGAAGCCACGAGTACAATGCCGCGCAAAGCGGCCGGTCGAGTTCGGGCCAATCAAGCTCCGCAAAGGGGGCGCCGTCCGTCGTCTCGTACGGTCTGGGTACTGAAATGTCGTCTCTTTGTGACAGGACCGATGTCCAGGCAACTTCCGCGTTGAGTTCATCCCTGGTTCGATTCGAGTTGGTATTTAGTCGAAGCGCGTATTTAGTTCCACCAGAAGATATGGCGAAAGTGGTGTTAAACGCGTGGTGGAGCAGCTTGACTTTTGGATCGTCCAGCCCAAACAGGCGACAGGCCTCTCGTGCGAACGGTCGGAGGCAACTCACTTGACCTCGGACCGTCAGTTCGTGATATGGGCGGGACATTCCGTGCATTTTGACGCCAAACTCACGAGAAGCTCACAGATGCGAGCCATTCCAAATAGATTCCTCATTGTGATGAGCGAATCTATACATATCGAGTCCCGAAACATGAATTCGACTGGAGACTAAAAAACATGAAACGAAAAATCAGCATGATCATCGTAGCGCTGGCAGCCACAACTTTGGCGCTGGCCCAGGCTGCCGGTCCTCAAGGCGGCCCTCCCGGACAGGGTGGTCCTGGTCAAGGTGGGTTCCAAGGCGGTCCTAGCGGACAAGGCCGCGGCCCGATGCAAGGGATGATGCGCCCCCAAATGCCCATGGGAATTCTGCTTTGGGCAGACGTTCAAGAAGAACTGAAGATCTCTGAGACGCAGAAGCAATCTCTTCAGCAACTGCTCGGTCGCGGCCAGGGTGGCCCCGGCGGCCCCGGCGGCCCCGGCGGCCCTGGTGGCCAAGGCGGTAGAGGCGGTGCAGGCCAGGGCGGATCTGGTGGCGGCGGCTTCGGCGGCGGTCAAGGTGGTGCCGGTGGTGGTCAAGGTGGGGGCCAAGGCGGTAACGGCGGCGGCGGATTTGGCGGCCCGGGCGGACCTGGTGGACCAGGCGGACCGGGAATGGGTCAGCGTGGACAAGGAATGGATCCCAAACAGCGAGAGGAGATGGAAAGGAAAGTCAAAGACATCCTCTCCGAGGGCCAGTTCGGGCGATATCGCCAGTTAGCCTTGCAGCACCAGGGCCCGCAGGCCATGAGCGAGCCAAAGGTCGCTTCGGAAGTCGGACTGAGCATCGACCAACATGAGCAAATCAAGGAAATCCTCGAAAAGAATCGACCTCAGGGTGGTCCTGGACAAGGTGGTCCTGGACAAGGTGGTCCCGCATTTGGTGGACAGCCTGGCCAGCCCCCGCAGGGCGGGTTCGGAGGCGGGCAACAGGGCGGACAAGGCGGACCTCCTCAGGGTGGTTTCGGCGGAGCCGGTCAGGGTCGACCCGGGCAGGGCCAAGGTCCAGGCATGAACCCTGAAGAAATGGAAAAGCGCCGTAAGGAAATGGAAGCGCGGAAAGAAAAAGTCGGCAAAGAAATCCTCGCTGTTCTTTCGTCCAAACAGCGCGACAAGTGGGACTCGATGCAAGGCAGGAAGTTCACCTTTAAGCCACCGCAACCTGGCCAAGGCGGACGTCCAGGCGGTCCTGGCGGCGGAGGATAGGGAAGATGAAAGGTCGAAAAGAAGAAACCATTCTGCTCGGCCTTTAACCTACAACCCTAGGTATTCCATTTAGTTCGACCGTCCGTTCTTACCGGTGAAGACGCACCTGAACCGAATAACTGCGGACGGCCGGGTGGAACAATCGAAAAGGGCTCCCCAGCCGTTGCTGGGAAGCCCTAAATCGGTTGTGACAAAGCGTAGAGTTAGAACTCGGCTCTCATCGCGCCGAAAGTCGGCTCGAAAGGAATCAAGCCTAAGCGCGTAGCCGCACGGAATGCTTGAACCCGGTTGTTCACTTGTAGCTTGTCGTAAATGTTTGCCAGGTGGAAGTCCACCGTTCGCTTCGATACGAACAAGGCGTCAGCCGCTTCCTTACTGCTGTTACCCTGAGCAATCAAGCTCAAAACTTCTATCTCTCGCTTCGTTAATCGTACCGCTCGCCCTGCAGCGTCGGCTCTGGTCGTTGTTGGCATTGGCATATAACCCACCCCTCTCTTTATTTCTCTAACCGCTTGTTTAGTTCTTTCCACAGGGTAGGCCCTTTTTTGAGATACCGAAGCCCGCAAATTCTCTTTCTGTTGATTTTGCGGGGGATTGGGTTCGACCCCGAGTCGAAATCCCTTCCCGAAACCCTTGAGATGGACCCTTCTCGGTTCCGTACTCCCCGGCTCTCTTCCACTAGGTTAGAACGAACAAAAGCCCTCAAAGTTCCATTGCCAGGTACGACGTCATATCCAAGTCATGACAATTAGAGATTCGAGCCATCTCCAGTTCGGACTACACGAGGGAAGGAAATGTCTCCATATTCGTGCCCGCAATCGGCGATCCACGTTACGAAAAACACCAACGGTTCTTCTCCGGTGTTCACAACCCGATGCGCAAGGCGACCATCAATCAGGTGGAACGACCCCGCCTCCATGGCTTCCTGAGTTGATTTACCCTCCCGAGAAACGAGAAGAAGTTTGCCCGAACCACGTAGGGTGAGACAGGTCTCGCCGCGCTCTGGTTTGGTGTGAAAGTGCCCGCGTGTCATAAAGAACTCGCCCGCAACTGAACCCGGCATGAGCACCGTTGTACCGTACAGCAGGTCTTGTCCCAGACCGTCCCCAGGGCATCCGTACGTCCGATAGATCACCGTTCCCGGTGCAATGCTCCCGTCTTCCTCCAGGAACAAGTCCTGTAGCTCCTTGTACGTCCGCACGGCGGAGTGCACTGAAGGATCTATTTCGCCGGTCTCAAAGTTCACACGCATATCTCGTTATGACCGCCGACCGCTGACCATGTCGCGGAACGCAAGTCGGTGCAGTTCTGTAGGCGGCTTGGGGTGAGCCATCCGCAGAAGGTCACGGTGAGTCCACTCACCGCGCGAATCGACTTCGGAACTCAGGGCGACCAGCCTTTCGGGCGAAAGAGCGGCATACCATCCGGCAATCGAGTTCCGCATCCCGCGACCCCAACCACGGAGTCCCTTACACGCCGAGCAGAATGCGAAAAGCTGATCGCTGGTCAGGCAAATATCGGGCAGTGCGACGAACGCCGAGCGGCGGACCGCGGAATTTCCGAACGAGACTGCCATCGCCAAGGCGAATACGGATGCGTCTCGATTGTCTGCATCCCGGAGAAGGGAGATGATCTCCGGCCCCGAAGATCGCATTGCGGAAATCAATCCGGGAACCTCATCGAGCCGCATATCCTGTGGCCCCGTACCTGTTTCGTTACCGAATTTCAAGAAGGTAGTAACTGCGTTCATCAAAATGTTATCCAACTCCAGGCAAGGTCTTGGCCCCACAAAGGAACCCCCGCGGTGCTCCTGGGTTTACCCGCGCGGCGTCGTTTGGTGGGCGTTCGGCCCGGAGTTGGCGTGGTCGTGGTACGCGAATAGGCGCACCGAAAGGAGTCAGGGAACCGCCACGTTGCGGTTCAGAACGTCGATATCGAGTAGGTTGCCGAATCGATCCGGCAGGATCGACGTCAGCACCCAAGTTGGAGAGTGCTCATAAGAGATCTGTATGATATACGGTTTCTGGGTCCGTTGTCAAGTCCCGCCCGGGACCATTGACCTGTTGCACTAGCTTTACTAAGCTCGATCACATCAAGACCGCGCCGACCGGATGGTGGCAGTAGAACGCCCGCGCTTCCTCATCAGTCCTTGGCGGATCGACCTTGATGCAGTGATCGGTCACCGACGGGCATCGCGAGGCGAAGCGGCATCCGACGAACCGTTCGCGAGGGTCGGGCATTTCTCCGGGTAGCGCAAGAGGCAGGGTCATCAGTTTATCCAGAGTCGGAGCGGAATCAAGGAGCGCCTTCGTGTAAGGGTGGCGCGGGGCGGTGAAGATGGCCTCCGTAGGGCCTTCCTCGACGATTCGGCCCAGGTACATGACGGCAACTCGATCAGCGAGGAAGCGCACAGTGAGCAGGTCATGCGAAATGTAAAGGAAGGAGCATCCGCGTGCCCTTTGAACTTCCTTGAGGAGGTTGAGGATTTGGGCACGGATGGAGAGATCCAGCGCGGCAGTGGGTTCGTCGCAGATAACAAGCGGAGGCTTGGTGGCGAGGGCCCTGCCAATGGCAACGCGCTGCCTTTGCCCGCCAGAAAGTTGGTGAGGGTATCGATCCAGCCAGCGCTGATCCAGACCCACTTCGTCAAAGATCGCGGCTGCGTCGCTGGGCATTTTTGCCAAGTTCGCGCCTTCCACGACCGAGTCTCGAACCTTCCACCGAGGATCGAGCGAGGCGTAGGGGTCTTGCCAGACCATGCCGACTTCCTTCGCGATGCCCGCGTGGGTGCCCTTCACGGTGCGCCCATTCAGGACAATCGAACCTGCGGCCAATGGCTGTAAGCCCAAAACGGCCCGAGCGAGGGTGGTTTTTCCGCAACCCGATTCTCCCACCACCGCTACGATCTCCCCTCGCTCGACGTTCAAGGTCACGCCATCTACTGCGCGCACGACACCGCCTGGGGAGCCAAATTCCACGCGAACATCGGAGATCTGAAGAAGAGAATCGCTCATGGTCGGTTTCCGAGGATACTCTTACTCCACAGCAATCGTTCGCCCAGTTTATAGAGAAAGTCGTCTTTGTCCACGCTCATGAGGCGGGTGACCCGCGGGGAACGCGTGACACGCACCGCGTCGCCGCTGAGAAGATGAAGCCGTGTGTGGCTGTCCGCACTGAGGATCGCGTCGCCCACCGTTTGTAGGGTCAGTACGACCTCACTTTCGGGCTGCAAGACGAGGGGGCGAGCGCTCAGCGTGTGGGGAGCCACCGCGGTGAGCGTGATGGCCTGGAGCCGGGGATGGATGATCGGCCCGCCAACAGAAAGGTTGTAGGCGGTCGACCCGGTGGGGGTGCAGAGTATGATGCCATCCGCGGGATAGCTGGTCAGGAAGTGGCCGTCGACTTCGACGGCGAAAGCCATCATCCGAGCGTCGACCGCGCGCTGCAGGGCGATTTCGTTGAGCGCGTGCAGGGTCGCGACAGGTTGCCCCGCGCGGAGAAGTTCGACCTGCAGCATCATGCGCTCTTCGAATCGGGCGGTTGCGTCGAAAAACTCGCTCAAGCAGGCGCCCACTTCTTCAGGTTGGCATTGGGTGACGAAACCAAAGCGCCCAAAATAGACGCCAAGGATAGGAGTTCCAAACCCGGAGGCGAGATCGGCGGCTCGGATCAGGGTGCCGTCTCCGCCGAAGGTGATGATGAGTTCGGCGTCTCCGACGGTGGATTTATCCATCCCCGGACACCCCAGCACGTCAGCTACATCGTGCTCGGTCGCGACGGCATGACCGTGCGATCGCACAAAAGCAATCGCCTTAAGCGCAGCCTGAACCGCATCCTCTCGCTGAGGGTTGACAAAGACATGAATCCGCACGCGGGCTCTATGTTATCCGGGCGGACGGTTCAGGCGTTTTCCTGGGTGATAGGGTGTTAGGGCATGAAGGGTGTTAAGGTATTAAGATATTAAGGTATTAAAGTATTGGGTATTGAGTATCAACACGTCAACACCTTAACACCTTAGCACCTTAACACCCACAAAGCCTTAGCCCTTGACTCGGGCCAAGTTTTCGCGAATTTCCTTACTGTTGGGATCGACCTTGATGCCGGTCTGCCATGCCTTGATCGCCTCCGCACGTTTGTTCCTGCGCTCCAGAACCACACCCAGATTATTGTAGGCCTGGCCGAAGTTGGCGTTCGCCGCGATCGCTCGGCGGAAGTAGCTTTCTGCTTCGGGGAGCTTGCTGTCCTTCAGAACGTACAGGCCCATACCATTCAAGGCGTCGGCCTGATTCTTGTTGGCGGCGAGAATGAGCTTGAACTGGCCCGCGGCTCCGTCGAGATCGCCGGTGACCCAGAGTGCGTTCGCCAAGCTAACCCGAAGGTCGGTGCGACTGCTGTCTGTTCGCAAGTGCTCGCGCCATAGCTTGATTGCCGTTTCGTATTCGGCGTTTTTAGCGGCAGAGGCGGCGAGGTTCAGCTTCGCGTCTTGACTGCTCGGCACGAGTCCGACGAGCTTTTCGAAGGCGTTCTGGGCTTCTTCATAGCGTTTTTGTTTGAAGAGTACGAGGCCATAGTTGTTCAGAGCGTCCGGATCCGTCGGCTTGAGATCGAGTGCCTTTTTGTAGGCCTGCTCTGCACCCGGGAGGTCCTTCCGACGGTCTCGTAAGACGCCGAGGTTGTACCAAAAGGTCGAATCTTCGGTCATCGAAGCCTGATACTTCTCGTAAATCCCGCGAGCATCATCGAGCCGACCAGTCTGCGTGTAGGCATCGGCCAGGCTGAGGGCGATGCTACTGTCGACCGGATCGAGAGCTATGGCTCGCTCCAAGTAAGGAATCGCGTTCGCGAACTGCCTCGCCCGAGCCAACGTGATCCCTCCGTTCTTCGCGAACACAACGTTATCCTTTCGCAGGTCCGACGCCTTCACGAAACTTGTAGCAGCGACGTCAAGCTTCAGTTTGCGCTCATAGACGACTCCGATGTTGTTGTAGATAAACGGATCTGCGGGTCTGAGCTCAAGCGCCTTTGTGTAAGAGGTAAGGGCTTGATCAAGCTGGCTGAGGCGAAGGTGAATGTTTCCGAGGTTATACCAACCCTCGAACATTTTGGGGTCAATCTCGGTGATGCGCTGGTAGCTAACGAGGGCCTTTTCATCCTCACCGAGCTTCTGGCGTGCGTTGCCAAGATTGTTGAGGACATCGATGCTGCTCGGCCTAGCAATGAGGGCTTTCTCTAGCAGGGGGACGGCGTCTTGCGGTCGGTCGGCCTTGAGATACAAGAATCCAAGCCATGCTTGGGCGTCGACGTTGTCCGTGTAGGTCTTGAGGATTTCTTCGAAGGCGAGCATGGCACCATCGGAATTCCCAGCTTTGTACATCTCAGCCGCCGACACGACCTTTTGCTGGGCCTCGCGATCAGGCGAATTTTGGGCAAACACCGAGGTGACGAACACGAGACATAGGGCAAGCGCTAACAGCCGTTTCATAACTACTCCAACTGATTAAGGGGAAGATTCATGCCAGGAAGTTTGTATCTCCCATTAAGGCCGGAATCGCTCCCTCGAAGGCGTTCTTCAACTGTCGCACAGGAACAGAGAGAATGTCGCCGATCTTTAAGACGTCTGATACCCCGTTTGTGGATCCAAGCATCGTGAACTGAAGTCCCTTTTGCTGAGCGTCTCTCTGAAGGATACCTTCCTGCTCGGGATCGAAGGCAACAATTACGCGACCTGGTAGTTCGCCGAAGAGCTTCGCATCCGTTCTCGTGAGACCTTGCTGGGGCAGATGGCAGGTTATTCCGATCGACCCGGCGATGCACATTTCCGCAAGAGCGACGGCCAAGCCTCCGTCGCTGCAGTCGTGGGCCGCAAAAACTGTTTTGGCGGTGGCTCCGTCGGCGAGAAAGTCGCAAAGGCGTCTTTCGGCCTGCACATCGGGGGCTTCGGGGCAACCGTCTTCGATGCCGTGAATCGTTGCAAGGTACTCACTCGCGCCGATTCCTTCTTGCTTTGGCGTGATCGGTGTGGAAATGAGGGCCAATGCACAAACTCGGGGAGGGGCCATGCCGATCCGGTCTTCGGCGTTTTCGATGACGCCCAGCATTCCGATGAGCGGCGTTGGAAGGACTTCGCCAAGGTCGCTCTCGTTGTAAAAGCTGACGTTCCCGCTAATCACCGGGGTCTGCATGATCTCGCACGCTTCGGCGATGCCGCGCACGGATTCCTTGAACTGCCAGTACACGTGCGGCTTTTGCGGGTTTCCATAGTTGAGGCCATCGGTAACCGCCACCGGGCGCGCGCCGGTGCAGGCGACATTTCGCGCGGCCTCGCAGACGGCGAGCTGACCACCGGTGAAGGGGTCGAAGTAGACGTGCCGTCCATTGCCGTCGATCTTCAGAGCGAGTCCTTTCTTGGTTCCCCTCGGAGCGATTACGGCGGCGTCGCCGTGGCCAGGTAGTAGGGCGGTTTGGGTTTGGACGGACTGGTCGTACTGGCGATAGACCCATTCTTTGGAAGCGATGTTCGGGGTTGCGAGGAGTTTTAGGAGAGCCTCACCATAACAGCCCAGCAAAGCCTGAACCCCATCCATTTCTTCGTGGGAAGAGACAGAGGGAGGTCCAAAATCTGGGATTGAGCTTACATCGAACGCTCGCGCCTTCTTGAAATAGTCGGGCTCGATGAACTCAGGCGTGTACGTTGGGCAGTAGTCGGTTAGGAGTTTTGCGTTGAGATGGGCGGCGGTTTCACCATGCCGCGTGACGACGGTTTCACCACTTTCCCGAACATAGCCGATAACTTCGGCCTTTAATCCCCACTTTCGGAAGACATC
>JBKJJL010000093.1:0-6455 GCA_046597875.1 Fimbriimonadaceae bacterium | reverse complement strand
GAGCGAGTATCTCGACTTGCATGCCCTGGCCGACGGCCAACTTGAAGGCGAAGCCAAATCGGCCGCCGAAGAACGACTGAAGTGCTGTGAGCGCTCCCGCGCTGAGTACGAATCGGTATGCAGCTTAAAGGACACGCTCCAAGAGAAATGCCAGCCCATTACGTGCGAAGAGACATGGCAAAAATGCCAAGGTCGCTTGCAGGAGGTGCGCAGCACCCGCGGAGTTGAGCATTTTGTCGGCAAGTACGCCTGGGGACTCTGCGGAGCATTCTTGCTCGCAATCGTAGTCGGCGGATCGATCAATCGAGGCGGTTCGACCGGCGTTCGCACGGGCGATGTCGCCCGCGCTTCGGCTTCATTTAGCCCGCTCGCTTTGCCAACCTCTCAGGCTCCAGAAGCCAGAAAGCGTTGGTTCGAAGACATCATGAGCGGCCCCATGGGCGACACGCTTCAAACCGTCAAGGTCGTCAGCGCCGCGACGGGATTCATGAACGGCCATAAGGTCGTTCGGCTGAACATGGCGGATACGATTGGCCCGATGGCTCTTTTTGCCCTCCACAATACGCAAGGAATCGAAGACAGCCAGCGCGGCGACGGCGGCTTCAGCGCGTGCCAACTGAACGGAACGAACGGCCTTGCCTGGACAGAAGGTCCGCACAGTTATTTGCTGATCGGAGATCGCCCGACCGACGATTTGGAAACCGTAGCCCGAGCCGTTCGCGGGAAGTAAGTCATTCGGCATTGCTGTGCTGTTTGTGTTTCAACAGTTCTGCTCTTTTTGCGAGAACCTGTAAGCTGGGCACCTTTAGCTCCAGAGGAGTTCGCGGTACACGACTCACTCCGATTACAATTTGCTTGCCGTCGAAAGCATAGGTCAAAGGCTCCCCATCAAATGGGCTGAGCAGGTCACTCGTCTTTATTGCTTTAGAGGGTTTGCCCGCGGCCAAAGCCCGAGTTAGGGCTAAGTACTGCAAGCGTCTCGATTCCCAGTTTTCCGGCCGCGATTCGGGATAGCCATCGTCACCCAGCACTTCAAGTTGGTGGCCCAAGATCGGAAACGCCAAGCTCGCCCGCTCCACTAACTCTTCGACGTCTCTCAGCACAGCTTCTCTTTGGGACCAAGGAAGGTGCCGAGTTGCCCACAGCTTCCGCTCGGCCCTGATCATCGCGATCTTGGCTCCCGTTTGACTAAGGACCACAGGGTAGACGTAGTCCTCAAGTCTGAAGTCACCGGGATTCGCACCCAAGAGCCTGCGCCCCTCTGGCGTCATGCTCAGTTCGGCAGCGGAAAGTTCGTAAAACAGAGCCCCAGCGCGTTCCCTTTTGAAGTTGAACGCAGGATAATGAGATACCGCCTTCGTAAGGGCAGGCAGAAACTCAGGGTTGGAATATGACCAGTGGGCGAGCTGAGATAAGCCCATCCTATAGATAGCTTCGGAGGCGTTCTGACCCCAAAATTGAGGCAGTACTCTTGCATGTTCAGCAAGCTTAAAGATACGCTCGATGTCCTGTATGGCCGCCTTCGATTTACCTTCGGTGGCCGCTACTGCAGCCCTTAGTGCCAAACACCCACCAAGGCTCCTTATCACCGCTCCTTCGGAAATTACTAACGCCGCAGCCTGCTTCCAGTCGACGTCGATCCAACAGTCAGGGAGCTTCACAGCTGCCTCTACCAAGGCGAAATCCGCAGCTCGCGCCTGCAACTGTGCCTTAGCATTTGCAATCGTGCGAGAATTGGGAGTCGCCATAAGTTCTTCTAACTCTAGCCACGGCCAACTGGGCCAGGGGAGTTTGCCAACCAGTTTCGTGTAGTAAGGGCCCGCGTTCTGACTCGGATCGCCCTTGCGGATGAGAGAGGCAAACTGATCGGCATTCGTAGGAATGCCCTCCTCCCAAGCGAGGCGCAACTGCTCGTCGAGTTCGCCTTCATGTAAGTAGGAACGATACTTTGTCCCGCCGACGAGGATCAAAAGAGCTATCGAGCCAACCCAAATCCACTTTCGCTTTGCCACTTACTGTCCTACAAACAAGACGTGAACAACACCCGAGTTTGGCACTAGCAACGCCAAATCAAAGATGTTCGATCAACGCGGGTCAGCTTGGACACTAAGCAAACCCAGGGGCCCAATGCGAAAGTCCCCTAACAAGGGATACTAGACCGTCATGGCGAAGTATTCGATTGGCCTCGATTTCGGCACGAACAGCGTGCGCGCCCTTCTTGTGGACGTTCACTCCGGGGAGGAACTGGCGACGTCGGTCTTCAACTATCCTTCTGGAGAGGCGGGGGTCATTCTTGATCCGAAAGACCCGAATCTTGCCCGCCAGAATCCCGCCGACTACATCGAAGGCTTCGTCGCAACCGTTCAGGAAGTCCTGATCGGGATTGATCCTGCGGACGTTATTGGGCTAGGAGTCGATACCACGGGCTCGAGCCCGATGCCGATCGACGCGCGCGGAACTGCCCTTGCATCGAGATTCCCGAACGATCCGGCGGCACTCGTTTGGCTTTGGAAGGACCACACCAGCTACGCCGAGGCCGCAGAAATTACGGAAAAGGCACGCGAGCAAAATCAACCTTATCTCGCCAAGTGCGGGGGGACCTATTCGTCCGAATGGTACTGGTCAAAAATCCTCCACTGCGCTCGCACGTCCCCCGATGTCTTCGCCGCCGCCCATAGCTGGGCAGAAATCGCCGACTGGATACCCGCAACCATAACCGGCAATCAAGCGCCCGAAAAGATGGCGCGCAGTATTTGCGCCGCGGGACACAAGGCGATGTACGCCGACGAATGGGGCGGCTTGCCCTCTCGCGAATTTCTCGCCACCCTCGATCCTCGCCTTGCCGAGTTGCGTGATCGTCCTTATCGCCAAGCTCAAACCAGCGACCAAATCGCTGGCCATCTAACTAAGGAGTTTGCCGAGAAATCCGGTCTGAAGGAAGGAACCCCCGTCGCGGTTGGGGCCTTCGACGCTCACTTCGGAGCGGTCGCTTCTGGAGCGAAAAAAGGCGTGCTCGTTAAAATCATGGGCACCAGCACGTGCGACTGCATGGTGCACCCGCTCGACGATCCCCTTGCGGACATTCCAGGCATGTGCGGCATTGTGAAAGGCTCGATTCTCCCCGGTTACTACGGCCTAGAAGCGGGCCAATCCGCAGTCGGCGACATCTTCAACTGGTGCTCACGCCTCACCGGAAAGTCACATGAAGAACTCACCGAAGACGCCCTGAAACTGAAGCCCGGCCAAAGTGGACTCCTCGCCCTGGATTGGAACAACGGCAATCGCACCGTCCTCGTTGATCCTCTCCTAACCGGCCTTATTCTTGGCCAAACCCTCCACACGACTCCTGCGGAAGTCTATCGAGCGCTCATTGAAGCGACTGCCTTTGGCTCGCTAAAAATCATCGATCGCATGGAGGAATACGGCGTCCGTGTCGAGCAAGTCGTCGCCTGCGGAGGCATCGCCGACAAGAGCCCCCTGACCATGCAGATTTACGCCGACGTCTTCAATCGCCCGGTGCGGACTGCCAAATCTTTCCAGACTTGCGCGCTCGGATCCGCGATTTTTGGTGCCGTCGTTGGAGGTGCTTACAAAAGCGCTGAGGAAGCCCAAGCCAAAATCGGGGGGTTGAAGGATATCGTCTACACTCCAAATCCCGATGCCGTCAAGGTCTATTCGGATCTGTACTGCCTCTATGGTCAGCTACATGACGCCTTTGGTACCGAAAATCCCTCTACGCTCCACCATGTCATGAAGGACCTCATTCAGATGCGAGAGGCCGCCAATGGCTGACCTTTCCACTCTCCGAGGAGAGGTTTGCGAAGCCAACCGTGCCCTTCCGCGGACCGGCCTTGTCACGATGCATTCCGGCAACGCGAGCGGTTATTCGCCCGAAGACGACATGCTCGTCATCAAGCCATCAGGAATGGATTACGAAGCCATCACCCCCGAGAATCTCGTCGCGGTGAGGGTCAGCGATGGTCAAGTCATCACTTCGGGCAGCAGACCCAGCGTGGACCTTCCTCATCACCTGTTCCTGTATCGCCACCTCGAGGGCATACGGAGTGTTATTCACACCCACAGCAACTATGCGACTGCATTTGCGGCGGTTGGAAAAGCCATCCCCCTCGTGCTAACCGCGATTGCCGACGAATTTGGAGCGGAGATTCCCTGTGTGCCTTACACCGACAACGAGGCCGAGCATATCGGTGAAGCGATCCTTCGGTTCCGAAACCGTGCTCCTGCCATTCTCATGGGCAATCACGGCGTCTTCGCATGGGGCAACTCGCCTCGGGCCGCCCTAAAGGCGGCGGTTATGACGGAGGACGTCGCCAAAACGGTTTGGCTGGCGATGCAAATCGGGCAGCCGATCCCCATTCCTCCTGAAGAGGCCGAGAAGTGGTACGACCGTTATCAAAATCGTTATGGTCAGGGCGAGTAGGTCGTATTAGTCCTATAAGACCTATGGGGTTCTCACAAATAGTATGCATCGCCCTATCGGCCTTGAAACTGAATACGGACTCTACATTGAGGGCCGCGGCGCCGCCGATCAGATCGAAGATGCCCGAGCCTTTGTCGCGGGTTCCGGTATCGGGCGTTCCGGCCTCTGGGATTATCGGCACGAATCCCCACGAGCCGACCTGCGCGGATTCGACGTCAAAAATTTAACCGTAGACCCCGAGGACGCCGAATACGATGGCGGTAAAAGCTACGGATCACCGGAAGAAGTCCGCGCCGATCGCATCCTCGCCAATGGCGCGCGGTTCTACAACGATCACGGCCATCCCGAATATGCGACACCCGAATGCTTGACCCTTGATGAACTAGCCGCTGCCGACCAGAAGGGTGAAGAAGTCCTCCTTCAGGCCGCCCAGCGATACGGTGAAGCGAGTGGCCGTCCCACCAAGGTGTACAAAAACAACACCGACTTCCATGGAGCGTCGTACGGAACGCATGAGAGTTATCTGGTTCCCCGCGAACTTGGCTTTGAGAGGCTCTTTCGGGCCGTAACTCCCATGCTCATCGCGCGACAAATTCTCTGCGGAGCGGGCAAAGTTGGTTGCGAGCATGGGCAAGCTTGCGATTATCAAATCAGCCAGCGTGCCGACTTTTTCAGCGAGAAGGCGAGTGTTGATACTTTGTTTCGGCGGCCCATTTTCAACACGCGGGACGAACCCCACGCCGATCATTCCCGGTGGATTCGCCTCCACGTCATCGCTGGCGACGCGAATATGATGCCCGCCTGCACGCGCCGAAAAGTGGGCCTAATCCGCCTCGCCCTGATGCTAGAAGAGATCGGCGAGGCCCCGTGCTGGAACTTCGCCGATCCCGTCCGCGCGTTCGAAACCATCAGCAAGGACCAGACCTACCGCTTCGAAATCCCTCTGGGTGGCGGTTCTTGGACCACCGCCTACGAAGTCATCGAATCCTACCTCGCCGCGTTTGAAGCCAAGGGAGGGCGAAGCTTTAGCGAGCCGAGAGTTGACAACCACGAACTCGTTAATCACGTTAAGGAGTGCCGAGAACTCTTAAACACACTGTCAACCAACCCGTCCAAGGCCGCTCCTCATATCGATTGGCTGGCCAAGCGAGCCATGCTCGAACAAATCATGAACTCGGAAAACCTCAACTGGAGATCCCAGGAACTCCGCTCCTACGACCTTGAATATCACAACATTGACCACGACGAAGGCTTGTACTTTGCGTTAGTAGAGATGGGTGAGATTGCGGATGGAATCCGCCCAATCGCCAATCCACAAGCTAGCCGCGCTCGCGTCCGCGGGCTTGCGATCGGCTATCCGGAGCTTGTCCGCGCGAACTGGCGGACTCTCACGTTTGACCTCGACGGCCAGATCAAAACCGTCGAACTCCTTGCGGAAAACGACTACGCACACGTTCAGGCCACGCCCGACGTAGTAAGCTTTATTCGGAGCCTAGAAACATCATGATTACCCACGCCGACGATCGCCTCACGCGCCCGCTCACTCGCGAGCCCGAGCCCAAACGCGGGGACGATTCCGGCCCTGGCGTGCCCGATGTGCGCAAGCCCGAGGGAGGCAACGAACTCCTCAAGCGACTCAAAAAAGTTGACCCGGACCAGGCGAAAAAGTATCGCCAGCGGTCTGGCCAATGATTGCAACCGCCTCAAAATCCTTCGCCGACCTCGTCGGATTCGATCCCAATCGACTCGGTCTCGCCCGCGATGAAACCCACGGTACGACCGTGCTGTCGATTCGCTACAACGAGGGCGTCCTCACCCTCGCCGACCGTCGCGCCACTGCGGGAAATCTCATCATGTTCGATCATGCCGAGAAGGTCTTCGCCCTGGACGATCGCACCGTCATCGCGATCAGCGGCGCCTTTGCCCGGTCGGTGGAAGTGTGCCGGTACCTCAAGCACGCCTTCAAATATTATCGACGTGTGAACTTAAACGAGCTTTCGCTCGAAGGCAAACT
>JBKJJL010000092.1:0-9421 GCA_046597875.1 Fimbriimonadaceae bacterium | reverse complement strand
GGTTCCCGAAACCTGGACACCCAGCGTTTTCGGCTTTGATGGCGCCCGAAGGGTCTGAGTTGCCAAAACGTGCTCGACCTCAGACGTTCCAATCCCGAAAGCGAGGGCTCCAAAGGCGCCGTGGGTGCTCGTGTGGCTGTCACCGCAAACAATCGTCAGCCCTGGCAGGGTCAAACCCAGTTGGGGCCCAATCACGTGAACGATGCCCTGATTCGCATGCATGTAGCCATAAAGGGGCACACCGAACTCGGCGCAGTTGGCGGCGAGGGCGGCGAGTTGCTTCCCACTCAGGGTTGATTCATCTACGGGGCGACCGTCGGTAGGAACGTTGTGATCTACGGTCGCAAACGTCAAACCTGGACGTCGTATTCCTCGACCGGCTTCACGCAGGCCGTCGAACGCTTGGGGCGAAGTGACTTCGTGGATCAAGTGACGATCAACGTAGAGCAGGCTACCTCCGCTGGGAAGCGGAGCGACAACGTGGGCGTCCCACACTTTCTCGAACAGGGTCGAGGGCATGTGTTTAGGATATCTCACTAGACTGGTCGTTAGCTTGCGCGCTAGGCCGTGCGTACTAGCTTGGCGGACAAGCCGGCGAGCAGACTCGGGCGTTGGTTCTCTTGCTTGGGTAGATTCGTCAGTGCGAGGGCCATGACGCAATTCAGCGGAATCATCATGACATAGCTAAAGATGGTCGTTTCAGACATGCCGCTGACTGCCAAGGTAATTCCCGCGAAAATAGCGGCGACCGCAAACACCCGTTTAGTCCTTAAATACCTAAACTGGTAAAAAGCAGTCCCAAGTATCCCGAGGACAAAGAAGATGCCGTTGACGCCGTACGAAACGTAGGCGAACGCATAGGTGTTCAGGAGCAGGCCTTCTATCGTGTAAGCGTTTTTCGCGATAACCCGCTGCCGGTTAAGGTTTGAAGTAGCCGCCGCAACGCCAGTGATTGGGTGCTTTTCCATCAGGCGGATCGAGGCCGCGACAACCTTTTGCCTTTGATACCATCCCCACATTCCACGAGAAGGATCGTTCTTGACGACACTCAAACCCTTAGAGAACACCTGATACCGCTCAATCTTAAAGGCTTCGACCGTACCCACGAACAAGACGAGCATTGCGATGAGGCCCGTGCCAACTGCGAGACTCGCGCCGTACTTCTTCATGACCGCGAGCACCATGACGTAACCAACCGCCAAGCACACGAACGTTACGATGCCGGTTCGGGAGTAAGTAGCAAACAAGGTGATGATCAGTAATCCGCCGCTCAAGAGCTCGAACCAGCCTAACCGTCGATACGCAATGAGGGCGACGAGGCTCACAAATCCCGCCATGATCATCATCGCCATCGAGTTAGCGTGGGGCGCAACACCGCGCGCCTGCCAGGGCATGGACGCCCCTTCCATAGAAGCCTCAGCGACGCGTTGCCGATAGAAATCGTCAATGACACTACGCGCACCACCCAAGTCCAGGGCCTGAAGGAGGGCTAAAATGCAAGCAAATCCGACGATGCCAACGATCCAAAAGAGGAGAATCTCGGGCTTAAATCCCTTCCGATTGAGCCCTTCACGCACCGCCAGAAAATAAAAGAAAGGCTGCAGGACGCTGAGGGAGACATCAATATAATTGACAAAACCCGAATCGCGCCACATATAAAGGTCTGCGTAAATCGCGATCATGCCCTGCACAGCGATGAAAGTGATATAAATGACGTCCCACGACGTCAACTTCATACGCCCTTGACGACCTACGCGGTCAATGACGAGCCACACCAAGATCAAGCGAATCGGAAGGTCAATGAGCCGGTTGTACGGGATCGACATCGTGACCGCACGGTCGAGGAGGAACTGAATCGCGATCGCAAATCCGATCATGTGGGACAGCACGAGACCCCGCAATCCCGACTTGTCGGGAAGCGATCGGATGCCTGGGCTCCAAAGTGCGGTCATTCTCACGCGTGAATGTTCCTATTATCGGAGACGCGCGTCCCCGGCTTTATGATCGGAATTTCTCGCAGCCAAGGTGGCACATTACCCTCTTCGTAACTTTCAGCCTCTACGCGGTGGGTTCCGAACAGGCGACAGCCGAAATCCAGATTCTCTTGGGAGCGGTCGATCAGCACCCCGACCCCAACTACATCAGCACCCTTACCGGTCAACAAGGTCACGACTTCCTTTACGGATGTACCTGTCGTTAGCACGTCGTCTACCACGAGCACTCGGGTCCCTGCCTCGACATGACCACCCCGCCTCAGCTTTTTTTCACCTCCCTCACTTTCAACGTAGAGAGCCTGAACCCCAAGCTGGCGAGCCACCTCGAATGCGACGATTATGCCGCCAGTGGTCGGACCCGCTACGACCTCGATTCTTTCATTCTCAAACGCTTTGGCGATGAGCCCAGCGCATTGACTGAGGATCTCGGGCTGCTCTAACAGGCGAAACTTCTCAACGTAGACGTCGCTGTGACGTCCGCTCGTCAAGAGGAAGTGCCCCTTCAAGATTGCGCCGTGATCTTCGAGGAGCTTTTGTAAATCCATGCTGTCTTAACCAACGACTGAGAATGGCGTCATGTCCCGAATAACTTGGTTATCCTCATTCAGCAGGACCATCTTGGGCAGGATTGGCTCATCCGCAAGATCGAATGCGGCGATGATCACCCGGTCTCCAGCTTGAAAGAAGTGGGCTGCGCCTCCGTTTAAGCCGATCGCTCCCGTCGGGCCAGCGAAAGCGTACGTTTGAATCCGAGAGGTGTGATCTACCGCCCAAACGTGGACGAGTTCGCCATCTTGTAGTCCAACCTTTTCCATGAGTTCGCGACAAATCTCGATAGAACCCACATAGTTTGGATTCGCGTAAGTCACCCTCGCGTGGTGGATTTTCGCTTTAAGGTACTGCGATAAGCGCATCTTCTTTGTCTGCTGTCTCCTCCGATATTGTCGGTTCGTTTTGCTTGGTGGCTCGAACGCGCCGACGTCTGTCCCAAGCTGAGATGAGACCGCCGAGCGTCAAGATGCCGACTCCACCCCAAACCAAAATCGTGAGTGGTTTATAGTAGAGCTCGACGGGAAAAACGGGAATGTTGTAATCCAAGGACAGCTTCACGGATTTGTCTGCCGCGTTCATGGACTGAATCTTGAGCGAAAACTCGGAATCAATCTCAACCGCTTCCTTCTCAGGTGCGCCACCCCGACCGACGATAAGCTTCGGAACAACGGTCTTGGTACCCTCCGCCCCAGTCACTTCCAGGACTGCCCCAAACTTTGTACCCGCCATTCCAGCCTCGCCCTCACGCTTCATTTCCTTGTACAGCACCTTGTATCCCCGAGGCGCCTGGCGCGACCATACCATGCCCGAAATGTCACCACTTTGCCCGGGTTTGAGGTTCAGTTCCGAGCCCGTCTCGGGCTGGAGCGGATAGAGAACGAGATACAAATCGTGGCTCAGCCAACGCTGAATGTGGGGCCATGTCACCGGTTTCGGTTCTCCGCTTTGATCGACGTTGTAGTACAGTCCGGGCGTGGCGACGAAAGTAGGGCCATCTCCGCTGACCTTCACCGACACCTTGTTGTCCCGATCGAAGAACTTCGAGGCGTCAAGACTCGCGACCGCCAGATCAAGGATGGGCGCGGGTCCGCCTTGATCAAGACCCAAAGCAGGCAATCCTGGCTGAAGGGCGTATTGCTGCTTGCGCTCGAACCCGCGGGAGACGATCAATCCCGCCATCGCAATGGCGACGCCCATGTGGGCGACAAAGGGCCCGATTCCCATCGGCGCTTTTCTTAAAGTGTCGATAAGACGAAACACGTTGGCAACGATCGTGAACACGCACAGCCAGCCCAAGAAGAGCATCCATGGCCCCAACGGCACCTGTTTACCGAACGGAAAGTCGATCTTGCTTCCAGGATTCATCTGAAATCCGATGTCCTGCCGAGCCCCGACAAGCAGGGCAATGCCGATGACAAACAAGGAAACGGATAGGGCATTGACGACCCGGGTTCCGATCTCGCGGAGGGTGGTGGGCCTCCACGGGACAAACGGTGCGATCGCCATGAGCAGCAGGATCGGCACGAAGAACCAGACGAGCACCTGATGATACAGTTGCTCCTCAACAACCTTCGGAGGCCGACCCATCATGAACTGGATCAGCGGCACACTCATTCCAATCGCGGTCGCGAGGCCGAGGAGGCACAGGAACGTATTGCCGATTCGGTAGAAGACATCCCGTCGAAGGCCGTCTTCCCTAGCGCTCAATACGCGCCCGTCTTGGACGAGCCGCCTCAGCCAGAGACCCGCGAATCCGACTACCGTCGCGATGAGGAACCAGAGAAGAACTTTGTGAGCGCTCGCGTTCATCTGGGCAAACGAGTGGACACTGACCTTGTCCAAGAATCCGGCTCGGGTCAAGAATGTGCCGTAGGTGAAGGCCAGGAAAGGTAAACCTGCGAAGAGCAAGTTGGAAAGCTGCCACTTCCCTCGGGCGCCTTGAACGATCAATCCGTGAACGAGAACGACTACGAGGACCCAAGGCACAAAGCTGACATTCTCGACCGGATCCCACATCCAAAAACCACCCCAGCCCAGCGTCTCATAGGCCCAAAACCCACCCATGCATAGGCCCAGCCCGAGGAGGGACATCGAGACCAACGCCCAAGGACGCACGCGGCTGACCCAATCGTCGTAGTCGCGCCTCCCCAGGGCCGAAACCGCATACGCAAAAAGGACGATGAGCGAGCCGAATCCTAAGAAAATCGTGGGGGGATGGATAACGACCCAATAGTTGTTCAGGGTGGGTGCGAGGCCCACGCCGTCCGGAATTTGGTAGATCTTGCCCTCAAAGATTTGGGTTTTGAACGGCGTTTCGTAAGCTAAAATGCTGCAAATAGAGCCTAGAAACACCGCAGCGGTTGCCCCAAATCCTCGGCGATAGGGCCCGGTACCACGCAGGGTCAAAAGGATAAAAACGGCAGAACACGTCGCCCAAAGGAGGAAGCTCCCTTCCTGCCCCGACCAGATGGCCGCGACTTTGTACTGTAGTGCATTCTGCTTCTCGCTGTGCGCGTACACGTACTGAAACTGGAACTGATCCTTGATGAAAAGTGCAGCGAGGCTCCCAAACGCGCCGAAGATTGACGCGCACCCCAGGCAGAGCATCCAAGAGCCCACCCGGCCTTTCTTGTCGAAAATGTACGCAACTACGGCGAGAATGAAAAACGAGACTCCGGCCCACACCAGCCCACGGCCCAAGTTGCCGACAATTAGGGACCATTGAGGGGCTAACGGCAGGTCAATCGGGCCGTGTTCCACTGGCTCCCTTTTCGCTTTCGTACTTGGAGGGGCACTTCAGCAGCATATCGTCGGCTTGGAACCGATTGTTTTCCATTTTGCCGATGACGACCACCTTCGTTGCCGTCGTGATGTTCGGCTGAGGCTTGCCGTGATAGACGACCTCGAGTGATTGGCCCTGATCTTCGATGACGAAGGTGGCTTCCCTTCGTGCGAGATTTTGTCGAAGCGACTCCTTAACGAGATCGCCCGACACGTGCAAATTGTCGCCTTTCGCGGTCTTTGCTTCTGCGATCGTGACATATGGGCTAGCGTTGAGAACGAACACTCCAACGAGCCCGACCAGCGCCACTGCACCAAGAACCCCGGAGATCACTGCTCCGCGCTGCTTCATCGCTCTAATTCTACGCCGTTTCGGGTTTAAATTGCCCGGGACCGGGGCCTTCGGACATACAAAAAGTGCCCCCTTCCGAAGATGGGGGCACTTTTTCTCGGACAGGAGCTCCTAGCTCTCGTCGTCGTCGACCGTGATCCGCTTCGGAGCGGGGGTCTTCTCACCTTCGGTGATGGCCGCCGCCTCCCTTGCTTTTGCTTCAGCAGCGGCTTCGGCCATCGCCGAACTCATGGAGCCTCGCTTCGACCACATGATCGAGAACGCGAGGGCGGCCACACAGATGACGGTGATGAGGATCGACATCGCGTCTGATCGCGGCTGAATGACCACCGGAGCGAGCAGGACCGCGACCAAGTTCATAACCTTGATCAGCGGGTTCATTGCTGGGCCAGCGGTGTCCTTGAACGGATCGCCGACCGTGTCGCAGACGATGCCTGCCTTGTGGGCTTCGCTTCCCTTACCGCCATACAGGCCATCTTCGATGACCTTTTTGGCGTTGTCCCAGATGCCGCCCGCGTTGGCGAGGAGCACGGCGAGGAGCTGACCGCTGAGGATCGCGCCGGCGAGGAAGCCGCCGAGCGCCTGCGCGCCGTTCAGGTTATACATCGCGCCGCCGATCGAAACCGGCGCCTTTCCGATGGAGAACCCGAAGGCAACCGCCATCGGCAGAGCAATCGCGAGAATTGCCGGGCCGATGAGTTCCTTTTGCGCTGCTGCCGTGACAATGGCAACGCAGTTCGCGTAGTTCGGTTTGCTCGTTCCGGCCATGATGCCCGGATCGTTTCGGAACTGGCTTCGAACTTCGTTGATCAGTTGGAAGGCCGCTCGGCCAACCGCGTTGATCGTCGAAGCGGCGAATAAGTACGGCGCAGCCGCCCCAATAAGGAGACCGAGGAAGATCTCGGGCACGTCGAGTCTCATGCCGATTTCCGTCAGCATCGATTCTTCAACGAACGAGTGGAACAGCGCGACTGCGGCGACGACGGCGGTAGCAATCGCAAAGCCCTTCGTGAGAGCCTTGGTCGTGTTACCGGCGGCATCCAGCCGTTGAACGGCCTTTGCGCCCTCGGGGCTGTCGTGAGCCGCACCCGACATTTCGAACACGCCCTGGGCGTTGTCCGAGATCGGGCCGAACGTGTCCATCGCGAGGATGAATCCCGTCGTCGTAAGCAAGCCAAGTCCAACCAGGGCGATTCCGTAGAAGCTCAAGATTGGGCTTCCGTAAACCGCCGGGCTGAAGATGATCAGCGGGAAGAGCAAGGCGACCACGATCGCAAGAACCGAGAACACGCTCGATTCCGCACCCAAGGCAAAACCTTGAATGATCATCGGAGCGGGGCCAGCGTTTGAAACGCCTGCCACTTCCTGAACCGGCTTCTTGTGCGTGCTTACGTAATAGTCCGTGAGCAGTTCAATAAAGAACGCCATGATGATGCCGAAGAGGATACAGGCGAAGAATGTCCACCACGGAACCTCCTGCTGTACGAGCGCGCCGACCGTCATCGTGACCGGAATGGGCTGAGCGATATTGCGCGCTTCCTCCATCAGTTTCTGAGCTTCAGCGTTCTTCGCTTCTGCTTCAGGGCCCTTCAGCTTTTGGGCTTCCCCGCTGACCTTCGTGAACTCGTCGTACTTCGCCTTGGAAGCGGTTCGTGCTTCCTTCAGCTTGGCAGAATCAATGTTGAAGATTTGATCCGCGGCCATCTGCTTTTGCAGGTTGAGCAAGATATCTTCTTGAGGCGCGTCGATTGCAAAAGCCAGATTTCCTTGACCATCTACGAAGAGCTGAGGCTTGGTGCCTTCCTTCGGGTCTTGGATTTCCTGCTTGAGGTTCGACGCCTCGGTTTTGAACTTGACGGGATCGTCGGTGATGACGTACGAGATCTTGTCCTTCGGAGCCGGCTGGCCAGGCATGGCCTGTCCAGGCTGCTTCACCCGGAAGACGGTCACGTCCTTGAAGGCTTCCGCGACGGACATGAACTCCGGATCACCGCCCGTCATTGAGGACTTCTGAACGGTCAGCTTGGCTAGTTTCGCGTCGTTCAGCCCTACGGACGTGTAGCCGCGCAGGGGCTTGATCCGTTCGAGCTGGTCAGGCGGTGCCTGAAGGGCAGCGCCGATCAAGTTATCGAGATTATCGTCTGGTAAGTTAAGAGCCTTGACGTCGCTATGGGCTTTGACGTCCTTAACGCCGATTTCCCAGTTTTCCTTGCCCTTCTCAATCGCAACCTTGTTGCGGATTGCCTGGATCGATTCAACCTTCGATTTCGCGATCTCCAGATCGGACATGATCGAAGCGGTTCGGATTGGGTTGCTCTGGCCACCCATCATCCACCAGGCGAGGCCGAGCGTCAACACGGCGGCGATTCCAGCGGAAATCCAGAAGCCCTTTCGAATCGCGAGGAGCGGATCCGAATCGATGTTGTCGCTTCCCTTCACCATGAAGATGCCGATGATCGAAGCGATGATTCCCGCACCACGCGCCATCAAGGCGAACATGATGAGCTTCATCCAGGTGGATTGATCGAACAGCGAGGCCGTTGCCGCACCCAGGACGATCGCAGCGACGAGGGTTACCTCGTATGATTCAAAAACGTCTGCCGCCATTCCGGCGCAGTCGCCGACGTTGTCGCCAACGTTATCAGCGATGGTTGCCGGGTTGCGGGGATCGTCTTCCGGAATACCTGCTTCAACCTTACCGACGAGGTCTGCGCCGACGTCGGCGGCCTTTGTGAAAATGCCGCCACCAACGCGCATGAACAAAGCCGCAAGGGAGCCGCCGAATCCGAATCCGATCAGCATCTTCATCGCATTCGCGGGGTCGATGATCATGATCAGCGTCGCGCCGAGGAGGCCCATACCAACCGTGATAAGACCTGCGACGGAACCGGACCTAAAAGCGATTCGGAGAGCGCTCGCGTAGCTGCTGAGCGCGGCGTGCGCGGTCCGCATGTTTCCGCGAACGGCCATGTCCATGCCGACATAGCCGGCAATATAGGAGGCCGCGACACCGGCGACGAAACTTACGCCCATCATAACGGCGATTTTCATCCCGTACTCGCCCTGGTAAAGAACGATGAGGAGGCCGAAGACCAACGCTACGAACCAGATCATCGTCATGACCTGGCGTTTCAGGTAGGCGATTGCGCCTTCGTGAATCGCGCCGCCGACTTCCTGCATCTTCTCGTTGCCCGGCGAGAACTTAAGCGTCTGCGCCCGGATCAAAAATCCGAAGAAGAGCGCGACCACGCCAAGGCCGAGTGAGATGCCCAACAACATCTTGTCATTAGGTCCGTTAAAGTTAAGTACAACGTCGGCTTCGCTTGCGAGTGCCATCGTTGGAGCCATGCCCAGAAGGCCTACGAACAAGGTCATCAAGAGACCTCGCAGTAAGGCCGCGCCGCTTAGGCGACGCAAAAAGCTATCCAATATGCTCATGATTTGTGCTACAACCCCCCAAGGAGCACGCTTCAATGCCCGAAGCATTTGGCCGTGTCTGGAATTCGTCAACAGGATACCAGAATGGCGGCCCAGCTTCAAAGTGATGGATGCCGGGCCGCTCGAAAAATCCCCTCATGGATCAACTAAGGTCGGGAGTTTCATTCTTGGCCCGTGCCTCTGTTACTTGTAGGACGCTGCGGCACCATGCCACCCCCGCTTCACCTTGAGTAGGAGCGACTCTCATCCCGAAAGAACATGCGAGAAGGCCTCTCCACCGAGTTCTATGAACACTCTATGAAAA
>JBKJJL010000064.1:0-13311 GCA_046597875.1 Fimbriimonadaceae bacterium | reverse complement strand
ACTCCCTCAATTTGAACTTCAATCGGCTCTCCGAGCGAAATCGGAGGGGCCTCATCGTCCCCATCGGTGGGGAAAAATGCCGGAGGCAAGTGTAAATCGTCGTCGCCAGGAAGCTCCTCGGGCATATGGAGAGGTTACCCCGTGGCGGAGCTGCGCCCCAGGCTCGCCTCGATCTGGCCCACGTGCCGTTCGGTGTGTTGAGCTACGATCTCGAACACGTCCGCGACACTCATCCGAAAGATTTTCACAAAGGGATTGCTCAAGCGCGCTCGGTTCAGGTCCTTCCCCTGGCCTAGCTCCATCAACTGCCGCAAAGTTGAGGACTGCTCAAGGTAGGCGTCCATCGTTGTACTAGGCAAGGGTCCGGCAGCAGGAACGACCTGCTTCGGAGCAGGCGCGTTGCCTTTCGGACCGGCGACTTTGATTAGGAATCCACCGAACCACGTGTGCCTGACGTCGGTGGCGCCACCCTCGGGTGCAGCTTGAACCACCGCGGGAAGGGCAGTTACGTACGGACCATTCGTGCGCATCATATGATCTAGGATTTGGAGGGGCGACCAGTCAGACGGGGGAATCGGCGAGTTCATTTTGCCCTCGTCCATGCGGTTGAAAGCAGATCGAACTCGCTCATCCAGCTTTTCCATTTTATCAATACATGAAGCAGTTAGCTCGTTCGACGTCATGGGTGTAGTTTATCGCGAGTAAGCTATGGGGCATGGCGCTTCCACCTCTCGGACGGTTTTTGGTCGCGGGTGAGGGACATTGGCACGAAGGGGTCGCTGTTCCCGAGCTTGCCCTGCGATTGCACGAGTTACCTTCCGCATCCGAGGAGGTTTACGTGGTGGGCGAGCGGGGAGCGGACACCGTGGCCTGGCTCATTGCTGGCGGTCGGAAAGCGAGTTTGGCGGACGAACCGCGGATTGGTCCCGAGACACCCGAGCTTCCGCTATGGCGGCTCTGGCGGCCCAACGCCTGGCTTGAAACACCAGTTGAAGAGCCGGTTCCGGGCCGGGCGCTGGACATCGGCTGCGGAACCGGACGAGATGCAGTTTTTCTCGCCTCCCAAGGATGGGACGTCTGCGCGCTCGATCATCTGCCCGACGCCATTGATCGGGCGAAGGACCTGCAATCGCGGTACTCGCCTGAGAGCCGTATTGAGTGGTTGGTTGCCGATGGTCATTCGGCTCCGAATCGCCAGTTCGGGCTCATTCTCATGCTTCGGTGTTACTCTCCGAGCCTGCTAAGAGTGGCCATCGAAAGGCTTTCGCCCAACGGCACGATTCTCTTGGAGACGTTTACGGACGAATACCGAGCGCTAACCGGCCATCCGACGAAAGCCGAGCAAGTGTTCAGCGAAGCGGATTTGCCTTGGGAAGCCGCGATGAACTTCGTAGGTGCAGACGATAAGTGGCAGAGGGTGGAAATCCACCGTCGCTAATCTGGGTGCGGATTGTTTGAAAGGCAGCATCGCCCCCCTTCCACGGGTACAATGGAGCTACGTTGCAACCTGTTGCGACCTCAGTTTTAAAACCCCATATGGCACGCATTCGAACCCGGCGCAAGCCTCCGGTCACCTCTTCGCTCTCCAAAAACTCCGGACCCAATCGCGTCGAAATTATCGTCAACGTTTCTAATCGAGAAACCCGAATCGCCATGCTCGAAGACGGCGAGCTCATGGAGTATCGCGTCGAGCGCGAAGAGCGCGTCGTCGGCTCCATCTTCAAAGGCATCGTGCAAAACGTGCTTCCTGGAATGGATGCGGCGTTTGTCGATATCGGACTTGAGCGCAATGCTTTTCTGTACGTCGCCGACATCCTCCCCGAGGACATGAACGACAACAGCCCCGCTTCCATCAAGCGAAGCGAGCTCCGACGACGGAAGATCAAGGAACTCATTCGCCCCGGCCAAGAGCTTATGGTGCAGGTGACCAAAGGTCCCCGCGGTACCAAGGGAGCTCGCGTAACTACTCGAATCGCCCTGCCCGGAAGGTACGTCGTCCTCATGCCTGAGGCAAACCACGTCGGCGTGAGCCGTAAGGTGGAAAGCCGAACCGAACGAGACCGGCTTCGACGCGTGGGCGACAAGATCGTCCCCGAAGGCTTCGGCCTCATTCTGAGAACGGAATGTGAAGGGCGAACTGACGCTGAACTGAAGGCGGACGTCGTCTTCTTGCAACAACTTTGGGCTCAAGTCATGATCGCCGCGAAGAAACAGCGCGCGCCCGCAATCGCCCACCGCGACCAAACCTTGCTCTACCGGACGGTCCGCGACATGTTTGGCGAGGACATGAATCGGATGGTCATCGACGATCCGGACGAGTACGAAAAGGTTCATCTCGCCGCTTCGATTGTCTCGCCCGAGCTCCGAGACAAGATCGAACTTTATGATCGCGACCAGCCGATTTTTGATAATTTTGGCATCGAGCAAGACCTTGATCGGCTACTTCAGCACAAAGTTCAAATGAAGTCGGGCGGTTACCTTGTCGTTGACGAAATGGAAGCGCTCACTTCCATCGATATCAACACGGGCAGATCGGTGGGCAGTACGTCGCTGAACGATACGATTCTCCGCACCAATCTTGAATCGTGCGAAGAGGTTTGCCGTCAGCTGCGACTCCGCGATATGGGCGGCATTATCGTGATCGATTTCATCGACATGGAAGATGCGTCGGATCGCAAGAGGCTGCTGGACCACTTTACAAAGTGCCTTGAGCGGGACAGGGCCCGAACCCGCGTAGGAAGAGTCTCGAGTTTGGGCCTCATTGAGATCACTCGAAAACGAACCGGTGAATCGGTGACGCAGGCGATTTCGGATATCTGCCCGATGTGCGAGGGCCAAGGCCGGATCCCCTCCAAGGAAACCGTCAGCCTATGGATCGAACGCGACCTGTGGCGAAAGGTCCATGAGCCGGGAAATGCATTCCTTATCGAGTGTCATCCTGCCGCTGTGGAAGCGCTCATCGGGGCCGATGGCGAGAACTTCGAGGACCTTGAGCACGAAATGCGCCGCGGAATCTACATTCGCGCCAACTTTGACATGGAGTACGAGGAGTACGACATTCGGTCGGGCACGATTGAGCAGTTCGACAAGGATTTCATGGGATACCGACGCGCTCAGGTGCTGGAAGTCAACGTGCGCAGGTCGGCCTTTGAAAATCTCACCAAGATCGTCGGGTGGACCGATGCGGGATATTACGTTGAACTCCTGGACGGAGCAAACTACGTCGGTCACCGCGCCAAGGTTTGCCTCCAGGATATTCGGCGATCGTTCGCGGTCGCGGATGTCATCATGCCGGGTGCCCCTGTTCCCTTGCGATGAAAACGCTGCTCCTTGCGACTTGGAACGAGCCGGGCAAAGTCGCGATTGAGGCGGCTTGGGCGGCGCGTTATGGCGGTGCAGATCTAAAGACAACCCTGGAACGAGGTCTCGCCGCGGCTGAACTGGATCCGTCCTTGGTCGCAATCGGGCTCGGTGCCTTACCGAACTCGGACGGCGAACTCGAACTCGATGCTTCAATGATGGATGGCGCCGACATGTCGGCGGGTGCCGTCTGTTCTGTACGTGGCATCGTTCCGGTTATTTCGGTGGCTCGGAAGGTGATGGAACACACGCCCCACGTGATGCTGGCGGGTGAAGCCGCACGCCGATTTGCGATTGACAATGGCTTCCAGCCGCGAAATCTGATGACGGCGGAGAACGTCCGCCGCTATGAGGAATGGCGAATAGACCCCGCGAGTGGCGATAACGAGTATGTACATGCGGTTCGGGAGTTGGCGCCTGATTCGCATGATACGGTCACCGTGCTCGGTTGGGAAGAACCGGGCCACATGGTCGCTGCTTCGGCCACAAGTGGCCTTGCGTGGAAGCTGCCGGGTCGGGTCGGAGATTCTCCGATCGTGGGAGCGGGAATCTACGCCGACGACGAAATCGGCTGCGCAGGCGCGACGGGCTGGGGCGAGGAACTCTGGAAAGCGGCCGCTTCCCATCGCACGGTGTCCGCGATGGAACGTGGTCTCTCGGCGAGGGAAGCTTGCGAAGAGACGATCCGTTGGATGAATCGCCGTTTGCCTGGTTCCATCGAAATGATGTGCGTCGTCCTAGCAATACGCAAAGATGGTGACATCGGTGCGGCGTGCAACGCAGACGAATTCCCGCTCTGGGTTTGCCGAGACGGCGTGATCGAGAAGACCACTTGGCCCTGTGTTTAGCTCAGCGCTTTCTCAATCGCTGATGCAATCGCTTCACCGTTCGGATCTTCCTTGGGGACAAACCGGGCGATGACTTTGCCATCTTTCCCCACTAAGAACTTCGCGAAGTTCCACTCAATATCGTCTTTGCGAGGTCCCGTTTCGAGCAACCATTGATAGAGCGGATGGATTCCTTCGCCCTTGACAACGAGCTTCTCGAACATGGGAAAGGTCACCCCGTATTTGTCGCTGCAGAAGGCCTTAATCTCCGCGCTCGTGCCCGGCTCCTGGCCCTTAAACTCATTCGCAGGAACTCCGATCACTGTGAATCCCTGATCTTTGTATTTCGTGTACAGCTTTTGCAGCCCTTCGTATTGGGGCGTGTTTCCACAACGACTGGCCACGTTGACGATGAGCGCGACCTTGCCCTCGAACATCTTCAAAGGCGTTTCCTTGCCGTCAATATCTTTCAAAGTGAAATCATACATGGTGTTCCCGTGAGCAGGATTAAGAGCCAAAGCAAGGAGAATTGCATTCATCTAGTAAAACCATACGAATATCTCTGCCCTGCCGTGACCGATTGCTCAAATATTCATGAAACGGCTTGCGGAAGGCGTCACAATGAATACGTGGAACCGCTACGACTCGGACAAGAGATTAACTGCACGATCGTGAAGTCGAGGGGCGGCAATCGGTTTGACGCTCGGAGCAACGACGTACCGAACGGTTGGATTGTCGAACTGCATACGAGAGAACCGGAACGATTTCAACCGGGAGAAAAGGGCACGTTTTGGATAGCGCGGATTACACCGATCAAAACGGAAGTGCTCGTCCATGATGGCGAGTTCGGAAGGCTCCCGATTACGCCTGCGATGAGCCAGCGCTACTTGTATTCTATTGAGGCGCTCATGGGGCACGAAGAGCTGACTGGCGACGCGATCGGCGACGCGGTGAGCATGGTTTCCCGAATCGGAACCCAAAATCAGGCCGACTGGTTCACGGTCTGGCGAATGCTGGGCGAACCGAAGCCGGGTGAAATCAAGCACCTTCTGATGGACATCAAAAAGGTCCGCGCCGCCAGAAAGGAGTCGCCGGAATCGGTTCCAGAACTGCTCTCCGAGTTGCAGAAAACCTACGGAGAGCGGCTGATGATCTCTGGCAAGAGGCTGCGGAAATCTTTAGCGAAAAGCTAAGAAACGAGCTTCCAGTTCACACTCGTTGTCCGACCCGCGATCGTCACTTCCACCTTGTATTCGCCCGCGGGTAGGTACTGGAATCGCTCGGCAGCGTAGGGGTCCTTGACCGCGTCGGCGCCGGTTTCGACCTTCCTACCCTTCACATCGGTCGAGAATCTGGGCTTTCCCTTTCCTGTTTCGAGCGGGATCGAGAAGGTGTTATAGCCTTTGATCCAATCAAAATCCTTGGATAGGACGACCTTGCCCGCCTTATCCAATATCTTCACCGTCGCCTTCCCCGCCTCCTTAGTGAATGCTTCGCCGGCAAGCTCGGGCGAAGTCGGTTCGGATGTATCCCAATCCGGCTTCCGGCGCATTTCCCAACTCGTCCGAGTCGTGTCGCTGATCGGCCAGACAAACAAGTCCTTATCCTTCCGTTCAAGGACTTTGTCGAAATCTGCGAGCTTGAAGATCCAGACACTGCGTGCGTGGGAAGCAATGACAATTTCGCGCTCCTTCGGCTGGATCACCAAATCGTGCACGGGAGTCCGCGGAATTCCGCCCTGCAGGGGTACCCAGTTTGTGCCACCGTCGAGCGAAACGTAGACACCCATATCGGTGCCCACGTACAGCCAGTCTTTCTTGTCGGGATCCTCTCGAACGACATTGATCGCCTCGGCCGGCAGATTCCCCGCGATCGATTTCCAGCTCTTTCCGAAATCGGTGCTCTTCCACAAATAGGGGGTCGAATCGTCCTCCCGATACCCGTTCTGAGACACAAACACCGTCGACCGATCATGCTTGCTCGCGACAATCCGCGTCACCCACTTGTCCGGGGCGGGGGTATCGATATTTTGCCAGTTCGTCCCATGATCCATGGTCATCCGCATGTTTCCGTCGTCACATCCGATGTAAATGATCCCAAATTTGAATGGACTCTCGGCGATCTCTTTGATCGTCGAAAAAGGCACGTCTCCGTTCTCTCGATTTTTGGTGAGATCTGGGCTCAGCGTTTCCCACGTACGCCCCTGGTTTAATGATCTGTGTAACTTTTGTGAGCCAATATAGATGATATCTGGATGATGAGGTGAGATGATGATGGGGCTTATCCAGTTGAAGCGTAACGGAACCGTCGGGGTTTCGTTCCGTGGTCTGATGCTCCTCGATTCGTTTGTCTTCGTGTTCCGGGCATAGAACGAACCGAACTGGGAAGACCCATAAACGAGGTCGCCATCGTCTCGCGGGTCAACTGCCACTGCGCTTCCGTCGCCGCCGCCGATGCCTTGCCATCGATGAAGTTGATCTCTTCCTGGGCGATAGTTACTCGGTCCACGCGAAGTCCCGTTATCTTGCATTCCGCCGATGATATTGTAAGGGGATTTCGTATCCACTCCGATCGTGGTGAACTGGCCAACCGGCATGCTGTTTATGTGTCGCCAGGTGCCGCCGTCGTCTCCAGAGACGTAGATTCCGCCGTCGTTGCCCACCATCTGGTGTTTGGCATCGGTGGGGTCGTACCAGTACCAATGGTAATCAACGTGGACTCCTCGACCGGTTGCCGTTTTCCAGGTCTTGCCGCCATCTCGCGAGCGCCACTGGAGCATGCTGCTGATGGTCACGTCGTCCGGATCGTGCGGACTGACAATCACGCGACCGCAGTAGTAGCCATATCCCTCCGTATCGAGGTAGCCCAAGTTAACCTTTTTCCAAGACGCGCCGGAGTCGTCGGATCGATACACTTCACTGTGCATGACCTCCATCTCCCAGACCTTTGGATTGCGCTGCTCCATGAGTTTGCCGATGTCATCGAGCGAGGTCTTCCCTTCTTCGACTGACTTCAGAAGGTCATCGAGTTTCGTTTCCTTCGGCAAGGAGCTTGTGGCAAATCGTTCGAGAACCTTCTTGTCGATCGCGGCGAAGACCTTTGGGTCTTTGATCATGCGGAAGCGCTTCGCGGTTAGCGTGCCATCGGTGACGAACTCATCCCGGAACAACGTATCCGGATCGCCGCCTTGATTATCAATGTACGCGTAGATTCGACTGGGTTTCGACGGGGCAACGGCCAAACCAACGCGGCCCAAGTTGCCACTTGCGGGCAGTCCATTCGCCATTTTCGTCCAAGACTTTCCGCCGTTCGAGCTCTTGTAGATCGCCGTACCCGGCCCTCCATCGCGGAAGTTCCACGACCTTCGGTCGCGATCCCAGGCCGCAGCGAAAAGGATCTCGGGGTTGCGAGGATCGATGGCCAGATCAATGACGCCGGTGTATTCGTCCAGCTTCAGAACATGCTGCCAAGACTTGCCGCCGTCGGTCGTTTTGTACACGCCTCGATCCGTGCTTTGGCTGTAGAGGCCGCCGATTGCGCCAACATAAACCGTGTTCTCATTCTTAGGATCGATCACAACCTTGCCAATGCGCCGGGTTTCCGCGAGGCCGGTGTACTTCCAGGTAGCGCCCGCGTCGGTCGATTTGTAGACGCCCATCCCGTCATAGCTGGTCCGTTGGGAATTGTTTTCGCCTGTCCCGATCCAAATCGTTTGCCCGTCTTTGCTGAGGGCGACATGGCCAATCGCATAGGCCGCCTCGTTGTCAAAAATTGGGGTCCAGTTGTTGCCCCGGTCGGTGCTTCGCCACAGACCACCCGTGGCAAAGGCAACATAGTAGGTTTGGGGTTGCTTTTCGGGCGTACCGAACCAGATCACGCGCCCGCCCTGTTCTTCGGGGCCGACGCTTCGCCATTTTAGGTTTCCAAAAATCGAATCCGATTCCAGTTTCTTTCGCTTTTCGTAGGCATCGAGACGAACCGAAACCGAGGTGCAAACTACCTGTTTCGGATGAAATTTCTTGGCGTCGTCGCTTTGAGAAGTTGGGGGCTTGAGCTGGGCACCGGCAAGGGTTCCCAGAGCCAGGAGGGCAATGAGGTGAATGTGACGCATTTCCGGTTTGTTTGTACCGTGTCGTGCACTTCGCGAGTTCCATCGAGCCGATCGGATGCCGCATAATTGCATGATGTCAGAAAAAACTGAAATCGTGAAAAATGCGGAGTTGGAGAATGCTCAGGATCAGTTCATTCTCGAATGGGGCCGGATGAGTTCGAGCTGGGGCATTAATCGGACAATGGCTCAAATCCTCGCCCTCCTCTTTACGTCTCCCATTGCGATCACGGTGGACGAAATCATGGACCGACTGCGGATTAGCCGCGGGAACGCCAGCATGAGCCTTCGGGATCTCATGGATTGGGGGATCGTCAAGAGGTTTCGCAAGCCCGGGGAGCGCAAGGACGTCTATGCCTGCGAAACCGATCCGTGGACGATGTTTGGCAAGGTTGTTCGAGAACGAAAGCGCCGCGAGGTTGATCCAACGGTGACCGCAATCCGCGAATGCCTGGAGCGCATTCCAGACGATGCAGAAGGCGCACAAGCAGAAGCGTTGAGAACCCGCTTGGCGGGATTGCTGGAAATCTTTACGATCTTGGACGCGGTTTATCGCCAGGTCTTCTCAAGCGATCGCTCATTCTCCGAAACGATGCGGATGTTCAAGTCGTAATCGCGGTTCGCACGAGGTTTTCGATGAGGGCTAGCTGGCGGGCGGCGGAGAACCGCTGGGCAACGGACACACGCCCTTTTTGTCCCATTTCGATGCGCCTGCCCTGATGTGTGAGGAGCTTGGCGATGGCCTCCCTCAGTGGAACAACCTCCTTGGGAACGAGGTAGCCCGTTTCATTATCAAGGATGATGCTTTGGAGCCCGCCGCTCAGCGTCGCGACAACGGGCTTGCCGCGCGCCATCGCCTCCGCCGCGACGAGGCCAAAGGATTCATCCGCGATTGAGGGCACCACCACGATATCAAGAGAGTCCAAATAGGCCACGGGGTCTGCTATCGATCCCTCGAACGTTACACGGTCTGACGCCGAAGAGTTCTGGGCCAACTGCTGGAGCGAGTGCATTTCGGACGGATCTTCGAAATCCGAATCGCCCCCGATGCTGAGGCTAACCGAGTCATTTTGTTCGGCGAGGGGCAACGCGGCTTCAAGGAATAGGCGTTGCCCCTTGTTTTTCGACACTCGCCCGAGCACCCCAATCCTAACTTTGTCGGGTTGTAGTTTTTCCAGGGCAGCTTTTTCGAGAAACTCGCTCGCCACCCAGTTCCAGACGATCTGGCCCTTTTCACCCAAACCAGCGAACGGTTCGGCGGCGACGTCTGAGCAGAACGTAACCTGTTTGACTGTTTCTTGTTGAATGCACCAGCGCAACAGGCTCAATTCCCGCCCCGAGTGGATGAGATGGATGGCGATGAAGACTGGCTTTCCAAGCTTCTTCGCGGCCAGCACCGCAGGAAGTGCGGCGCGCGGCCCGTTTACATAGAAGAGGTCCGCGTGTGCTCCGATCAGAGCTAGTTCTTGAGCGGTTTTGCGGACATGAAGCAGGTACTGGAGTTGCTGGAAAACGGGTTTTGATCCCGCCGTCAGTTGCGGCATCGCGTAGCGAAGGACCTCAATATCTCGCGCCCGCAAGGTCTCCGCCACCGGCCCATCTTCGGGGAACGCGACCTTGACCTCATGGGTTTTCCCGAGGTGTTCGACAACGTCGAGCAGAATCCTCTGCCCGCCGCCAAGCCGCGCGAACTGGTCGATGAAGAGGATTTGCTTCAAGGTCAATCATTCAGACGCCGGGTTAGCGATTTGCGATTCCAAGGGAGGGCGGAAGTCGGACTTGCGTAGAAGCGGCCACAGTTCTCGGAGGCCAGGATCTTTAGATTTTTCTAGCCCAAGGCGATCCCGGGTTGCTAAGACCTGTGGGTCATTTTGCTTGAACCGTGCCATCCTCCTCAGTTCGATCCGAGCACTCCAATCCCCGCTGAGCCACTGATTCAGTCGGTCGTCGAATGTCATCTTTCGCTTGGGCTTCTTGTCTCTTTTGTAAGCATCAAACAGGGCGATTATCGACGCAACTCCCAGGAAGAAGAACATGCCCACTAAAGTGAGATTCTTAAAGACGGGCGACAACGCCTCATAAGGTTGATTGCCCTGCAACACCTGGATGCTCCTCCAAAACTCCCAAGCCCCGAGTAGGAGGGGTGCCAGGAACGCTAGAATCATGAGGAGGCCCGCAAAAATGCCTGCTCTTTCAGTTGAAGTTTGCGAGCCGGCTTCTGACTCGCTGAATAGGTCGTTCCACTCCATGCCCCTTCCATCTGGCAAATTGGAAATCTCGTCTCCCTTAAGAAATGCCAAGGCCATCGGTTCCTTGCGAAGAACGCCTCGAGCCCAAAGCAATCTCACACACCGGCGCCTTCCTACCATCGGCATCTGAGCGGCAAGTTCAATTAACTGCGAAGTTGGCAATCGCGACATGGTTTGCAGGCACGCCACAGACACGGCAATCATGATCCTCACTTCGAGCAAAAGCATTCCACAGTATGCGATTAGGCCGAGAAATGCTGTGCCCACCCGAATCACAAAGATCAGTCGGGTAAGTGGAGTGGCCTCGGGATCGAACAGGCTGGGCACCTGTTGGGGCCCGAGTGACTGGGCGATGGCAATAAGGATCAGCACTCCAGTAAACCAGAGGACAGTCTTGCGCACCATCCGTGCTTGGTGGTCTTCGAGCCACGCGATCCGTCGCTTCAGGAGTTCGTCCATCAGCCCTTCTTGTTAAACAGGAAGATCAGCAGCCCGACGACGATCAAACCAAGGATCACCGCGATGAGAACCTTCCAGAAGCTGATCGGCGCTTCGCCCTGAATCTCGCCCGTCTGGCCGTTCACCAGGAACCGGAACGATTTACTGCGATAGCGGTAGCCTCCGACCCAAATAGGAAGCAGAATGAGCTTGAACGTCGGGTCAATGTAGTCCGTGTTTTTCGAGTGAATCGCCTGCTCGTCGCCGCCGATGTCGTACCGAATCGCCTGATCGATCTGGGGCTGCATCATCTGTTGGGCGATGCCGTAGCCGCTCGCGAGATCGACATCGTAGCGCATGCTTTGGAACCCAACCAAGAATCGGTTCTCGTACGGATTCAAGCTGGCGAGTTCCCATTTCACCAAGCGCTGGGCGTACTTCTCGGGTATCGCCTTCGATCCCAGAACGAGCACATCGTCAAACGCGACGCTTACATGGCCCGAGGTCGGATACCAATGAGTCTTGCGAACCTGGCGAGTTTGGCGGTTGCCGTTGCTGTCCGTGTAGCTTTCGGTCTCATAGTAATGCACGCCACGCGCGCCGGTGTAGTCGGTTTCGGTTTGGCAGTCGAAGGTCCAGTACGGGATGTACATCCCTTTCAGGCGGCCCTCCTTTAGGGCCATCGCCTTCAGATCGTTCGGAGCCCAGAAGCGGCTGGCGAGCCACTTTTGGGTGTGCCCCCGCGCATCTTTGTCCGGCACAACGAAGGGGAGTACGGCATTCGGAATGATCCGATGTTCGGCTTTGGTAGGAACCACGACGTTCGAGCCGCAGAAGGGGCAGGCCTGCGTTTCTTGGTTGGCAGGAATCGTAAACTCGGCCGCGCAGTTGTTGCAGTGGAGGACTGCGTCGTGTTCGAGTTCGGTGTTGAGCACCGCTCGATCCATGAAGGCGGCGAGATCGAGTTCGTCGACCGTGGCCTCCGATGGCGCGATCGGCGTTTCGTGAGCGCAATACGGGCACTTGAGGACGGTCGTGCCCGGCTCATAAGTGAGCTGCGCTCCGCAGTTTTCGCAGGGGTAGCGTAGGGCTTCGCTCAAGGGGTGTTCTCCACGATGAGGATTTTAACGCCTTCGGGCGCATACCTGTCGAAATCGCGGCGATCGAGGGTGAGTACGTCGGTGATTCCGTGGCTGAGCATGAAGGCGATGTGGTTTGCGTCATGGACTTGTTTGCCAGAGACGCCATAGGTTTGCACGAGCCGCAACCAGGTTTCGAACTGAGTGGGAGAGGATTGCCTGAGCGGCGCCAAAGCCTTGATCACCTCAACTGTTGGAGCGAGCGAATTCGGTCGCTGGCCGGCACCGCCGAGTTCCTTGGGTCTAGTGGCCACCCCCCAAAACTCCCGGATCACCTGCGGTGAAACCGTTAGATCGATTTCGGATAGGCGTGCTTCCGCAATCCGTTCACGGGTCCTTGCGCCCAGGTCTGAATTCTCGTCGAAGAACTGAACCCAAATGGAAGTATCAACAAGAATCTCCACTAGTCGTAAAGATTCTCCGTACTTGAAGCTTCAACAGCAACAGGCCCAAAACTGCCGCGAAAAGATTTGACGACCTCCATCGCCCGTGCCCAAACCACTTGAAATTCCTCCTGGGCCTGGTCGTCAACCACCGCGACATGGATGTGCTTGCCCGCAAACCGGTCTGGCTTACGGATTAGCTCTTCCCAGGTGCCATCAAATGAGTGCTCGTATCCCATCGATCGTTCCTACTGCGGAGGCAAGGGCGGGGGCACCGACGCGAAGATTGGCTTTAGCGCGTCCACATCGCCTGCACGCGTCCAACCCGCCATTCCGGCACCCCAGACCATCGAATCGGGCGTAAGGGTTTCGCCGACCATTTGCTTCAGCATGTCGATCCCAAAAGGCCCCTGTTGCTCACCGTTTACGGCGACGTGATACTGCGGAGCGGCGGGCATGGGAGGCGGCGCGGGCGCGTTAGCCTGCTGCTGCTGATTCATCGTGGCCTGCGTCATAGCCGAAGCCATACCCATTCCGATTCCGGCAGCACCTAAACCACCCGGGTTCTCGGCTGCTTTCTCCATCGCGGTGGCAGCTTGGAACTGGGTGTAAGCGCCAAGATTGCCCACTGCTCCGATGCTGGATCGCTTGTCGATCGCCTCTTCCACTTCGGGTGGAACGGAAACGTTCTCGATCAGGAAGTTCAAAATCTCGATGCCGACTTCGGCCATCGCAGGAGCAAAGGTTTCCCGAATCTTCTCGCCGACCTCGCTGTACTTGGCGGCCAGATCGATGACCGGAATTCCG
>JBKJJL010000043.1:0-3213 GCA_046597875.1 Fimbriimonadaceae bacterium | reverse complement strand
AGAGGCGGCTCGTTTGTCGACGAACTGGCGGTGGACTTGAGGGCCGGAGACCTGCCGCTTGAGATCCCTTTCTATGAGAACACGGGCAGTTTTAGTTTGAAACTGGAGTGGAAACTGCCAGGCGCGTCGGATTTCATAGTCATCCCGAGCACTAACCTTCGCACCGATCCGGGTCAGACCTTCGTTACAAATCCCGGGATCAAGCGATGGTTCTACGAAGCCGATCCTCGCACGCCGGGCGACGGACGACCCCTCGAAGGCGTTCATCCCGGATACAAACTGGAAACCATTCGCCCACCTGGGTTTGCTCCCGCGGTCGGCGGAATGGCGTTCCTGCCCGATGGAAGATTAGCGGTCTGCACGTGGGACCAGGTCGGTGCGGTCCATGTCTTGAGCGGTTTGGATGGTCCCCCGGATCAAGTAAAGCTGAGCACGTTCGCCGAGGGCCTGGGCGAACCTCTCGGCATTTGTTTCTTTGAGGGTGACCTCTGGGTCACGCAAAAGGGTGAAGTCACGCGTTTGAGAGACACTGACAAAGATGGGAAAGCGGATTCCTTCGACGCCGTCGGCGGAGGTTGGCCCGCTTCCCATAACTATCACGAGTTCACCTTCAACTTGGTGCCGAAGGACGGAAAGCTTTACCTTGGGACGTCTGTGCCTTTGCGAGGAGGATGGACTTATTACAACCCAGGCTCGGAGCAGGCGTATCCGATTCCCGACATTCCAGGTTCGATCCTTGAGTTAAATCCGAAGAACGGAACGTGGTCGGTTTTTGCAAGTGGAGTCAGAACGCCAAACGGCATGGGGCTAGGAAATGATGGCGAACTGTTTGTTTCGGACAATCAAGGTTCTTGGCTGCCGAGTTCGAAGCTGATGCACGTGAGAAAGGGCGGATTCTACGGCCATCAGCAATCGCCTGGCGGCACCCGAAAGTCCGACCCGCCTGCGCTCTGGCTCCCGCATGGCGAGATTTCGAACTCCCCAAGCGAGCCCGTTTTGATACCGGATGGTCCGTTTAAGGGACAAATGCTCTTTGGGGATGTCACTTACGGCGGGATTCAGCGCTGCAACCTTGAGAAGGTCGACGGGGTCTACCAGGGGGCGGCCTTCCGCTTTTCGCAAGGGCTGGAGGCAGGGGTTAATCGCCTGGCTTATGGCCCTGACGGGAGTCTGTATGTCGGAGGGATCGGGAGCAACGGCAACTGGAACCACAAGGAGCACCGCTTCGGCCTTCAAAGGCTCGTTCCAACGGGTCAGTCCGCGTTCGAGATTAAGGAAGTCCGCGCCACGCCGACCGGATTTGCAGTCGATTTCACCGAGCCGTTTGCCGACTTGACGCTGGCCAACGTTGAGGTTACAAGCTTCCGCTACGACCCTAAAGAGCTTTATGGCGGGCCAAAGGTCGACGTCAATCGCTTCGAGCCCCGGAGCGTTGTGCTTTCAAACGGGAACACGAGGGCATGGTTCCAGATGCCTGAGATGAAGCCGGGCTACGTCTACCACTTCCGCTTTGTCGGTTTGAAAAACGCCGCGGGTGAGGGACTATGGAGCACGGAGACTTGGTACACGCTCAATCGTGTTCCGAAGAACAGCCCATTGGCAGCCCAGATGCCCGCCCCAAGCGGTAGCCCGACCCTGTTCGACGGCAATACGCTCAAGGGATGGAAGCAGCTCAACGGCACGGCTACGTACTCGGTTGAGAATGGAGAGATCGTTGGCCGAACCGTCGCTGGATCGCCCAACAGTTTCCTGTGCACCGAAAACATGTACGGGGATTTCGAATTAGAACTTGAAGTTAAGACCGATCCAACTTTGAACTCCGGAATCCAGATCCGGTCTATGAGCGTCCCCGGCTACCAGGATGGAAGGGTTCACGGGTATCAGATCGAGGTTGACCCCGCAGAGCGAGCGTGGTCCGGTGGTTTGTACGACGAAGCCCGACGGGGTTGGTTGTCGGATCTCTCCAAGAATGAGCCCGCGCGCAAAGCGTTTAAGAACGGACAATGGAACAAGTATCGGATCCTCGCGGAGGGTGATCGGATCCGTACATGGGTGAATGGCGTCCCTTGTGTTGATGCGCGTGATGACTTGACGAAGTGGGGATTCATCGCACTCCAGGTTCACAACCACGAGAAATCGGGCCTAGAGGTGAGATGGCGCAACTTCAAGATGCGTGAGATCGTGCAGCCTGAGCTTCCTGCGGGCGCGAAATGGCTACTGAAGACTCTGGGCGACGAAAAGAACTGGGTTTCAGAAGCGAAAAAGGGCGAGCCTTGCCCGTGGAAATGGGTGGATGGCGCGCTCGAAACTGGGGGAGGGAACATCTTAACCCGCGAGCCGCTGAGCGATTGTCGTTTGCACGTTGAGTTCATGACCGATGACAACGGGAAGGAAGGTCAGGGAAATGGCAACTCGGGCGTGTACTTGATGCAGAGCTACGAACTCCAGATCCTCAACTCAGCGCCGCGAGCCCCAGCCGACTACGAATGCGGCGGGATTTATACGATTAAAGCTCCCGATTATGCAATGGCCTACAAAGCGGGCGAGTGGCAAACCTACGACATCGAGTTCCACGCGCCGAAGTGGGAAGGCGAGATAAAAGTCGCCGACGCGCGTATGACGGTGTATCACAACGGAACCCTCATTCACCGGAATGTGGCCCTGCCAAAACCAACGGGCACGGGGAGAGCAGAGGCACCAGGCAAACGCCCCCTTCGTCTTCAGGACCATGGGAACAAGGTGCGCTTTAGAAACATCTGGGTCATGGAAATGCCATGATCGGTCTCCTTCGCGAGGCGGGGGGAGGTACAATACTGCATCGCCGAGAGATTGGGGTGTCCGCTGGCGGACGCTTGGAACTCGCGGTGTCAGGAACCTATCATGGCCAGTAATATCAAAATTCGCATCCGCCTGCGCGCGTATGACCACCGACTGATTGATCAGTCCGCCGAGAAAATCGTCGATAGCGCCAAGCGCACGGGAGCTCGCATCAGCGGTCCGATTCCTCTACCTACCAACCTCCGACGCTTCTGTGTCATCCGCGGCCCGCATATCGACAAAGAGTCGATGGAGCACTTCGAACTGCGTACGCACAACCGCCTGATCGACATCCTCGATCCGACGAACAAAACGATTGACGCTCTTATGAGACTCGATCTCCCCAGCGGCGTCGACATCGAAATTAAGCAGGTGTGAGGGGAAGGTGTTGGGGTA
>JBKJJL010000171.1:0-9026 GCA_046597875.1 Fimbriimonadaceae bacterium | reverse complement strand
GCCGTGGCGATCGAAGTCATGAAGCTCCCCAACGGAACCGGATTCACGCTCGCGAAGGGCGTCTTTAAGGCGGAGGCATCGAAATGAAGGGCTTCGCCAAAGCAATCGCATTTTCGGCCGCAACGCTCCTGATGTTTGGCCTCGGCTTCTCCTGGCGCGATCTCCAAACCGGTTCTCTGCCGAAAATGCGGGCAGTAACCACTCTCCTCGGCGTCACTCCGGCGGGGAAAAACCTTTCAATCGTCGACCAGTTTCAACAGAGCTTCAAGAAGATTCAATCGGATTACATCAAGCCGGTCGACAGCAGGAAGCTGAAGTACGCCGCGCTTGGCGGACTCGTCGCTTCTCTCGGCGATCCGCACACGATTTTCCTCGAGCCCAAGGAAGCGAAGGATTTCGCCCTTGAGACGAGAGCTCATTTCGTCGGCGTGGGCGCGCGATTAGCACCCGATCCGCTCGGTGCAAAAGTTGTCGTTGTGTTTGATGACGGTCCTGCCCAAAGGGGTGGATTGAAGCCTGGTGATACGATCACCGCGGTTGACGGCAAGTCGGCGTTAGGCAAGAATATTGACGATATCGTCTCCACGATTCGAGGCGAGAACGGAACGATCGTCAAGCTCACGGTCATGCGCCCAGGTCAGGACAAACCCGTTGATCTCACTTGCAAGCGCGGGCAGATTATCACGCCCACGGTGGAGTCAAAAATTCTTGAGGGAACTTCCATTGGTTACCTCAGCGTGGCCTCCTTTGCGGAACCAACCGACGAGCAGTTTATGCGTAATGTCAGCAAGCTCGAAAGCGCGGGCGCGAAGGGGTTGATTATCGATTTGAGAGGCAATCCGGGCGGACTCTTAGAGACGGCCAAGGATATGCTCGCTCACTTCGTTGAGAACAAAGTTGTCGTGAAGATGAAGGGGCGACGAGGCGAGGAAGTCGTTCGAACTCAAGGGGGCATGGTTCGCACTTGGGCGTACCCCATCGTCATCCTTCAGAACGAAGATTCCGCAAGCGCAGCCGAGATCTTCGCGGGGGTTTTGCAAGACTATGGTAAGGCGACGCTGGTGGGCGACCATAGCTACGGCAAGGCGAGCGTTCAGCAAGTCATTCCGCTCATTGATGGGCCCAGTCTGAAGATCACCACCGACCGGTACTACTTGCCAAGTGGCCGGTACATCGGGCGGAAGGTGGATGAAGATCAGGCGTACATCAGCGGGGGCCTTGCGCCGGATGTGAAGGTCACAATCGATCCCAACGCGGACATCATTTTTGGAGACCCGAAGTCCGATCCTCAGCTCCAAAAGGGCATCGAAATCATCAAGTCGAAATCGTAGCGCTACGCGGCTTGAGCGACGCGGTTTAGACTGGACTTGGCTTCTCGGTGGAAGGGATCAATTGAGAGCGCGTGATGGTACGCGAGTCGGGCGTCGTGATCGTGTGCCATCCTTTCGAAGCAGTTGCCGAGCACAAACCAAGCCTGGGCATTTAAGGCATCTAGCCTGAGCGCGGCCTCATACTGGCCCGCCGCCTGCGCATAGTGACCGCACGAGTACAGGAGGTCGCCTGCGTTCAGGAACGCATTTTGGTAAGTGGGGTCGGCCTGGGTGGCGGCTTCGTATGCCTTGAGCGCATCTTCAGCCTTGCCCAAACGAGCGAGGGTTGTCCCCCAGTTCGTGAGCAATGGTGCGGTAATCAAGCCACTTTGCGCGACCTGCCTATAGGCGACGGCCAAGCGGTCATCATCGCCGAGTTGCTCGATGGATTTCAAGAACCCGGAGGCGGCATCGCTGTCTTGCGGGTTTTCGTTGAGAAGCGCTTCAAACCAGATCGCGGCCTTGGCCGGATCTCCGGCAAGCGCAAACATCCGGGCGGCCAACCGTCGGCACGCTTCAAGGCCAGGTTGTTTGGAAGCCGCAACGTACGCGAATCCGGCATCCATGGGGCGATTGAGTTTTTCGAGCGCGAGGGCCCTTGCGTAATGAGCGATTCCAAATCCTGGATCGACGGTCAGGGCCTCGTCAGCAAGCTCAAGCCCTTCCTCGTGGCGGCCCAAGCGCGTCAGGCATTGAGATTTCAGTACAACCCCTTTGTAAGATTTGATCGCGAAATCTCCAGTCAGATCGCTGGGCCATTCCATCGCTTGGCACTTCGTGATCGAATCCAAAGCTTCTTGGGGGCGATTGAGTTTCAGCAAGGCATGGGCGCGATCAAACTCGTTGGTAACGGTAAGAATGCCCTTCATTTCGGCCACTTGGCATTCCTGCAGCGCCTCATCGGCTCGATCTTGGGCAATCAAAGCCGAGGTCAAGATCTGGTAGGCAACGGGTGCGTACCGAGCCTTATCGGGAATGAAGTTGATGCACGTCCGAGCGGTGATCTCGGCTTCGTGAGAGCGCCGACCGAGGCTGTAGGCATTTGCAAGATTGAACCAGTGGAACGCGTCGCGAGGGTGTTCTCGGGTTTCGCGTTCCAGCATCGTAATCGTTCGATTGAGCTTGTCCTTCTCCGCCAACACCGCGGGTTGGTAGCCGTAGTGGCGGAGGGTAGCGTTGCTCAGCGTTGCTGCGAGGAATCCGTGATTGTCGAGGTCTTGGAGCACCTGCTCGTGAATCCGACCTGCGAACCGGATCTCCGGAATGTTACGGAACAGGCGGACGGGCGTGTGAACGTACTGGTTCGCCTCAACGTCGTCCGCCATCAAGTTGACGATGCGAACGTAGAAGCCGCCAAAGTGATGGCGAATCAACGCTTCGCGGATCGAGTTATGGGAGTCTTTGGTTAGTTCTTCGTCGGCATCAATGCAAAGCACCCAATCGCCGGTCGCCATTTCGAGGCTCGCATTCCGCGCGGCGGCAAAGTCATCGCACCACTCGAAGTGCCCAATCTTCGCGCCGTACTTATCGGCGATTTCCACCGTGCGATCGGTTGAGCCCGTGTCCACGATGACGATCTCGTCGCACAAGGGAGTAATACTCGCCAAGCACCTATCGAGCTGCTTCTCTTCGTCCTTCACGATGAGACAAGCGCTGAGCTTTATGCCGACGTTCGAACGAGGAGCAAGGGTTAATGCGGCGAGAGCATCTCGGCCTTTGGCATCGGCGACTCCAAGTTTTGAAGCCATAAGCGACCGACCATGAAAATAATCCGAAAGGGTTTGACTTAACTCATGGGAGCGAGAACTGCCTACCGATTTTTTAAGGAGGTCCAAGGCCTCGAACTCGCGCTGCGTGTAGCAATAAAGGAGTCCCAGTTCCGTGGAAAGCTCGGCGTCCTCCGGGTTTTCCGCGAGCAAGAGCGTGAGCAAGGCTTCGGCTTCCTTATGCAGGGAAGCCCGGACAAGGTTGCGGACGCGTTCGGCTCCGATCATGGCTTAAGCGGCTCGGGCGTACTGCAGTTGAAGATATTTGCGGGCACCGGCGATGCTGAACATTTCATCCCGAAGGAGGCGCTTGATCGTGAACAAAACTTGGATATCCTCGGGCCGATAGCGGCGCTGGCCGCCCTCAGTGCGAAGGGGATGCAGGTACTCGAAAAACTCGCGTTCCCAATACCGAAGGGTATGCACTTCGACCCCAGTGATCGCACTCGCAGCACTGATGGAGACAGCGCGGTCCGCGCCCTTCGATCTGTTCTTCATCGCCATATCAAGCCTGTCTATCCAACCTGTTAGTGGCCGGACACGCTTAATGATCGGCGAGATCACCAGAGTTTTGAAGGGTTAGCGGGAAAGTTCACGATCAGACACGCTTCCCCATGCCCGACGACATGTGCCGCTCCATGAGTCCGACCGCTGGTGATCACCAACTTTGCCGCATCCATAGCTAGCCTGACCTGCAACCTGGGGGGCCAATCAGCGTAAACTCTCAATGGTGAATCGTCCGGTACGATAGCACCAGAGTAACTCGTCCTTACCATGGACGAACAGGCGAGAGCAATGAAATTAAAGACATCGGGCAAGATTGTCATCCTCCTCCTCGTGATCGGGGGCGTTTTCGGCGTCCTCAAGTGGAAAGGCTGGTCTCCCATGAGCCTCATGCCAGGCAAGGAAACCACCGCATCGGTCGTCCCTCCAAAGGTCGACCTACCAACTGGTCCCGGGAACTCGGATAGTAGCCTGGATGACGGATCGGTCTCGCTCCCCGGCGGGAACGTGGCCAATTCCAACAAGCCGCAAGTTCGATTTCTTCACTGGGCCTGGAATGCCCAAATGGGCGCAATGTACGCGAACGGGGGGCGAGAGACCACGCAAGGCAGCATCCTCGCAGGTAAAGGCGTTTCTCTGAAGTTCACGCGTCAGGACGACGTCAGCAAAATGCAAGAGGCCCTCGTGGCGTTTGCGAGCCAGCTCAAAAATGGCACCAAGCAACCCAGCAACGGTGCCCATTACGTCGCGATTATGGGTGACGGCGCACCCGCGTTTTTGACAGCGGTGAACGGAACCTTGCGCAAACTAGGACCGGACTATCGGGCGAAAGTTGTCGGAGTTATTGGTTACTCGCGCGGTGAAGACAAGTTTATGGGACCGGAAGCCTGGCGCACGAATCCGAGCGCTTCCAAAGGCGGAGTCGTCGCCGGCTACTTGAGAGATGGCGACTGGAATATCGCGATGAAATGGCTCGGCGATAACGGTCTGAAAAACAACCCCGACGAGAAGACGTGGGATCCCGACGCCCTAAACTGGGTGGCTGCAAACGATTACCTTGACGCTTGCCAAAAGTACATTGCGGGTTACAGTGAGGAGCGACCGGTTGTCCGAAATGGCAAGCGCACGGGCGAAACCAAGCGAATCACGGTGCAGGCAGTCGTTACCTGGACCCCAGGCGACGTGCAGATCGCTCAGGAGAAGGGCGGCCTCGCTTCGATTGTTTCGACAAAAGAATACAACTACCAAATGCCTTGCACGATCATCGGAATCGATCGCTGGATGCGGGACAATCGCTCGACGGTTGAAGCGATGCTGGCGGGATTCTTCGAGGGCGGACGGGCGATCAAGACGAGCGACGCCGCGTTCCAGAGAGGCGCCCAAATCGTGGCCGATGTCTTCGGCGAGAAGGATGCGGATGCCGACTATTGGGCCCGCTACTTTAAAGGCGTTCGCGAACGGGATCGAACCGGCTTGACGGTCGAACTTGGCGGCTCCTCGGTGAACGACCTCACCGACGGCCTCGTCACGTTCGGGCTAGTCCGTGGTGGAGATAACCTTTTCGCTGCGACGTACATCGCTTTTGGCGACATCCTGAAGCAGCAGTATCCGGTCATGTTCCCGAGCTACGACCCAGTTGATCAAGTTGTCGATACATCCTACATGAGGAACTTGTTGGCCGCAAACCAGGGAGCCGGAACAGTGGCGGCGGCGAAGGAAAGAGTGGAAGTTCCAACGTCCCCGATGGCAGGGGCAAAGAAGGTCTCCGCCCTCAAAATGAACATTCCGTTCAATACCGGATCGGCGAACTTTGCGCCTCTCGCAAGTGCGCAGTTGGACAAACTTCGCAGGCAACTGGTTATTGCGGGTAACACGACGGTGGAAATCCACGGCCATACAGACAATGTTGGTAGTCCCGCCACGAATCACGCCTTGTCCGAATCCCGCGCATTTGCCGTCAAAAACTGGCTCGAAAAGAAGTTCCCGTTGAACTTCCCCCAGGGACGCATGCAGGTATTCGCTCACGGGCAGAGTAACCCCGTCGCTCCAAACTCAACTCCAGATGGCAAGGCGCGAAATCGCCGAGTCGAGATCGTGATCCGGGCCGGCAGTTAACTCATGGCGATAGCAGAACCCGTTGTTACCAAGCGTCGAGGACCGAATCCGATCCTTGCCGCGTTTATGCCCAATCGGGCGGTCTCGCGAAGTACGCTTCGCGTGATCATCCTGATCCAGGTCGTGGCTGCCCTTACGCTTTGGATCGCTTCTCCTTTCGAAGTGCTTCCAAAGCCAGGCGAAGTTTGGACCGCCTTTGCAGACCTTTGGAAGCGTCAGGGCCTCGCAGAGGAGCTTTGGGTGAGCTACAAACTCATCCTTCACGCCCTCCTCCTCACGCTGGTCATATCGTTGTTGCTTAGCTATCTCACGGTCATGGCGTTCTTTCGGCCAATCGCAATGGCAATATCGAAGATGCGCTACCTAAGCCTTGTTGGTTTTAGCTTCGTGTTCACCCTCATTGGCGCAGGGGGGTACGAGCTCAAGCTATACCTAATGGTTTTCGGAATGGTCGTGTTTTTTGTGACGTCCATGGCGTCGGTCGTAACCTCGATCCCGAAGGAGACTTTCGACCACGCCCGAACCTTGCGAATGAGCGAGTGGCGGGTGGTTTGGGAAGTGGTCATCGTCGGAACGGCCGATCAGGCATTTGAAGCGATGCGCCAAAACGCAGCGATCGGGTGGCTGATGTTAACAATGGTTGAAGGTATCTCACGCGCCGAGGGAGGTCTAGGGGCCATGTTGCTTAACACGCAGAAGTACTTCCGGATGGACGCGATTTATGCGATCCAGATCTTGATACTCCTCGTTGCGCTCTTCCAGGACTACGTGATCGGAGTGATCCGGCGGCTGTGTTGCCCGTATGCAGACCTCACCCTTGAGAGGCAGAACTCATGAGCGCCAGCGCGTACTACGAAGTTAAGGAACGTCTTGTGAAGGTTGAGAACGTCGGGCTAACTCTCGGCGGCAAGCTTATTCTGAAGGATGTTAATGCGGAGATTCATAACCTTCATCGGCCCGGATTGAAGCAGGGCCAGGTCGTCGCCCTGCTTGGCCCTTCCGGAATCGGGAAGACACGCCTCTTCCGAATCCTTGCGGGCCTTGACGAACCGGACGAAGGGCAGGTTCTAGTTGGAGATCCGGGAAAACCCGTTCGGCGGGGGGAAGTGGGAGTTGTCTCTCAGAACTACCTCCTGTTCCGACATCGAACCGTGTTGAGCAACTTGGTCGTCGCCGGTCGGCAGGCGGGACTTGATAAAGCGGCTGCAACTGAAAAAGCACAGAAAATGCTCGCCGATTTCGACCTCGCTGACCATGGCGATAAGTATCCTGCGCTGTTATCGGGCGGAATGAGACAGCGAGTCGCAATTGCCCAGCAGTTTATGTGTAGCGAGCACTATTTACTGATGGACGAGCCTTTCTCTGGGCTGGATCTGAACGCGATGGAGGTTGTGATTGAGATGATCACCAACATCGCGTCGTCTGACGAGTTGAAGACCTTCGTTATTGTCACCCATGATATTAGCGCGGCGATCGAAGTCGCCGACACGATTTGGATTCTTGGTCGGGATCGCGATGCCGCGGGAGCGGCGATTCCGGGAGCGAAGATTCAGAGAACCTACAACTTGGTCGAGCTGGGTCTCGCGTGGCGGCACGGCATCACAAACGACCCTGCATTCGTCCAGCTTATGCAAGAGATACGTGAGATTTATCCGAAGCTTTGAGTAGGAATTAACTCACTTCTCCCCAAAAAGGGGTAGATTCAATCGAACTTGCATGAAGCGGCCTAGCAGACTGAAGGAAGCCTTTCTCGAAAGCTTCAATACCATCGGATTGGCTGGCGCCGCCGCCATGTCCGTTGCGTTGTTGAATCCGCTTCCGTTGCTAGGGGCGATCGTCCTCGAGGCGGCATATTTGCTCTTCGTGCCGGACTCGAAATGGTACGAGCAGCGATTGGCGGCAAAATACGATCAGGAAGTTCTGGATCGACGGCGCCGTCTCCGCGACCAGATTTTTCCTGCCCTTTCGGGTCAGATGCAGTCTCGGTTCTCTCGCCTTGAATCGGTTCGCGAGCAAGTTGGAGCCCAAACCCATGACGGCCGCCTGATCTTCCGCGAAGTTCTTCGAAAACTTGACTATCTGCTGGAAAAATTCCTCCTCTTCGCGGGCAAAGAGGTGGAGTTTGAGAACTACCTTCGCTCGGTGCTTTCGGAAGTTCGCAAGATCCCGACGCCGCCGCCCGTTGTCGACAAGAAGAAAGGACGGCGGATAGAATTCGAAATTACCGACCTCGTCGAGCGAGACAGCTGGATCAAAGAGACCATCTCGGTGATTAGCGAAAAGTATAAGCATGAAGTTGTAGAGATAGACGAATTGTTGCAAAGGGACGAGAATCTGCACAATCAAGCGGTGCTCGATAAGCGCAAGGAAGTGCTTCAGCGGCGGGGCGAATATGTGCTTCGGATTGGCGAAATCCTCATCAATGTGGGGCACCAACTGCACTTGATGGAGGACACGTTTGGCCTGATCAACGATGAAATCCGCGCTCGATCACCGGAGCAAGTGCTCGCCGATATCGACGACGTTGTCTTCCAAACGGATAGCCTTACGGCATCCTTGCAAGACATTGCCCCCTTCGATGTCATGCCGCTTGAAGCCGGGGCGCGTAAACTGTACGACGCCGAGGACGAACAATAGTGATTCGAAACACCTTAAAGAAAGCCGCCGGTCTGTTTTTTGAATTCGAAGAACAGCCCCCTACCGAAGGGCAAATAGTCGCGACGGAACCTTGGAAAGTGATGGACCAGCCCGCCAAGGCTTCGCCCAAGACGATCGAGCAAATCGTGCAAAGCCAACCCGGGCCGAACCTGGACGAGATCAAGGTAGACGCGCAGCTCGCCGCTCCAACTACTCCTGCAGAGCCGGTCTTGAGGCCCGATGGCTCGGTCAATTTCGGGGCAATCTACAGTCTCGCCAAGTTGCCCGTCGTTCCTTTCACCGCAGAGCAAATTCTTGAGCTTTTCGCAACTTTGCCGCCCGATCTACCTCTTGCGAGCAAGCGGGGAACGATTCGAGTGACCCTGGGCGCGATGGCGAAAACAATGGGAGTCTCCACCGAGCAGATCGTCACCGACGCCTCACGCAAGCTCGCCGCTCTTGCCGCCTATAACGATAGTTTTGAGAAGCAGGCGGGGGAGTTTGTATCCAAAGCGGAGCTAGACATCCTGGGCTTGGAACAGCAGATCGAGGAGCGTCGCCGTTCGATTTCCGAGGCAAAAACGAAACAAGAGACAATGAACACCAGCTGCGCGGCCGAAGCCGATCGCCTGGA
>JBKJJL010000140.1:0-21276 GCA_046597875.1 Fimbriimonadaceae bacterium | reverse complement strand
TTGAATAAACCACTTATTCGTGCGGATGTTGATGGCATGGAAAAGCTGATTATCGAGCCAGAATCAACACCCACAGCGACTTTCGTGAAGGTTGCGGCAGGTTATGCCGAAGGAACGGCTTCCGGTGGTGGAATTGGTGATTTTATTGAACATAACCGCCAGCAATACTATTCTCAGACCCACCTTCAAGCAATTGAATTTGAAATCGCTCGCCAGGTGGTTGCGGCTCTTGTTGGCGAAGGTGCCCAGGCTCCAGTCGGTGGTTCAGCAAGGATGCGCGGATTTGCTCGACACCAACTGTATCCACAAGTTTTGCGATATGTGCACAAGTACATTAAATCCAAAGTGATGTGGCGAGGAGCTGACCCTTGCGAACTTGGATTGGAAAAATATGTCCAACGGATTAAAGAAAGAATGCTGGATGCGATTGAACCAGATGATGCACAGGGCGAAGCGCCATTGATGCCTTTGCTCAACCGATTTAAGCCTATCGGCTCAACTGGGGAAATTGATTTCACCACCACCAGACAGGTTCACGCTTGCCAGCGGTCGCACGTTAATGCGGTCGTTTTGGACTCCCAATGGGAGCAATCGGCGGCGTTTTTCCTGGAACAGCGCCATGATATAACACCATTTTATGTGCGAAATGAACGCCCGTTTATTCTGATTCCTTACGATTACGAAGGCGTTTCTCACTACTACGAGCCAGATTATTTGGTTCGGCTTCGCGATGGGCGAACACTGATTCTTGAGGTCAAGGGAATGGAGGACGACCAGACGCAAGCGAAACATCAAGCGGCAAAACGCTGGATTAGCGCGGTGAATAATTGGGGAAAATTGGGTCAGTGGGAATTTGAAGTTTGCCGCGACCCTCAGTTTCTGACCACGATGTTGGAACGGTTGCTGAGCTAACGAAAGCGGCTACAAAACAACTTCGGGCTGCGCGAGAGGTCGTGGTTCGCGACAGCCCATTATGCGACGCCAGCATATTTTGTGGTACGACCGCTGACCCTGTGTTCTTCCAACTTTCCAGGGCGCTCTCCTGCCTGATTGGTCATATTCCAAGGTATTTTCCAGAACTTTCTGTCGGTCGTGCGTGGACATATACGCTGGTCGTCGCCAGATTTGAATGGTTGAGCGTTTGGCTCACCAAATGTATGGGCGCACCCCTGTCAAGCGCGTGGCTGGCGTGTGCATGGCGAAGCCAATGAAGCGAAACTTTGGAAGAGATTACGGATCGCTGCGCCGCAGCGACTACGACACGATGAATCTGAGCTTTGGACAGTCGATTTCCCTTCTTCGAAACGAAAATGGGAGAGTCGTCTGGTGCGTCAGGCTTTCGAAGGGCAACCAATTCTTCCCAAGTTCCTGAACTTAAAAGAACGGTGTGCGTTTTCCCACCCTTTGCTAAAACGGAGACCTGACCCGAGTCACTGCGTGTGGTCAAATCTCTCCAGGACAAAGAAGCGAGTTCTGATAGCCGAAGCGCCGAAGCGTATGCAAGCCGAAGCAAAGCATGGTCTCGCGGATTCTTCGTCAGCGCAAGCAATTTCATCACTTCTTCTTCGGACAGGATTCGTTCAGCGCGGCGATTTCTCACAATGGGAAGTCGGATGGGAAGCCCAACATTAAATTGGACATATCCGATTTGATGCGCGAACGACATCAGGCTTTTTATGGCTGCCAGCGCACGAGCAACCGAACTGGATTTCATCGTACCGATGCTGTCGGTAAAACTCTGAACGTCCGAAAGCAAGACAAATTTAAGTGGTTTTTTAACGAAGTCTTGGAAGCGTTCTACTTCGCGGGAATATGCTTTTTGAGTGTTGAGCGGACGACCATGCAACCAAAGTTTCACGACCTCAAAGTCGCTCGATGCTTGCGCTGGGATTTGCGATGCCTGGTTGATGACGGCTGATTTCGGGACGATTTCCATAAATACCTAACGATGGATAACAGTGCTTATCACTCTTCTTTTTATGGTAAAAAGCGACCGTTTTGAGGAAGAATTAGACGGTCAGAAAATGGGACTCGGAAAATTTGACGATGACGCAACCCCTTGCCTTAGGAGTCCCAAAACTTTTGACCACGGGGGTCTGTCGAATTGTTACTCATCGGTTCCGTAAAGCTCGTCGTCTCCAAAGGCATCACGATGCCCTTGCCATCCTGCCCTGTACAGTGGCGCGTAAAATTCAAAGAGCAATGGTTTTCCCCTTCCATGTCCCTCAGGCTGAAAGCTAATTCTAACCATTGGTCTGAGGCTCCCGTTCTTGGAAGTAACACGCTCATCCCAAAGCGGATACTCGGCTCGCACGTGATAGCGTCGCAAGATATTTCGAAGGCTGGAAGGTGGAACCTTTTCTGGCTCAGCGGGAAACGGCGGCAGGACGGTTGGTTGTCTCGATGACTCCAAGACTGATTCTTTTTCCAATTGAATGACGGTCATGCGTTTGAGGTACACATCTTGTGAGACATTTGCAAACTCGTACATTTCGTTCAGTCGGCTGATTCGACCATCTAGTTGAGATAATTGCCGTTGAATGCTCAGCGGATTTGGGATGGCACCCGTCGGGCGAGGCAGGGCTTTAAGCATTCGGCTCACATATATTTTCATGACCCGCAGCACTGCTTCATCAATCATTCGAGCCGAGACATGAGTTCGACCGTGCTTACTGTGATTTCGATGTCCTAGAGCTTCACAACGGTAATATCGACCGTGCGAGACAGTGTGCCCCTTCATTAACGAGCCACATTGTTCGCACAGCAGAATTCCCTGAAGCAAGTAGGCATCGCCGGTATTTCGGGTTCCAGTCTGACGATTTCTCATGTTTACGGCGATGGCTTCAAAAGCGACTGCGCTATCAACAATCGTTGGATAGACGGATTCTATTCGGATGGGCACGTGTTTCTTGAGTGGTTTTCCATCCTTGGTTTTTCGATATGTTGGACGATGATGGAATTGAACGCCCGTCCCCATCGTTTCAATCCAGTGGTCAGCGAGATATCTCTGAACGTCTGCGACTTTCCATGCCGCGCCGCTTGATTTGCTAAGTCCTTGGGAGTTCAGCGCTCTCGTAATTGAGGTGTAGCCTCTTCCACCAGCCCTCATTGTTATCATGAGACGGAATGCCACTGCGATTTCCTCCCGAACGATGTGCTGCTTCGTTTCCTTATCGTATGCCAACCACATCGGGGGAGTGCCGACTTGCCCTTTTCCTTTAAGAGCGCGAGTGTGGGCGGCGGCGGCTACTCGTTCCGAAATTCTCCCGCTTTCCAGTTCGGCAAGCGCTGCCATCAAATGTAAATTGAACTTGCCCGTTGCCGTATCAACGTCAACCTCGGAATCCCCCGATAACAATCGCCCACCCGAATCTCGAAGAATTTCAACTACATCGAGAGCGTCTTGGGTTCGTCGTGCAAATCGGTCGAGACGCAGAACAATAATCGCCTGAATGTGCCCAGTCTTGACCGCATCGACAAGCTTCTTGAATCCGGGTCTCTTTCGCCACGGTTGGTTGTAAGCAGACTCGTCAAGGTCTTGCTCGGTCATCATGACTTCGAGCCCTTTGGATTCGGCAAGTTGCTCACATCTGAGTAGCTGTGTTTCTGGACTCAGTGATTTGTCGTCGTCACGATATCGACTGACCCGAACGTAAATTCCAGCTTTCTGACCCGATTGGTTCGATTCCATAGAGTATGTAGTTTATCTGACTCTGGCAGGCTGCCTACGGAGCCATCCTTTGACGTTCGACTCGTGGACCGAACTGTTCGGCCTCCTCGGGTCGTTCGTGGTCTCCGCTTTCGCCTTGGTGCGGGTCAGTTTGGCCCAGCACCGGGCGATGGTCGAGCGATTCATGGCGTTTCTGGAGGAATCCGTGAAACGCCAAGAATCGGTGAATGACCGGTTTCAGGTAGCCCTGGAAAGGCTCACCGAGAACGTACAAGAGAACTCCGCGATGCTGTCGAGAATGGCGGAGAGAATGTAGGGGGGATGGGATGTGGGATGCTTTGGATGCAGGGATGCGGGCCCAATCGGTATCGCATCCAACTCGTCCAACACGTCCAACGCATCCCCCCATCCCATCCATCCCCCCATCCAACCCATACCCCCCTAAATGCCCATCACCCTAACCCGAGCCCGAATCAAGGAGAAATGTGGCGTCGCCGACGCTACTTATGACTCCACTATCGACAACCTGATCGCGGAGATGACGCCCGTCGTCGAGTACACGATCCAGACCGGCCCTTTGGCCGACACGTCTCTATCCACCACCCTCAGCCTCGGCGCGACCGAGGTCGTTTGCGGCGAGTTCTTGGCGCAGATCAAGCGTCAGGAAAACGCCTTACGCCCTGCGGATTCCTGCGGAGGCATCTCGCGATGTTTTGATCCAACGGACCCCAGCCGAATGATCGCCAAAGGATGGCGGCTGCTCAGGCCGTATCTGAAGTTCGACCCGCCGTTCGCGGTCTCAGGCGGCATCCGTTCCGGCGCGACGCTCAAACCGACGGAAGAGACGGAATAGAGTGTTGGGGTGTTAGGCATTTGAGTTCTGCCCAATACCTAATACCCAATACCCAATACCCAATACCCAATACCCAATACCCAATACCCAATACCCAATACCCAATACCCAATACCCAAAAAAGGCGCAAGAGACTCTCGTCCCTTGCGCCAATTTCCTTATGCCAAAAAGCTTACGCTTTCTTGCGTCGGCGAAGCAGAGCAGCTGCCCCAAGACCGAGAACGGCCATCGTTGCAGGCTCAGGAACGCCTGTCTGAATCGCCATTTCGTACTCGCCGCTGATGATCCCCGGTACAGAGGTTACAGCACCCGTGGCAAGGCTAACCTTACCGTAGGTCAGCGTACCGCCACCCGTGTAAACGGCAGCAAAGAGTTCGCCTGTCGACCAGTCGAAGTCCATACCTTGCGAGAAGTTAGCTGCGAGGCCATGAGCTCCGATCAGCGTCAAAGCGCCGCCGCCACCAACGAAGTGGAAAGTATCCGTGCTGATGTCATGGGCAACCATTCTGCCAGCAGTGTCAACCGCGATGTCGATGATGATACTGGTCGCGTGCATCGTACCGACAAGCGTTGCCGCACCGGTTAGAACGTTGAGGTTCCACAACTTTGACCCTCCGGCGGTAGCGAAGGTCGACAAAAATGCAGTGTTTGCCGTGGTAATAGTAAGACCAGTGACTCCATCGGTTGCTCCGAGACCTGTGATTCCAACACCACTCGAAATAGTTCCGTTGGCTAGGTTTAACTCATTAACGGTGCTGGCTCCTGCGGCACCCTGCACTTGGTACAGCTTTGTCGCCGTAGCGTTGAAATCCATACCGCGGGTGGCCGTTCCGTGGGCAGCGTTCAGAACCGTCTGCACGCCAGGGGTCAAAGTGTCAAAAGTCACGAACCGACTGTTTCGGATGTCGGCGGCAAAGACGAGGGACGCTTGGGAACTGGCAGCAACCACTCCCAAGGCCAAGAAGGCGAAGACCTTTTTCATATACATATTTCCTCCAAGCTTCCTTCAGAACCCATATCGATCCAAACAGGAATGCCTCATTGTATAGGAGAACTTTCGAACAAGACTGCATACCGGTACAAAACCGGTAGTAATACGGGTTAAGTTTGGGGATTGACCCTCCCGGCGAAGTCCCGGAAATAGGTTTTGAACCACGCGTACAGCCCGCACGATGCGCGAGTATCGATCGCGCCCCGCCCAGAACAATGGTAGGAGCCCTCCCCACGCAAGGATGCTTTCCCCTCGGCGAACCGGTCTCGCGAACCACGCAAAAGGCGTAGCGACCCCAACCCTCGGTTAACAATCGTGCATTCTTCACTAGTACATCTAACAGGTTTATGCTCTTCCCCCTAGAATTTATCGTCTTTTCATGTATTCTGTTTTCCAGAGCCCAGTTGAGGATTTCTTGAATGGGTTGGAGGAAAGGAGTAGCTATGAAAACTTTATTTAAAATTTCTGCGCTCATGGGCGTTGCTAGCATCGCTGCAATGAGCCAAGCGCAGATTGACCAGATCTCTGGACAGACCCTTGGCCCGAACGGCTTCGCTTCGCAAGACTTTGAGGCCGCGAACAACGCGTTCGACATCAATGCTATTGATGACTTTTCAATCTCGACCGGTCGCACCATCACAAGGATGGAGGCTGGCACCATCGGGTTCGGCGGATTCGCGTCTTACGCAAACATCACAGCATGGCGCGTCGAAATCTATTCGAGCGTCGCAGCTGGAGCTTCCAGTCTGGTCGGGGACGTAGGCAGCCAAACGGTTGCTGCTGGTCTGACGACGATGCCAGTTAGTGGCACGACGGGCCTCGTTTCCATCCCCGTGAACATCACCGTCAGCGCCCCCGGTACATACTGGGTTGGCGTCATGGCCGTGCTGAATTTCACTGGTGGCGGACAGATGGGTATTCAGCAGTCAACTGGTGGTACACCGGCCGGTGCCAATGCTTTCCAGGTCAACCCAGGAGCAGGATTTGGCTTCACGTCTCAGATGATCGCCGGTGGACAGAACTTGGCCTACCGAATGACTTCCGCACCAGTGCCTGAGCCGGCAACCATGGCTGTTCTCGGCCTTGGCGTGGCTGCCTTGATTCGCCGCCGACGAGCCCGATAAGGTTCGCCCGTTGCAGATTGAATGCCCTGTGGAATCCATGGGGCATTTTTTTACGCTAGAGCTGGTGCACACCCGTGACGCCCGGCACCAGCACCTTCAACCGTTGCTCGACCCCCGTTTTCACCGTCAGCACCGAGAGCGGACAACCCTTACAAGTCCCCGACAATCGAATCGTGACCCGACCGTCCTCATCAACCCCAACCAGCTCGATGTTTCCGCCGTGCGAGCGCGCGTAAGCCTGAACCTCGTACATCGCATCGCGCACCGCAGGATAGAGCGGGCCCATGCTCGCCAAATCTGGCTTTGCACGACGGAAGCGGTCGAGGAGTTTCACCACGTCATTCTACGACGTCAGGGTAGCGCTATGTTGCGCGTCCCGAGTTCCGGAAGAACCGTCTCGGAATCTTGGGTGTGCTTGACGCTTTGACCGTTGACGGCGCTGAACGTAATGGTTCCAGCTCGATCAACGGTGACAGGTGGCCTCTGCGGTCGGACGTTGACCTCGTGAATGGGAGCAGATAGGTGGCTTGGGTCAGGTTGGTCCCTACTTCCCAAGCCTTCCGGCCCTTCGTTCGATTTCGGACCTCATCCGGGCGGTCGTTTTGTCGTCGTATCCGATTTCCTGTAGCCGCGAGAGCCTTGGAATCAGCCTGGCAGAAAGTTCGTCCAATGTCCGTAAAACGACGGATTCGGAAACCCCGAGCCTTCCGAAGAATCGCACGAAATCAGCGGCCTTGAACTCCGTGTCTTTGCCATCCATCGGAATTGCCATCCTCTGATCCAGTTTGGGATACGCAAGAGTCGAAACCAAGTCATAAGCTGGCGTCAACTCGAGCATTCCAATGCCTGGCGGTCGGTAGAGGCTGATGTTTTTGGCGTGGAGGTCCCCATTCCCGATTAGAAAGCTATAGGCATAAAGCTGGAGCAGGCGCACATACTGAACTTTCGGGGCGTCACAAAACGTTCCTACGGCTTCTGCGATGGCGCGAAGCGTGAACCGATACTTGTCGGCGGGGTAACGCTCGCACACCTGACACATATCCTCCTGATGGATCCGCTTCAACTTGCCCCTTTCGACGTATCGGTCGAAGCGGTTTACGAGAAGCGCCGTTTTGAGCTGGGAGTCTTCAACTATCCTGGTGGAGGGCACCCTCAGGCCGCATGCAATCGCTGACTCCATGAAGAACGCTTCGTTCTCGACCAGCAGGGGATAAGCGGGAGGCGATAATTTCAGGATAACAGCTCCTTCGGCGGCACTCCCCACAGGAACCGTGATAAGTTCGCCTGACAGTTTCGGCTGGACGCCAGGCAAGGCGGCATCGCCAATTGTTTCTGCCATGCTAGAAACGAGTTCACCGAAGTTCGCTTCGTCAAGTCTGTCTAACTGGACTGATGGACGATCGACATCAGATCTCGTTGGTTCAATAGTCGCGAAAACATCCCCGACACAATCTGGCCCAGCAGCTACAAGGAGGCTGAAGAGATCATCTGAGGAGGTTTGGGCATGGGCCCTCAATGCTTGCATGCGAAGACCCTCGGGTAAGAGCCCTGCAAAAAATGGAGGTAAGTTGACACCTGCCGTGATGTACGGTGCCTCGCGGTACGGCATGCTCAGCGCGATATTGCCAAAGCTACTGTAGGTGAAACGGCAGCCCTTCGGCGTGCGATTGAGGTGACCCACGAGGGTTTCTCCCTGCCATACATGAAGTACTTCGACCTCAGTTGCCCGTAACATCTGCCCCCACCTCGAGCCCGGCTCGCCCTGTCGTAAGCGTCAGTTGAAGCCCAAGGGTTTGAAGCAGATCGACGAGTTTATCGAACCTGACGGTTGGCTTGCCGTGTTCCACCATAGAAACAAAGAGACGGCCACAACCGGCAAGATCACCTGCGGTCTGCTGATTAATGCCGAGCGCCTTGCGCCTCTCGCGCACGGCTTCGCCAAGCAGCTGATACGGTGTTTTAGTGGAACGTGCTTTCGATCGCATACAAATGGCCGCCTTAATACACCATTATGACGCACAAATCACGGTAATGGATACGATCGAATGCATTTTAATGCAAAAAGAGAATTTCCACGCCCAATGCTAGCGAAAAGCATACGAACGCATCCACTAGAAATAGGGGCCAAACCAAGTACCTAATACCTAATACCTAATACCTCAACGCCGCTGACGGGCTGGTAAAACCTACTCAGCAACCTTCAGAACACTCAGAAATGCTTCCTGGGGCAGCTCCACACTGCCAATCTGCTTCATCCGCTTCTTGCCTTCTTTTTGCTTTTCAAGCAGCTTTCGCTTTCGGGAAACGTCGCCGCCGTAGCATTTCGCGATGACGTTCTTGCGGAACGGCTTGATCGTGTCTGCTGCGATAACCTTGGCCCCAATCGCCGCTTGAACACGAACTTCATACTGCTGCCGAGGGACGACTTTGCGAAGCTGATCCACCATCGCCCGGCCTCGGTTGTAGGCGAATTGGCGGTGAACGATGAAGCACAGCGCATCCACCGGATCGCCATTGAGGAGAATGTCGATTTTGACTAGGTCTGCCGCCTGATAGTCGGTCAATTCGTAATCGAGCGACGCGTACCCCCGGGTGGAGGATTTGAGCTTGTCGAAAAAGTCGAGCAGGATTTCTCCGAGCGGAAGCAAGTAGTACAGGATAACCCGCTGTGGGGTCGGATACTCAGTCTTGATGTACGTTCCGCGGCGGTCTTGGCAGAGGGTCATGCAGGCCCCCACGTATTCGACCGGCACCATGATCGTCGCGTTGACGGCGGGCTCCTCGATCTTGGCTATGTCGTGCGGGTTCGGGAAATGGCTAGGGTTTGGTATGTGAAGCTGAACATTATTCGTGCGGGTGACAATGTAATCCACACTCGGCGCGGTGAGAATAAGATCCAAATTGAACTCACGCTCCAAGCGCTCACGCGCGATGTCCATGTGCAACAGGCCAAGAAACCCACAGCGAAATCCAAAGCCGAGTGCGGCCGACGTTTCCGGCTCAAACTGGAGCGAAGCGTCGTTCAATCGGAGCTTCTCAATTGCGTCTCGCAAATCCTCGTAATCCTCGCCATTGCTCGGATACAGTCCGCAAAAGACCATGCTGAGGGCCTTGCGATATCCAGGCAACGCCTGTTCCGCAACGCGTTCGGCCAGGGTGACCGTATCGCCGACTTGGGCGTCACCAATGGACTTCATCGCGGCGGTAATGAACCCAACCTCGCCCGCTTCCAGCCCGTCGTTCACGGTTAGAGCCGGCGCGAAATGGCCGGTTGAATCAACGTCGAACTTCGATCCAGACGACATCATCATGATCTTGTCGCCTTTCTTGACCATCCCTTCCATGACCCGAACATAGGCCACCGCGCCCTGATAGGGGTCGAAATGGGAGTCATAAATGAGGGCCTTCAGGGGTTTGTGGGCGGCAACTTTTGGAGGCGGAATCCGCTCGACGATCGCTTCCAAAATCTCATCGATCCCGATTCCGGCTTTAGCGCTGCAGGCAATCGCGTTCGATGCATCGATTGCGACCGCACTTTCGATTTCTTCGCGCGCACGCTCGATATCCGCATGGGGGAGATCGATTTTGTTGATGATCGGAACGATTTCGAGGTTCTGATTCATCGCCATGCTCGCGTTGGCAATGGTCTGGGCCTCGACGCCCTGACTGGCGTCCACAACAAGTAGCGCGCCCTCGCATGCCGCCAACGCCCGAGACACTTCGTACGTGAAATCCACGTGACCCGGCGTGTCAATCAGGTTTAGTTCGTAAGTCTTGCCATCCTTTGCCGGATAGGCAAGCCGAACCGCCGCCATCTTGATCGTAATCCCGCGCTCGCGTTCGATGTCCATCGAGTCGAGCATCTGCTCCTGCGCTGTTCCTCGGATGGCACCACAACGCTCGATCAGGCGGTCGGCCAAAGTGGACTTGCCGTGATCGATGTGCGCAATGATGCAGAAGTTACGAATAAGGGAGGGATCCATACGCGGGGGAAGGATTCAATTGTACCGGGGAAGGGGGGAGCGGGGGAGGAGAGAACCTTGGAAGGGAGGAACTGGAGAAGAACGGAAGAATGGGGGAACGGGTGATGGATGCCGCTCAGTTGATCCTACGTTCTAATTTTCGACATTTCGACCCTTTTCATCCCCAGTTCCTCCGTTCTACCGCTCTACCGTTCCCCCTTTCCCCCGTTCCCCCTTTCCCCCGCGTAATCAACACCGCCGCTACCAAGATCAATGCGCCCCCGACGAACTGGAGCGGCAACAGGATCTGCCCGAAAATGAAGAAACCGAGCGCCGCCGTAACGATAGGCTCAATCGCCGAAAGCGTCGACGCGTCGATCGGTCCGATGATCTCCATCCCCGCAAACAACGTCGAAAGCGCAACCGCGGAAGAAAGCGCCAAACCCAAAGCACCCAGCCAACCTAGGGTCGTTGCGGGGAAGGCCCAGCCGTTCAACGTCGCCAAAATCGCGTACGCGCAAGTGGCGGACGCCATGATCACGACGGAGCTCGCGATCGCGTTGCTGGTTCGAAGCAATCCCGCGCCGAGCACCAAATACACCGAATAACACACCGCTGCCGCCAGTCCCCAGGCTACGCCGATTGGTTTTGCCCCTGCAACCGGACCCACCGCCAGCCCCGCACCCAACACGGCCAAGCCCAAGGCACCAGAGCGCAACGGCGTCAGCTTTTCGCCCAGGAACAGGACCGACAACCCCGCTACGATCACCGGGTACAGGTACAAAAGCAGCGAAACAAGTGCAGCGGGGGCAAAGAGGAGGGCGGTGAAGAAGCTGTACGATTGACCCGTGTAGAGCACCGCCGCGAGGAGCACCCACTGCCCGAGGGTCTTTCTGCGAGGAAACGGCTTCTTCAAGAAGACAGCGACGATTCCGACGAGGATCGCGGATATCGAAAACCGAATGAACAGCAGAGTCTCGGTTCCAACGTGCTCCCCATCCCGCGCCCACGCCGCCAAGGAAGGCATCAGCCCGAACGAAATCGCCGAGATCACCATGAGAACCACGCCCAACCGCCGATTCTGCAAGGGAGATACCGTGGCCACCCCTGCGGTTGTACCTCGGCAAAGATGGAGAATGGGATGGGATGGGCTGGATTGTATGCGTGGGATGGATTGAATGGATAGCAAGCAGAATTGAAGTGTCCCAGCCTCCACGCCGCGCATCCCATGCATTGCAACCCGTGTATGCTACATTCATGCTGTCTGCCATCGCGCTCATGCTCGCAACCACGTCTATCAAGGAAGCAATCGTCGCCGGGGGACCCGGCGATTTGATGACGGTTCGCCATGCGCGCATAACAGGCACGAACGAAGCGATTGGGCAAAAGCTCGCCGAGATCGCCCGCGCAAATCACCGTGTCGAACTCGGCAAAGCGACCGAAGACACGCAAAAGCAGCAAGCCTGGGCCAAGGCGAACTATCCCGAAATGTATGCCCGCAGCCAAGGAGTGGAAAAGGTGTATGGCACGGGATTGGACTCCACCGCCTTGGGTTACAACCTCGACATCGATCCCGGTTGCTCAGTCATCTACTATCCGGGCACGAGCGTTGAAGGCGGACACGCCATGCTCAGCCGCAACTACGACTTTCCGACCGGCTCCTACGCCGAAATCACGGGCCGCCCAAAGCCCGCTGGAGCCCGCTCGATGACCGGCGATCCGTATGTGCTCGAAATCATTCCCGACAAAGGCTACGCATCCCTGTATGTTTCCAGCTATGACCTGCTTGCCGGATGCATCGATGGAGTCAACGAAAAGGGCCTCGCCGTCGCACTTTTGGCCGACGACGTCTCCCCAAAAATGCAGCCGAATCCGGGTGTTGGCGTCAACGAAATCTCCCTGACGCTTTACCTCTTGGACCGATGCGCGAATGCTAAGGAAGCCCGGAAGGCCCTGGAAACTCTCGCGTTTTCGTATAGCTTCACGCCCTGCCACTACATGGTGTGCGACGCCAGCGGCGATTCTTTCGTTTGGGAAATCTCACCGGATCTGAAGCAACGATTTGTCATCGAAGGCAAGGGTAAGCCCCAGGTCGTCACGAACCACCTGCTCTCGGGATTTGATGCGACGAAGCTTCCCGAAGGAAACTCGTTCGATCGCTATCGCCGGCTTCAAGAGGAACTCGCCAAGCGTCCCAAACACACGCCAGACGAGGTGGCAACGAACAACCTTTGCGTCGCCGTACCAACAAATCCCGGCCACGCGACGCTCTGGCATTCCGTCTACGATCTCGAAGATCGCTCAATGCGAGTGAGCTTCTATCTCGGGATCGACAAGAAGGGGAATGCGAGGAGATCCGAGTACCTGAAGTTTGAACTTCGGCGATAATTAAGGTCGTGCGTACTGTTCGTCCGGGTACCATAAGGAAAGCGTCGGGGCGTGGCGCAGCCTGGTAGCGCACCTGCTTTGGGAGCAGGGGGCCGCGAGTTCGAATCCCGCCGCCCCGACCATTTCACCCAGCGTCATTTTGGCCCCCGGACCTGGTCCTCAACTTTGTCGACAATTGGCAACGCTTCCGGCATGACTTGTTTCACGGCGTCCCGCTTCCTTTTGAACAAGCCATCCACTCCCTCGCGGCTCACGATACTGACTGTGGACGCGAGTCCAAACAGAAGCAAGCCCACAAATACGGCAATCAAAATCGCGAAAGGACTACGACGCGCCTTTAGCTTCACCGATGGTTCGCGCACACCTGTTCGTTGGTCACAACTGGTCGAGATTACCCGGAGACAGGCTCGGATTCAGAACAACTAGAAGACATCTCACCAAGTCCCAGAACAAATAGCGGAGAAATGAACAGTTGATTCGAATCACTCGCGGACTTCGTGTTCCGACGCCACGAATCCAGTCGGCAAGGCGTATTTTGTCTCAGAGAATGCACAGCCGGAAAGTCTTGGTAAACGATCGTATGCAGAAGGGTTACGTGTACGTTCTGGAAGCCGTGATGGGTGGAGAGTTCGACCCGGGTTTTCAGCCGGAACTTACGCCAAAGGAGATGCTCGATCTAGGAGTCTTTGGCGGAAAGTACTTAACCGATTGCACGGCAGAGTTTCCCGCCGAATGGTTTGAACACGCCAAGCTGTGTCACGAAAAGCATGATCCACGCCTCAATTTCTTTGGCGTCAACGCCTCGAAGCCCCTGTGGTACTGGCGCGAAAAGGGCTGGATCCATCCGGATGACCCGAGAGGCTGGTTCCAATGGTATTGCCGATACTACATGGGCCGAAGGTGCGAGGACGACGAGCGCCAGATTAAAAGGTGGCGAGCGATGACCAGACATGTTGCGCAAGTGAGGAAAGGCTGTGAAACCGGAGATTTAAGTTGCCGACGGAAACAACGCCAAGCGCTGCTTCATTGGGCCTACGATTCCCGAACGATTTAGCCCTGCGGACCGTCGCGACCACGAGTGGCCACCGAACACTTTAGGAGAGACCTCCCCTTTTCGCGCAACTTCGTGTCTTTCGTGGTTGAATCATGAGCGCGACCGGGAGGTGTTTCAAAAAACTCCTGCTTCCTACGGAAACTACGCCGGCGCAAATCGCCGCGCCACTGCCAGCACCGCTTGAAGGGGCGGCGACGGGTCGCTTTCGCCACCCATGTTCACCACACTCGCCACCACCAAGCCCGATTCCGGAAAGAACGCCAACTCTGCTCTGAAAGTCCCGTTCGAACCGTTGTGCCCATGCCGCATTTGGGTTCCCCGCAAGGGACCGACGCTCCAGCCGCAGGCGTAACCGGGACCGCCTGGCTCCTCGTCGAGCGCCTCGTGCAGTTTCTTAATCGTCGCGGATTTAAGAACTCCATCCTTACCCGCCAAACCCGCCATGTGCGCCTGGCCGTAGCGAACGAGGTCGCAGATCGTCATCGACATATCCCCCGCCGGCATCATCATCTGCTGAAGCGGGCCGTCAATCGTCACGGGGACGAGCTTGTCATTCTCCTTCCAGTGACCCCGGGGGCGGCGAGCGGGAAGGTTTGCCGAACCCGCGACCGCCGAGTTCAAGCCCATCGGCTCGAAGACTAACTCTCTACACAGTTGCTCGAAAGGCTTGTTCATGAGTCGCTCCGCGATGTGGCCGAGGATCGCGTAGCCCGCGTTTGAGTAGGCAAACTGCGCTCCCGGTTTCCCTTTCATCTGCCTCGAAAGGATGTCCCGCATGTACCGTTCGCGCACCTTCACACCGTCCTTTTCGTCGCCAACGATTTTCATGACCTGGGCGCGATTGAAGCCCATGTCTTGGGGCAGCCCGCTGCGATGCCGCATGATCTGGAGGATCGTGATCTGTTTCTGCTCAGCGGTGAGTTCGACGTCGGACAGGACATCCGCAAGCTTGGTGCCCCACGTGAGCTTCCCCTTTTCGATGAGCCGCCCAATAAGGGTCGACGTCACCGATTTGCTGATTGAGCCCAAGTGCCAGACGTCTTGGGTGGTTGCGGGGTCCGCCTTTCTAAGTTCACGAATGCCGCTTACGGATTCTTGGATCGGTTGATCTTTGATCGCGTAGGCCAAGGCAACGGCGGGACTTTCGGTGGCCTCCCGCAGATCCTTGGCCAAGCTCGCCACGGTCTTCCACCCGGTGAAATCCTTCGGCGGCGCCACGGTGAGCGACTCCGGATCGCCTAGCAAAACGCCCGTGATCTTCGGCGGCGTCTTCCCGTCCAAGTTCAAGGTGAGGGCCAGCCTTTCGCCGTTCTTATCCGAAATGAGTGCGCGGTAAAGCGTCGGCTTGTCGTCCACCGTCTTTTCTAACTTCAAAGGGGCGCCCTGATTAACGATTCCCATCAGCCGCCCCGAAAACTCTTCGGGCGAGATTTTGGGGTCGAATCGCTCGGAAATGAAGGTCTTGATGACGGCGCGATCCTTCGAGTTAATGGCCGCGATGAAGGCCTGGGCTAGCGAATCGTCGGCGTTTAACACGAGGGCGAGAAACAGAGGAGCAAGAATCACACTTGAAGTTTGCGCTTTCTGGCCCTCAAATGCAAGGGCCCTGGGCCTAAATTTGTGCAGATAATGCCAACGCGAATCCCCGAATCCCGAATATCCGTACTTACGAGAGATGGAATGGCTCACCACCCTAGGAGTCGCCCTGGGCGCATCCTGGTTATCCGGGTTTCGCCTGTACGCCTGCGTCGCCGCATTGGGATTGGCGGGGCATTTTGGATGGGCGCGGCTTCCCGGCGAACTCAGTGTGCTCACCGACCCGCGCGTTTTTTGGGTTGCGATTGCCCTCGCGACGATCGAGTTTGTGGCCGACAAAATTCAGTTTGTCGACACCGGCTGGGACGCCATCCATACGTTCATTCGGATTCCCGCCGGAGCGATTTTGGCGTTCGCCGCATTCGCGGACTTCGCCCCCTGGGTGAAGGCCGTAGCCGTGCTCGTTGGCGGCGGCGTTGCCCTCACCGCGCATGGAATGAAGCTGGGAACGCGGGTCGCGGTGAACCACAGCCCCGAACCCGTGAGCAATGTGATGACCAGCACCGCAGAAGATGCGGTCGCGGGGGTTTCGTTGCTCGCCCTCATCTGGATCCCGATCGCGATGATCGCGATCGTCGCATTCGCAGTCGGAATGAGTTGGGTCCTGATGAAGAAGTGGCAAAAGCGAAAACTCGCGCGCAGCCCCAACCGATCCGCCTGATCGCCTGGCTGGAGTGCTACAGTAGCATCATGATCGCGGCCTTCCTCTTTGTTGCGGCTCAAGGGCTTGATGTTCGCATCACTTATACGTGCCCGGCAACCTCTACGACAGCGGTCGTTGAGCAGATCGCGAGACAATCTGGTGCCAAGTTGGAGGCTCCTCGGTTCCAAGACTGGCCCGTCATCGTTTCGGTAAGCGACGTGAAGCTGAGAGACTTCATGGCCCGGCTGGCGGAAGTCACGGATTCGGAGTGGATCGAATCAGGAGAGCGCCACATCCTCACGCGTAATGCCGTACGCATCCGGAAAGCCCGCGAAGCGGAACTGGCGGATCGGGTAGATAGACTCTCCACGTGGATGGACGCGAACTTCAAGCTCATGCCTGCAAAACCTTGGTCGGATGAGATGGTCAAGGACGCGGCCCTAAGAGCGATTAAGGATAGGCCTAGTCTCGCGAAGCGCAGCGGATTTACGCAGTCAGATATTACGTACTACGCGTTCGCGGATCGTTCACCTGCTGAAATTCTGCTCCACGATTTCATTCGAAAGTTTGGGGTAGCGCGCCTGGCGACCGCAACCATTAACGGCAGAGTTTCCTACTCGGAGACGCCGACCGTCAGGATCAAGCTGCTTCCCTTTTCGATCGGACCTGCGACCGAGGCTTTTCGCAAAACACGGGCAAAATTTGTAGAACTGGCTAACGAGATACCGGAAGGTGAGGCCAAAGTCGTCACGCAGTACGAACTTCAGAGGTCAACAATTGCGGAGCCGTTGCGAACCGTTTTCTCCGTGTATCGACCCAATTCGACGGCCAATGTGAAGGTCCAAGTTACCGTCTCTGACGCAAAAGGCACCCTCATCGATATTGCCGGAACGAGCCTGGAACTGTCCAAACTGCCAGCTGTTGACGCACCGGCTGGGCTGGATGGCAAAGTTGACCTAGCCGCACTTTCCCGGGAAGTTGTCTTGCGAATGACAATGCCCAGTACTGCGCCAATGGGATACGCGACGAACACCACGGTCCAGTTTCCGCTAAGCGCTCCGCCGATGAGCGCGCAACTCTACAAACAACTTCACCAGCCAAACAAAGTAGATCCATTCGCGTACTTCGCTTCTGATTGGCTGCATCAACTCGCCGAAAAGCGCGCTCTGCCACTCGTCGCCTACGTGCCCGATCCTATGTTCACGTCACTTGCTACGATGATGGCCACGAATCTGAATCATGCCGATCTTTGGAAGGCCCAGGTAACCCTCGGGGTGGACATTTCGGAACAAGGAGGCTGGCTAACCGTGAGACCCCGAATGTTCGGACGTGCGGATCGATATCGCACCAACAGAAAAGCCTTCTCCGACCTGCTCAAACCGTTTGAGAAGGGGATTCCTGACATCCACGCCCTCGCCGCCTACGCGGAAAAAATGCCGGGAACTCATTATTCAGAAAACCTGGACCTTCGGTTGCTTCGGCTGCTCCATCCGGGAGTTAATACTCCACTTGCGTTTCCGGCAAATGTTGAAAAGTTATTGCTCTTTAAGAGCTTTTCTCCCGAGCAACAACGCGGAGGACAAATCGATTTGAGAACGCTCACGGCTTGGCAGCTCGCCGTCCTGATCGATGCCAATCCGCTGGCAAGGTATGGATACAGTTTCGAGTCTGGACTAGGAATGTCCCGCTCGGGGCCGATGCGCGCAGATGAGTTTGAGCCCTACCTTCGCCCCGCTTATGTCGCTGACGGATTCAAACTTGATCGAGAACTGGCACTGGGCGTAGGAATCGTCCAACCAGATGGCTCCGTGTTTCCGATGTCGGCGGGTTCGCTTGGCGTGCATCTAGGTGCCTCGCCCGAGAATGTTTCTGGGGTGACTTTGGTCAAATCCACCGCTAAAGTGATCCCATGCGAGATCGTGACGTACCATTTTTCGTTGACGCAAGGGGGTGGGTACCAAAGATCGGGGTTGGAGTGGTATCAGTTGTATCCGGGTGCTGCAGTTTCGATAGATTCACTCCCAAAGGCCTACCTCGACGCGGTCAACGCGGCGAAGGATGCGGGCAAGGACTTTATGTTCAAGGTGTCGTACGGTTCAAGCACCGTGAAACCGCCGTTGGATTGAATGAGTGGCATCGGCGTCCCGCCGATGGTTTACACGGGCGTCTCGCTGGTGCATTCCGGAAACTGGCCCGAGACGGGCCAGGAAACCTTGGGCGGGAGGCCCAAGCCACTTAGAACGCTCATCGCTTCCACATCACTGCATCGGAGTTTAGGATGGTCTGCATCGCGACTGTCATCGCGGCTAACTCGCTCGGGCGCAGGGATGGGTCCGCTTTGGAATCTCCGACTGAAATCAACTTCGCCGCGCTTAGGACGTCAGACCGGTAGAAGGTCCGTTGCTCTTCTAAGGTCTTGAGTAGCAGCGCCAGTTCCTTCTCACCCGGCTTGCGACCCGCTAAGAGCACAAAAGCATGAGCGATCAGTTCATCTTCGCCCCTCGGGGCTCCTGAGAGCATCACGCGCTCAGCCAAGACCCTCGCGGCTTCCACGTATTGAACGTCGTTGAGCAAAACCAGCGCCTGCATCGGCGTGCTAGTGGAAGGCCTGCGAATAGTGCAAGCCTCTCGGGAAGTCGCGTCGAAAAGCAGCATGCTAGGAACCGGGGTTGTGCGTTTCCATGTGGAGTACAGGCTGCGTCGGTACAAGTCTGGCCCCCTACTTTGGACAAATCCGGGGCTCATCGTGTTGTTTTCTTGCCATATTCCTGCGGGTTGGTAGGGGTTCACGGGCGGGCCACCAAGCTTGTCGGTAAGGAGGCCCGACGCGGCCAACGCAGCATCCCGCACCATTTCGGCGGAGAGACGTCCACTGGGCCCGCGAGCGAGAAGGCGGTTTGAAGGGTCGATTTTTGATTGGGGATGCGATCCGTCGAGAATCGAAAATCGAGAATCGAAAATCTGAGACGAGTCTTGCCGGTACGTGCTCGAAAGCACCATGTGCCGAATCGCCTTCTTCACGTCCCAGCCCTCCTCAATAAACCTTCGCGCTAGGAAGTCCAGTAACTCGGGATGAGAAGGTTGGGACCCCTGCGAGCCGAAATTCTCGCTCGTCTCCACAATCCCAGCGCCGAAAACCATTTGCCAGAGGCGGTTCACGGCCACCCGAGCAGTGAGGGGGTGATCTTTTGATGTTGCCCACTTGGCGAGGGCAAGGCGATTGTTCGCGATGGCAGATTTCAGATCCGGAAGGGCAGCCGGAACGCCGCGTTGAACTCGATTCTCAGCGGTCCGAGGAGCATCGTATGCGCCTCGGGCCAACAGGTAAGCGGGAACTTCGGGCGTCGCCTCTTGCATCACCGAAATCTCTCGGATTCCTTCTTCAAAGTTCGCTAACTCTTGCTGAGCCTTTTGAGCCTGCATACGGGCCGCCCCTAAAGCTGCTGAATCTGGGGCCTCTCCTGAAATTTTTCCGTTATAGAGGTCGGCGAACTCGCTGGGCGTAAACGGGCGATCCCCAAAAACGAGCTCGTCCAGCTTGCCGCCTTTGAATCCCGCGTCTCGAAACCGGCTTCCGAAGCACCAATCGCCTCCGCTCGGTCCGTGATCGCTGTACACGGCGATCTTCTTCCAGAGATGATCTGCCACGACCGTGATTCCCACGGGCTTACCGTTTACGTACAGCATGAGTCCGTCAGCATGCCCGGTGCCGTCATAGCTCCAACCGATATGCGCCCACTCCTCCTTAGGGATCTGCGTCGTCGATCTAATCCCAAGGGCATTGCCGGGCCAATGGCGCATCACCCGCGCGGTGAGGTAGCCGTTTTCCAGCATCAAATCGAAGCCGCAAAATCCGACATCTGTTCCACCCGTCCGGTGAAGCAGGACCACTGGCCCCGCGCTTCTGGGGTCATTGACAAAAAACGACCACGAGAACGCATCCCATCGCTCCCGCGCAGGAAGCCCCTTCACGGCAAGTCCGTTGTCGCCATCGAACTGAACCCCCTTTCCTCGCACAGCCTCCACCTGGGGCAAAGTTCCTAGCTTTTCGGCCTTTATCCTGCCACCCTGGGAAGTGAAAGGTTCTTTGTCAAGGCTCAAATGGGTCTTGGCGACGCCAAGGTCGCCCTTTGGCCCGGGAGCCATCAGGGCCATTCCACGAAACTCTCGATGAGCGGCGACAGCTTTTGCTCGCAACTCATTCAGTTTCGGTTCCTGCTCGGGAGTCGGAAGGAGTAGCGAAGGAGTGGGGACGATCTCGGTGCTGAGCAACAACCCATACTCCTCGATCGAATTGAAGTAAGCGAAGAGTTGATAGAACTCTTTCTGCGAAACAGGATCGAACTTGTGATCGTGGCACCGAGCGCATTCCACGGTGAGCCCCAAAACGGCGGTTCCGAACGTGCTCACGCGATCCACCGCGTACTCGGTTTTGAACTCCAGCGCGATCGAACCGCCTTCGTTGGACTGCCGATGCAGCCGATTGAACGCAGTCGCGAGAACTTGGTCCCGGGTGGGTTTGTCGAGGAGGTCACCCGCGAGCTGCTCGGTTAGAAACTGATCGTAGGGCTTATTCTCATTGAAGGCTTTCACGACCCAATCGCGATAGGGCCACGTGGGCATCAAGAGGTCGGACTGGTAGCCGTAGCTGTCAGAGTAGCGCGCCGCATCAAGCCAATCGGTTGCAATCCGCTCCCCAAAATGAGGGCTCGCGAGCAGGCGATCGACAACCTTTTCGTAATCCTTTTCTCTCGCAAAGCTAGACATTTCCTCCACGGTAGGAGGAAGCCCGGTGAGGTCCAAAGTGACTCGACGCAACCACCTTTCCGGAGACGCGGCACGGTTCGGTTTCAGACCTTCTTTGTTTAGGCGAGCCAGTATAAACCTATCCAAATCGTCCTTTGCCCAGTTGCCCTTGACGGACGGGACTGCGACTTGGGAAGGCAACGGCTCCAAAGACCACAACTTCCCGTAACTTCCCCCTTCGCTGATCCA
>JBKJJL010000353.1:0-20509 GCA_046597875.1 Fimbriimonadaceae bacterium | reverse complement strand
CCTGACCGCATGACGTATCGAAAGGACGATGCATTCGCGGTTTGGGATTCGCGCGGTTTAAGCGTTCGCCACGGTTCATTCACCCTCAGCACGCGCCTTCCCGAAATCGCCGTAACCCAAAAGCTTTTTAGCAAAGAAGACATCGTCGCCAATCGCAAACTATTCGCCAAAGGCGAGCGATCCAAGGAAGCTTCCGCCCTTTCCGGTTCGCGCCGAATCGGAGACGAAGTTTACTTCCTTGCCCGTTGGGACGACAAAGGCGGTAAACCGTGGCTGGAAGCCCTCGTGAGGGTGAATCTCAAGCAGGCGAAGCCCAAGCCAGAACTGGTTGGCCGGTTCGACGGCATGACGGTTGCAAATGGCCCAATCGACGACCAGCTCGTCCTCCTTGGTGCGTCCCCGGCCGCCTTCGTTCGCGCCGAAACCGGTGCTTGGGGAGTCGGAGCATTCGATCGCGGAAAGAGAGAGTTCAGCTTCCGGCCCCTCGGCCAAGGGCTTCGCGCCGCCGCCGCTCTGTCACCCCGCCTCGCCCTGGCGATGGAAGACACTGGCTATGGGAAGGTGAGAGTCGCGCGCATTGACCTTATCAGCGGCAACCGGCGCGACATTGCCGAACTATCGGGCGCGCCCCAATTCGTCGATTCCGAAGCACCCGCTCTTGCCCTGGTCCCCACAAATCTCGGCCCGGCCTTGAGAAACCTGGAAACCGGCGTACAAATGACCCTCATCGCAAAACCGGTCATCCGCAGAACGTCAGCCGGCATCCTTATCTGGTCCGAAGGCAAACCGGAAACCGGCGCCCTCTACTCTCCGGAGCGATTCCTGCGACTTGCATCGGTCACGAAAATGGGCGACGCTAAACCCGTTCAAGCGTCGCCCAGTGCAGGCCAATCCAAACCAACGAAGAAGATTCCTCCTTTTTAAGCAGTTTTGCGCTTGCGCCGAAGCAAGGCAGCTGCCCCGACGGCCAAAGTGGCCATCGTTGCCGGTTCGGGAACTCCCTGGCCGTTTGGAGAGGGAAGATTTGGAGACGTGGTGTGGATTTGCATTCCCACCGTGTTTGGCGCGGATGCGACTTTCACGTTGATAGATTTGCCAGCCACGAGATCGCTGAAATTCGCGTTCAGTTGGGTGGCTTTTTGACCGATTGCGGTTGTCGCTCCTAAGGCGACGATGGTGAGGACGGCGGTGCGTTTCATAAGAGTGAATCTGAGACCTCACCACACAGAAACCATGCCGAAGAGGCCTAAACTGCTCCATTTCGAGCAGGTTTGCGGGGGTTTCACGCCTGCCGCGATGCAATTCGTGGCGCGCAACGTATGAAATGAATAGCGATACCGCTTCGCCTATGACTCACGAACGACACGACGATATTTTTTGCCCGGTTTTGGCCACGCTTGATTTGCTCAATCAGCGCTGGAACCTGCACATCGTGCTGAGCTTGCTCGATGGCAAAAAGCGCTTTAACGAGTTGGGGCGCGAGAACGGGATTAACCCGCGAACTCTTCGCGAACGCCTTGTCGCTTTAGAGGAACAAGGCGTCATCTGCCGCACCGTGATCAGCCAAATGCCTCCGAACGTGGAGTACTCGCTATCCGAGAAGGGACAAGCTCTGCATCAGATCTTCACCGCCCTCGGCGAGTGGGGTCGGATATGGATGAAGCCCCGGCCTGGCCCCTGTTGCCCTGGCTCTGATGTGCCGGATGACGAGTTCATGACCGCGTAGGTTTATCCCGCCCGCCGCGCCCGTTGCATGATGCCTCTTTCTCCACTGCGTCTCTACGTCTCTGCGTGATTCCCTCCCCGACCGGCCCGCAACGCCCTCCCCGCATCCCAGCATCCCCCATCCTCGCTGAGGTTACATAAGCACATGCATCTTGACCTTGCGATCCGAAACGGCATCCTCGTCACCGGCGAGGGCCTTGCCCACGCCGATATAGGAATCGCGAACGGCCAGATCGTCGCGCTCGGCAATGTCGGCCCCGCAGAACAAGAAATCGACGCCAGCGGCCTCCACATCTTCCCCGGCGTTATCGACACCCAAGTCCACTTTCGCGAGCCGGGCATGGAGCACAAGGAGGACATCGAATCCGGCACCCGTGCTGCGATCTGTGGCGGCGTTACCACGATCTTCGAGATGCCCAACACGATCCCGTCAACCACGACCAAGGCAGCCCTAGAAGACAAACTAAGGAGAGCCGAAGGCCGTGCGTGGTGCGATTACGCCTTCTTCGTCGGAGCCGCTACCGACAATGTTGCCCAACTCTCCGAGCTCGAAAATCTGCCCGGCACCCCCGGCGTCAAAATTTTCGTGGGCAGTTCCACGGGCTCTCTCCTTGTTCCCGACGACGAGCATCTCGAAGCTATTTTCCGCGCTACCAAGAAGCGCTCTCCCCTCCATTCCGAAGACCACCCGCGCCTTGAAGAAAGAAAGTCTCTCATCAGCGAGAATCCAACGGTTCACGAGCACCCGTTCCTGCGCGATGCCGAATGCGCGCGCCTCGCTACCGAGCGCGTGCTTCGCATAAGCGAGAAAACCGGCCACCCGATCCATATCCTGCATCTGTCCACCGCGGACGAAATTCCTCTCATCGCCGAAGCCAAAGCCCGCGGAGTGGATGTCACCGTCGAAATCACCCCTCAGCACCTCTGGTTCGCAGCGCCGGAGTGCTACGAGAAGCTCGGCACCCTCGCCCAAATGAACCCGCCGGTGCGCACCGCCGATCACCGCGACGCCCTCCGCCAAGCCTTCCGAAGCGGCTTCTTCACCGTCTGCGGAAGCGACCACGCTCCCCACACGCTCGAAGAAAAATCCCAGCCATATCCCAAGAGTCCGTCCGGCATGCCGGGTGTGCAGACGTTGCTCCCCGCCATGCTCACCCTCGCCCAGCGCGACCATCTGTGCGACCTCCCGACCCTGGCAAGACTCCTAAGCGAAGAGCCCGCCCGAATCTACGGGATCAAAAACAAGGGCGCGATCCGGCTAGGCTACGACGCCGATCTGGTGCTCGTGGACATCGCGGAGGAATGGACCTTCGAGCGCTCCGACGTGCAAAGCAAATGCGGTTGGAGCCCCTTTGAGGGCGAAGTGTTCACGGGCAGACCGCAAATGACGCTGCTTAGGGGAAACGTGGCAAAGCAAGAAGGCCTCCCCCTCTCCACCCCCGGCGGGCTTCCGGTTGAGTTCGTGTAACGGAAGCCCGCTGCCTGGGGCGTTCAAATCCCATCGCGGGAGATTTTCTGGGGAGAGCCTTGCTATTTACTATTTCGAAATGGTAAATAGCATTCATGCTTCGCGCTCTCGATCTTGTTGTCTTGCTCAAAGTCCACACTTTAGGGGAACCCGCGCGCGGACAGATGCAAATTGCAAGCCTTCTTGGCATCAGTTCTCGATCCGTAAACGAAGCACTTAAGCGCGGAGCTGCCTCCAAGTTGTATAGCCCTGAGCGCCGTGCGCTGAATCTGGCCGCCGTAGAAGATGCGCTCCTGCATGGGTTGCGCTACTTCATCCCCGCGGAGCGCGGAACCATGACCAGAGGTATGCCAACGGCTTGGGCAGCTCCCCCTCTTTCCAAACTCTTGGCCGCAACCCAGGAACCCCCGCCTGTTTGGCCCCACCCCGAAGGCGAAGTTCGCGGCATCGGCTTCACTCCCCTCCATCCCTGCGTGCCCGTTGCGGCCAAACAGGACGTTTATCTCTACGAGCTGCTTGCTCTTGCAGACGCCATAAGGGGTGGGACGGCAAGGGAAATTGCTCTTGCCAGTGATGAGTTTCGAAAGAGGTTGCGACAGAGGTGAGAAGACCACTTGCCCCCATCGAAATGATCCGAGCCGCCGCAATCCTCCTCGGCGACCTCAGGAGCGAAGTCGCCTTTCTTGGTGGCGCTGCGGTTGGCCTTCTGGTCACCGATCCCGCCGCGCGCGAGCCTCGGGCCACGCAGGACGTTGATGTCATCGTTGGGGTTGCCACGAGAATCGAATACGGACTCCTCGAAGATCGATTGCGACAAGCTGGGTTCAGCAACGTGATTGAGGGCCCAATATGTCGCTTTAAGCACGGCGATCTCATCTTGGACGTTATGCCGACCCTAGAGGAGATCCTCGGCTTCAGCAACTCCTGGTATCCCGCCGCTCTAGACACGGCCGTATGGACAGACCTGGGTGCGAATGTTCAAGGCAGAGTTGTCACCGCACCGTACTTTATCGCGACCAAGCTAGCTGCCTTCGAGTCGCCTGAGCGCGAAAACCACCACGATTATCTGGCAAGCAGAGACATCGAGGATATCGTGACCGTTCTCGATGGCCGTCCTGAAATCGTGCTTGAGGTTCGCTCTTCTCCGGACGACGCAAGGAAGTTTATTCAGTCGAAACTGCGCTACCACTTGGAAGGCAGGATCGAAGAAGCCATCGAAGCCAACTTGGATGCAGATTCAGTGAGTCGAGGACGGCTCCGGATTGTCCGGCAGCGGATCGCTGATATTGTGGTTGACCAGTAGATGAAGTGAGCGACGTGGGCGTTCACCATATTGAAGGACACATTTTGAGCAGCTTCGCCCAACTCAGCAGTTTTGACGATGCCCACCGGTTCCTCACTGCTGCTTGGGACCACCTTCTACCACCCAGGTGCGGGCTCGGCTTACTGTGAGCTGGGTAATGTTTAGGTCTCTCACTGCTCCGCCATGGTAGGAACTTACTTAGCTGCTGCGCTTGTGTCTGCAATCACTTATATTGCAACTCTGGTGGCATTTTCGCCCATGGGCTTCTTGCTCCACGAAATGTTGCGTCGTCGCGTGTCACCGGAAACTGCCTGGTAATCTTTGAAGGGTGCAGCCTGGCAAAGGGGATTTCGGTCTATGAGATTGGGAGGAGTTTTTATGTCCCTTGGCTCTGGCGTGTTAGTGCTCTCTCGAAGCACCGCGATTTGGTGGCTTTTCATGGGTACCGGGGGAGTTCTGGGAGTATCGCACCACATCTATGCAACGAGAGCGGCCAGAAGAGATGCACAACGGGAGAACAAGACTACGTAGTCCAGAGGATTTCAAGACCTTGTACGATCTTTCTCCGTTGAGCGTCGACTCCGCTACCTCTGGGCCGTGACATTTATGTCCCCTATGTTCTCCTGTTCCCGTTCCCCGTTCACCCGACCTCGACCCAGGCGGGTACTCTTTTCCCCATGCCCACCGCCTCCGCAAGCGTCGATACTCTCTGCGTCAACGTCATTCGCGGGCTGGCGATGGACGCCGTTCAAAAGGCGAATTCCGGGCATCCGGGCATGCCGATGGGCGCGGCACCGATGGCGTACACGATGTGGACTCGGCACCTTCGCCACAATCCGAAAAACCCGAAATGGTTCAACCGAGACCGGTTCATCCTCTCCGCTGGCCACGGGTCGATGCTCCTCTACGCGTTGCTGCATCTCACCGGATACGACCTGAATCTCGACGACATCAAGAACTTCCGCCAATGGAAAAGCCGAACCCCTGGCCATCCGGAAAACTTCATGACCCCCGGCGTCGAAATGGCGACCGGCCCTCTCGGTCAAGGCATCGCCTCCGCGGTGGGAATGGCGATCGCGGAGGCCCAGCTCGCGGCCACGTTTAACCGCCCAGGGCACACCGTGGTCGACCACTACACCTACGGGATCTGCTCCGATGGCGATCTGATGGAAGGCGTCGCCCAGGAAGCCTGCTCCCTTGCCGGCCACCTCGGACTTGGAAAGCTGATCTTCCTGTACGACGACAACGGCATTACCATTGACGGCAAGACCGATCTCGCCTACACCGAGGACGTCACGATGAAGTTCGCCGCCCTCGGCTGGCACGTCCTCGTGTGTGACGGCATGGACATCGGTGCGGTCGATCGATGCCTCATTAGAGCTAAGGCGAGTACCGATCAACCTACACTTATCCGGTGTAAAACAATCATCGGATTCGGCTCCCCCGCCCGAGCGAACACGAGCAAAGCCCACGGCGAACCCCTTGGCGAGGATGAGATTCGAGCAAGCAAGGAAGCCCTTAGCCTACCGGTAGACGAACAGTTTTGGCTCCCCGATGAAGCCATCGCGGAGATGCGCCAAGCCGTCGTTCGCGGGGAAAACTGGGAAGCCGAGTGGACAGAATCGCTCACCCAGTACGCCGAAAAGTATCCAGAGGAAGCCGAGAAACTCGTCGCTGCGATTCATGGCAACTTGGGCGATTTCGCTAGCCACATCCCGGCAATCAATGAGAAAATCGCCACTCGCGCTTCCAGCGGAAAGGTCGTCGCGGCGGTCTCGCCGCATCTTGTCGGTTTCATCGGCGGCTCGGCGGACCTGACCGGGAACGTCAACGTCCAGCAAAAGGAATTCGGAGTCTTCACAAGAGATGATCGAAGCGGACGAACGGTCCATTACGGCGTCCGCGAGCACGCAATGATGGCCGCCGTAAACGGCATCACCCTCCACGGAGCCGCAAGGGGGTTTGCCGGAACTTTCCTGATCTTCAGCGACTATTGCAAACCTTCCATTCGCCTGGCCGCGCTTATGGAATGCCCGTCGATCTTCGTGTTCACCCACGATTCGATCGGCCTGGGCGAAGACGGCCCGACCCACCAGCCGATCGAACAAATCGCGGGATTGCGCGCGATTCCGAACCTAAATGTCTTCCGCCCTGCCGACGGCAACGAAACCGCCGCGGGATGGAATGTCGCGCTTTCGATGGCCAAAACCCCGACCGCGCTCATCCTAACCCGCCAAGCCGTCCCGCCAATCTCTCCGAGTTACCAAAGCAATCATCCCGCGGAAAAGGGCGGCTACATTCTCGCGGAAGGCGATGACATGATTTTGGTCGGAACCGGCAGCGAAGTTTCTATCTGCCTCGGTGCCCGAGAACTCCTCGCCAAGGAAGGAGTGAGTGTTCGAGTGGTGAGCCTCCCGAGTTGGTTCCTCTTCGAACAGCAAGCGGCCGCTTACCGGGAATCGGTCCTTCCAAAAGGAGTTCCGACGCTCAGCGTAGAGGCAGCGAGCACCTTCGGATGGGCACGATACGCGCAGACGCACGTTGGGATCGACCGCTTCGGCGCGTCCGCCCCAGGTGATCAGAATATGCGTGAGTTCGGATTCACCGCCGAAAATGTCGCCCGCGTGGCTATGCTACGATGAGCAATGCGTCGTTGCGCTCTTTTTGCCATTCTCTGCCTCGCCGGATGTAGCCAATCAGGCAAGGTCGGACCTCAGCCCGATGGTTCAACTCTGGTCGCGACGGGCCAGTTACTAAGACCCGCGGGCGAGCAAATCGCTTTCACGGGCAGACCCGTCGACATCGTGGTCGCGAGGGACAAGCAAACGCTGTTTGTGAAAGACAATCAAGGCTTGACGATCCTCGATGCCAAGACAAAGACGGTGCGTCAACGCCTGCCCTTGAAGGGCGGAACAAGCCTGCATGGCTTGGCGGCGGTCGAGGGTGGAGTGTGGGTGAGCGGCTCTGGGTCAACGATCCACCGGGCGATTGAGAAAGACGGAAAGTACGAGTGGGACAAGTCGATCGAACTCCCGAAAGCGGCGGTGGGCGGGGCGGCGTATCCGTGCGGAATCGCTTCGGTCGCGAACTGGCTGGTGGTGGCGGCTTCTCGGGATAACTCACTTTACATCTACGATGCCGACTCCCTTGAGAAGATTGAGCGCATTCCGGTGCATGTCGCCCCTTACGATGTCGTTGGAAGTGTGGAACACCGCTACGTTTACGTGAGTTGTTGGGGCGGCCCGCCTCCCGAGGAGGGAGAAAAGCAGTCGCCTTCCTCTGGATCGCCAGTGCGAGTGGACGCGCGGGGCGTGGCGAAGAACGGCTCGGTTCTGCGGGTATCGCTCGATTCTTTCAAGATTCTCCAGGTGGCCGATGTTGCGCTCCAGCCGATGCAAATTGTGAATATGGGGGATCAAAAGCGCCTGCTCGTGGGCCACGGTAACGCCGATCACGTGACGATTCTTGAAAACGAGACGATGAAGGTCCTGGGGAAGATCGATGCCAAGCCGAGTTCAAAACTTCCTTACGGCTCGATGCCCGGCGGGATTTCCATCAGCCCCGATGGCAAGACCTTGTTCACCGCGAATGGAGGCGACAATGCGGTTGGCGTGTTCGATATCGCTACCCGCAAGGCCAAAGGGTTCATTCCGGTGGGCTGGTATCCCAGTTCAATCGCCGTTCACGAAGGGAATCTCTGGGTGACGAATGTCAAGGGCATCGGCAGCCGCGAAGCACGGAAGGCGGATGGCAAGTTTAGCGTGTATGCGTATTCGGGAACGGTTTCCGTTGTGCCGATTCCTGATGTTGCTGAGCTTAAGAAGATGACGATCACGGTCGCGGAGGGGAACTCTCAAAAGGAGATGCTGCTGGCGGTGGAAAGAAGCGAACGCAAGCTAGGGAAGCCCGTTCCCGAGAAACTGGGTGAGCAGAGCCCGATCGAGCACGTTGTTTACATTGTCAAGGAGAACAGAACTTACGACCAGATTTTTGGAGATGTCGCAAAGGGCGATGGAGACCCTTCGCTTTGCATATTTGGTAAGGAGGTGACCCCAAATCATCACGCCATCGCCGAAGAATTCGTGCTCCTCGACAACTTCTATTGCAACGGTGTGCTGTCGGCAGATGGCCACTCTTGGGCGATGGAAGGGGTGGTCACGGGCTACTTGGAGCGCTCATTTGGCGGGTTCACGCGAAGCTACCCTTACGGGGGCGACGACTCGATCAATAATGCGGCGTCGGGGTTCATCTGGGACTCGGTCTTGGCGGCGGGTTTGACATTCAGAAACTTCGGGGAGATGGATGACGCCACAACCGATCCGAAGCGCACTTGGACGGAGCTCTACGCCGAGCACACCGCCGGAAAACTCACGACGAAATATCCGAAAAAGGTCCTCATCGAGAACCTGCTTGCTTACACGGATCCCGATTATCCGGGGTGGAACATGGACATTCCGGAGCAGATTCGAGCCGATATCTTCATCGAAAAGCTCGCGAAAATGGAGACGTTTGCGAACTTCACGATCCTGTATTTGCCGCAAGATCACACGTCGGGAATGGGGGCTGGCCAGCCGACGCCGCAAGCGTGCGTTGCGGACAATGACCTCGCGATGGGGCGGATTGTTGAAGCGCTCAGCAAGTCAAAATGGTGGGCGAAAATGGCGATCTTCGTGGTGGAAGATGATCCTCAGAACGGGTTTGACCACGTAGACGGGCACCGCTCACCGGCGTTCGTGATCAGTCCTTACGTCAAGCGGGGATCGGTCGTCAGCAAGTTTTATAACCAGACGTCGGTGCTCCATACGATGACCCGCATCCTCGGGCTGCCGCCGATCACCCAGTTCGCTTCGGCCTCGCCGCTGATGAGCGATTGCTTCATGGAAAAGCCAGACCTTACGCCCTACGTATGCCGCCCCGCCACGTACCCGGTGGACAAGCTGAATCCGGCGAAGTCGGAGATGACGTCGTTCCAAAGAACTTGGTCTGATCTGACAGATAAGCAGGATTTGTCCAAGATGGATGCCGTAGATGATGACGAAATGAATCGGATTCTTTGGCATTCGGTGATGGGGACGAAACCCTATCCGGCCGAGTGGGCGGGAGCACACGGTCGAGGGTTAAAGGCGAAGGGATTGACGATCGACGCGTTGGCAGGCGATGACGACTAAAACGGAAACTTGACAAAAGCGTACAATTAGAAGGCAGAGTGCCAATGACGACCGATCTGGCAAACAAGACGACCTTCGATATCCACGCCCTCCGAGAGCAATTTCCTGTTCTCGATCAACTCGTTCACGGCAAACCACTTGTCTATCTCGACAACGCCGCCAGCACCCAAAAGCCCCTGAGCGTGATCGAAACGATTCACGATTACTACTTGCACCACCATGCCAACGTTCATCGGGGAGTGCATGCCTTGAGTCAGCGCGCAACGGATCGGTTTGATGAAGCGCGACGCAAGGTCCAAGGGCTCGTCAATGCGCGCGAAAGCGCAGAGATCATCTTTACAAAAGGGAGCACGGAATCCATCAACTTGGTGGCCGCGTCTTGGGGTCGGACTTCTTTGAAATCGGGGGATCGGATTCTCCTCACGGCGATGGAGCATCATGCCAACATCGTTCCGTGGCAGGTCGTGGCCAAGGAGACCGGGGCCGAGATTATCGTCGCTCCGATAAACGATGACGGTGATTTGATCCTCGAAGAGTTCGAGAAGTTGCTCGATGAGAGGGTGAAGCTGGTCGGCGTGTGCCATGTCAGCAATGCGCTCGGGACGGTAAATCCGATCCAATGGATTGTCCATAAGTCGCACGCGGTCGGCGCTTTGGTTTTAGTGGATGGTGCGCAAGCGCTCGCGCATGTTCCCGTAGACGTCCAAGCGCTGGGCGTGGATTTCTACACGATGGCGTCCCACAAGCTGTACGGACCGACGGGAATCGGCGCCTTGTACGGGCGGCGCGAACTGCTGGATGCGATGCCGCCGTACCAACTTGGGGGAGGCATGATCCGCTCGGTGACGTTTGAGGAAACGACTTATGCAGGGATTCCCGATAAGTTTGAGCCGGGAACACCCAATATTGCGGATGCGATCGGCATGGGCGCGGCGATTGATTTTTTGTTTGGAAACGAGGGTACAGCGGTCCTTGGAGTAGCCGATTCGCATGAGCACGCATTGACCACTCACGCGCATGGACTCTTGGGAGAAATCGAAGGCGTTCGCATCGTCGGGAAGGCTAAGAGGAAGGCGGGGATCGTAAGTTTTGTCATGGACTGCGCCCATCCACATGACATCGGCACGATTTTGGATCTGGACGGAGTGGCGATCAGGGCGGGGCACCATTGCTGCCAGCCGCTCATGAAGCGCATGGGCATTCCCGCAACCGCCCGCGCTTCGTTCGCGATTTACAATACTCACGAAGAAATAGAGGCTTTGGCCAGCGCGGTACGTAAGGTAAAGCAGGTGTTCGGTTAATGCTCGGCGAGCTCTATGCAGAGTTGATCTTGGATCACAACAAAGCCCCTCGCAATCGGAGGCAGATGCCCGACGCCAACTTCGAGGCGGACGGCCACAATCCTCTGTGCGGAGACCAAATTCACGTTTACTTGAACGTTCACGATGGCGTGATTAAAGACGTGAGCTTTCAAGGTCAGGGGTGTGCAATCTCTACCGCAAGCGCATCGCTTATGACCGAAGCGGTAAAGGATCGGAGCGTGGAGGATGCGGAGGCCCTGTTTCGGAAGTTCCAGCTCATGGTGACGGACAACGAGCATCATGTGGCCTTCGAAGGCGATCTTCTAGAGAAGCTAGAAGCCCTCGCGGGGGTGAAAGAGTTTCCGATGCGGGTGAAGTGCGCGACTTTGGCGTGGCACACCCTGCACGCGGCGATGGCGGGCGAAGAGAAGGTGAGCACGGAATGAGGGGATTTTCGAGTTTTGATTTTCGGTTTTCGACTGATCTTGGGAGGAGTCCAAGTGCCTAAGCCAGTTGATACCAATCAAATCGCTCGGGAGGGCGAAGCTTTAGCGAGCCAACACCCTCTCCCATCCCAAGGGAGAGGGTCGGACGAAGTCCAGGGTGAGGGTTGGCTTCCACCTGCGGGGAGCTTGAGTGAACCCGGAGACACCCCACCCCCCAGCCCCCTCCCATCCCAATCGACAATCCCCCTTAACACCATCCAGAAGTCCCTTCTGGAAAGTCAAGTTATTGAGGCCATTCGAGAGGTCTACGACCCCGAAATCCCCGTCAACGTCTACGATCTCGGGCTCATTTACGACATCGTCATCAACGACAACGCGAGCGTTGACATCCGCATGACCCTCACGTCTCCCATGTGTCCCGTCGCTGAAATCCTTCCCGGCCAGGTCGAGGTCGCGGTCCGAAACGCTCCGGGTGTTACAAATGCCAAAGTAGAACTGACCTGGGACCCGCCGTTCTCGCTCGATATGGTGAGCGAGGATGTGAAGTTGATGTTGGGATTGTTGTGAGGGGGATGGATTGTATGGGTTGTATGGGTTGGATGGAAGCATAGATGGCGAGAGATTTTAAAGATCTTGAAGTTTGGCAAATGTCGATGTCATTGGCTGACCGAGTGCACCTTACCACCAAGACATTTCCGAAGGAGGAACTATTCGGCTTAGTCAGTCAAATGCGACGATGCGCAAACTCCGTGCCTTCGAACATGGCGGAAGGGTGGGGGCGGCAGTCGGACGGATCCTTCGTCCACTCGATGCGCATCGCCAGGGGCTCCCTAAACGAGCTCCAAACACAACTTATCCTCTCATGCAACTTCGCCTACATTTCTGCAGAGCAACTTGAAGAGATGGAAGCTCAAACAGAGTTAATCGGACGAAAATTGTACAACTTCTGCGAAAAGCTCGGCGGCAAATACGTCCGAGAGGAAACAACCACTTATGGCGAGGACAATCCATCCAATCCATCCCACCCATCCCAGAAATCCCCATGAAATTCTCCGCCCAAGAAGAATACGGTCTCCGATGCCTAGTGGCGATTGGTCGCAAGGACAGTATCACCATTCCCGAAGTAGCGCGGGCGGAGGGGCTTACTGAGGCCCATGTCGCCAAGCTCCTCATGATCCTTCGGCAGGGCGGATTTGTCACGAGCACGCGTGGACAAACCGGTGGTTATGTGCTCGCCCGTTCTCCCGAAACGATTGGCGTTAATGAAGCCCTCGCCCACCTCGGAGGCCGACTTTACGACGCTGATTTTTGCGGGAAGCACTCGGGCAAGAGTGAAGTGTGTGCGCACTCATTTAGCTGTAGCATTCGATCTATCTGGTCGACAGTTCAAGAGGCGGTTGATGAGGTTCTCGACAAAATCAGCCTGGCAGACCTGATCCGCGACGAGCCGAGCGACAAAGTGACCATGCTTTCGGCACCCCCCGCGGGCGTAAGGGGAAGGCAATGACCTCAGGCGAGACGCCAGCCGCGATCCCTTTCCCCGTCTCCTTCACGCCCCAAGCGATGGCGAGGATCAAGATTATTCTCATCAAGGAATCAAAGCCCATCCTTCGCGTGGGCGTGAAGGGTGGCGGATGCTCGGGATTCGAATACGTCTTGCGAGGCGAACACACCGCCCGAGAGGCAGATTTACAAACAACCGTGGATGGAATTCAGATTGTTTGCGACCAAAAATCCGCGGAGATTCTGGATGGAACGACGTTGGATCACACCGGCAATCTGATGGGCGGATTCAAGTTCGACAATCCCAATGCCGCCCGCTCGTGCGGATGCGGCACCAGTTTCTCCCTTAAAAAGCCCCTAGGCTCCTAGCTTCAAGGGATCAAGGGGCCCTGCTGGATTTGTTCCGCAGGTTGGCCCGCTATTCCCGTTAGCTCCGATCCGTCCCGGTCGAGCCAATCCAACATGTGGGAAATGCTCCCAGTTGCAAGGCAGATCGAAGTATCGGCGGCGCCGTAATAGAATTTAATCGTGTCGCCGTCCGGAGCGATCGTATAACCACAAGGGAAGATCGCATAGGGTACGTCGCCGTTGATCTCGTAGTCTTCTTCCGGTCCGAAAATCCAAGTTTGGCCCCTGAGTAGGCAGATTTGCGGATTGTCTTTGTCAAAGAGCGCCAGCCCCATTCGATAAATTGATCCGGACGCATGGTGGCGCACGCCGTGGTACATCACGAGCCATCCGCGCTCAGTCTCTATTGGAGGAGGCGAGAGGCCTATTTTGTTGGCATCCCACCAAGCGCCCCTTCGAGCAGGAAGCAAAAGTGCATGGCCGCCCCAGTTGCGGAGGTCCGGAGAGAAGGAAATCCACATGTGGGAGCCCACATCCTTCGTGGGCCGGTGGATCATCGCAAACTCGCCATTAAAGCGGTAGGGAAGCAGAGCCGCATCTTTGTCATCGGCCTGCATCGCGAGCCCAAAGCGCTCAAAAGTCTTGAAATCTGCCGTGGAAGCCACCGCAACACCCGGGCCACCGCGACCGAACGCGGTATAAGCGATCACGTATTCATCAAGCTCAGGAACAAAGGTGATCCGAGGATCCTCGACGCCCCAAAGCTCTTCGGGATGGTTCAAGGGATCGGGGCTAAATGTCGGCTCTGGGTCGATGACCCAGCCATCCACTCCATTTTCAGATCGGGCAGCACACAGATGCGAAATGCCGCGCCGGTCCTCTGCTCGACAGAGAAGCAGGGTTGTGCCGTCCTTCAGCAAGGTCGCACCCGGATTGAAAACGGTGTGGACCGGATAGGGCCAATCGGCTGCGGTTAGGATTGGATTATCGGGGTGGCGGTGGAGAAGGACTTCGTAGTTGGAAGATTTCATGAGCTTGTGACGGGCGTATCGACGGACTCGGTCGCAAAGCCGCCGCCTGCAGCTCGACGAGGGCGCACAGGAACGACAATGTCGACTCTGCCCCCTGATTCTGGTTTACCCTATTGGAATGAAGGCCGTCATGACATCCCCCCGTCATCTGGTCATAAAGAGGTTGCTTCAGCAAATTCCCGCCCAAAAACCACCTAAACGCGCGATGAGCCTCGCCGAGCCAAAATGGATTTCCCGTAACCCGATGCGCCGATATACAAGCGGACATAGACGACCAAGCCTCGATTGGCTGCTGATCAAAAAGGCTCCGATTCTCGGAATCGGAGTTCAATCCAGGAGTTGCAATCGGCAGAAATACGCCATTGTCATCGTGCTGAAGCCCCATTAACCACGACAAGGATCGCACTCCAGCAGATAACATCTCGACGTTATTCACCCTGTCGGAGATCAAAAAGAGTGCTTGAGGTAGACGGGCATTCGCGTAGGCGAGCTTCTGCTCAAACCAGGGCCAACTCGCCGATTCATTCGCTTTGTACTCTTGTAAGATCCGCTCAGCCATGGTCTCTCCAAACGCTTGAACCTCATTCGCAAGAGGATAGCCCTGGAGATACTCATCAGCGCCTAACACACCGTATGCCCAAGTGCGTAAACTCCGCGTCTTATACATCGCTTCCATACCGCTCTTAAAGAGCTCTTTCGCGACATCACGCCGACCCCGATTCTGGGATCGACCAACCATTGCGCCTAATGCCCAAAGCGAACGACCGTGCGAATCTTCCGAGCCTTCTTCCTCCAGCCATTGTCGCTGGTAACTCATGAAATTTCTAAATCGTCCGTTGGCAGGGTTGTATGCGTCTAAAACAAAACTTAGGTATCGGCTCTGCAATAGAGACATGTCTTCGCTTAGCGGTTTGTCATCTTCAAGAAAAGCCGTTAATAGGAGTGCCCTGGCATTGTCGTCAACGCAGTAACCCTCTGCCCGATTAGGAACATTGAATGTTGCGTGTTGTACGATTCCCGTGTCATCACTCAGCGCAAAAAGATGTTGCAATTTGAGTGCTGGAAAGACATCGCGTCTACTTTCACTAAGGAAGGGCAGTCGTTCCGCGTTGTCCTTCTTGGCGCGCTCAAAGCACTTCAGGTACATCTTGCCAACTTCTGGCCAATGCATGTGCTTGCCGAACTCGGCCGCACTTCGACCCATCTCGGCTTTAAGTTCTGCGTTCCCCTCAATGGCAATGATCGTGTCTGCAATCGCATTAGCATCGCGAAATGGAACCAGTCTGCCTCGCCCGTCGGCCAGGATTTCCTCCGCGTACCAGTAGGGTGTTGAAATCACAACCTTACCTGCACCAACGGAGTAGGCTAAGGTACCGGACGTAATCTGATGCGGATTGAGGTAGGGAGTGACATAGTAGTCCATCGCACCCAAGTAAAGAACGAGCTCTTCAAGATCGACAAACCGATCGACAAACCGAATGTTTTGGGTGACCCCGAGTTCCTCCGCGAGTGCCTGCAGACTTTCCCGGTATGCCTCGCCAGAGCTCGCTCGTACGTGAGGATGGGTTGCGCCAACAATCACGTATGTGGCAGACGGATGCTCGGCAACGATTTTGGGCATGGCCTCTATCGCATATTGAATTCCTTTGTCCGGAGAGAGTAGCCCAAAGGTCAAGATCATGGCCCCGTCAATTCCAAGGCTCTCACGGAACTTCGCGCCCTCGATTTCAGACACGACGGGAATGCCATGGGGGATCAGGTCCACTTTTTCTGGAGGAACGGAGTGAACTTCTTCGAGCAGACTCACCGCTTTCTCACTCATCACGATAACGCGTTCAGAGAGTTGGAGCAATTCGTCAAGTACGGCCTTTTGAGCAGGAGAAGGAGCACTAAGTACCGTGTGAAGCGTAGTAACTATTGGTATATTGACTTCACGTACCAGCGCCATGAGGTAGGATCCGGCCTCTCCTCCGAAAATACCGTACTCATGCTGAACAGATAGCACGTCATAGTTGCCACTGTTAATGTACCGCGCAGCGCTCTGGTAAGACGAGTAATCTTTATCGTTAATCTGACAGCAAACCTTATCGGAATAAAGGTAATCGTCGCGGTCATTCATGACCACGGAATCTATTGTCAGACCTTCATCTTGACTTGCGATCGCGTTTGAGAGATCGAAGCTAAAAGTCGCAATTCCGCACTGCCTTGGTACATAGCTACCGAGTAAAGCTACTCTGCGAATAGACTTGCGGACGATGGATGGCAGATAGAAGTTAACTATGGAGCATTATACCCAGTAAACGTATTAAATTGCCCGAAGAGGTACAGGGGTTAGTTGTAAGAATGTCATAAGAACACCGCATTGTTGACCTTTGGCGAGAGGGTAGCCTAAGCCATGTTTACGGGAATCGTCCAAGCGCTCGGCATCATCCAATCCACCGAGAACACCCGGCTGATGGTTCGCACGCCCCAAGTCGAGGGCTGGGAAGCCTGGGACCTGGGCGAGAGCTTGGCGATCAACGGGTGTTGCTTGACCGTAGCCGAGGAAGCCAAGGGACTCCTTGCATTCGACCTCAGTGAGGAGACACTGCAACGAACCAACTTAGGAGAACTCCAGCCCGGACGTCGTGTAAACCTTGAACGTGCGATGCGGGCATCCGATCGCTTCGGCGGGCACATCGTGCAGGGTCATGTCGATGCCGTGGGTGAGGTTGTTTCGCTATCCCCAGCGGAAGCATCGACCGTTTTCCGATTCCGGGTTCCTGCTGACCAGTATCTTATTGATAAAGGTTCGATCGCGCTGAATGGAGTGAGCCTAACCGTTGTCGAGCCCGCAGGCGGAGAGTTCGACGTATCGATCATCCCCCACACGTTGCGCGAGACAAATTTTGGCGATCTGGAACCGGGGAGCAAAGTCAACGTGGAATACGACGTCATTGCCAAGCACGTAGAGCGGCTGGTTCGGCGATGATCAATTGGGAGGCCTACTTTCGAGCCATGCCCGCCATGCCCGTGCATCCCCTCCTGGAGCGCTCGGAGCCCTATCTGACGGGCGGCATGGCCGTCGATCTCGGATGTGGGGCGGGACAGGCGGCGGCGTTTCTCACGGGGCACGGATACCGGGTCCTCGCGGTCGACAACGACCCCCGAGCGATCGCTCTGACCCAAGATCGTTGTGAAGGGCTTCCCGTTGAGCTGTTGGAAAAGGACATTCGAGAGCTTGATATGCCGAGGTGCGAGCTGGTCCACTGCGGGTTCGTCTTGTTTTTCCTGAGCCCCGAGGAGTCGCAAGAAGTGCTGGCCCGCGTCTGCGCCGCGATTCTTCCGGGAGGGGTCTTTATCGGCCAGTTTCTGGGGCCGAACGACACGTGGGTTGGTGACGCAGACCAGCCACTTACGTCCCACTCAAAAGCGGAGATCGAATTGTTGCTGACGGGATTCGAGTTCCTTCACTTCGAGGAAGTCGAACGTGACGGTAAAACCGCTTGGGGCGAGCACAAACATTGGCACGTGACCCACGTGATCGCGAAGCGACATTAGAGGGCTAAACTAGGTGCATGAGGCGTGCTCTGGTTGTTTTCACCCTAAGCCTGTTCGCGAGCGTTTCCCTTGCATGCCTTTGGGATTCGGACACCCTCAGAGAGGAAGCAACGGGCAAAATGGATCTCGTCCGCGCGGTAACGGGCCGATTTGTTCGCTGGCCTGCGCGCTACTACGAAATTCGGCTGCAGCGCGTGAAACGCGTGCTCAATGGTTCCGCTACGCATGAACAGCGCTTAGATGCACTGGACGATGGGGCCGTCGCCCTCCATCGCCTTGGAAAGGACGCCGAGGCCATCCAATTCATTGAGCGAAAGCGCACGCTCCTTGAGGAAACGGACCCCGGGAAGGTCAAGGAAAAGGAGCATTGGTATCGCTACTATTCGAACGTCGGCACGTTTTGGCTGGTTCGATGGATTACGGAAGGGCGCAAAAACGCAACGCGCTGGCAAATCGAGCGCGCGGAGGCGTGCATCGAGAAGGCTCTGGCCATCAATCCAGATGCGCACTTCGGGCGTGAATGGGTGCAGTTGCGGCTCATTCAATGGGTAAAGCAAATTAAGAAGGGTCATCCTGGTCTTGCTGATTTCCTTAAGAGTGGTCTAACAAATCCAATCGCCGGCAAAGTTCGAAGCAAGCAAGAAGCAGTAACCGGACTGACGGGACTGGTGGTTCTCGGGGCAGCGTGGGAAATGCCCGACATTTACCTCGCGATTCTATCGTTGATGAATAGGCGCGACCAGTCCCTGTCCGCACTAGTGGGCTTGAGGGTTGAGGAACTCAAGATAAAGGGTCATAAATCACTTGTTCCTGGCCTCAACCTCCCGTCATGCTGCGGTCACCCTTTTTATGAAAACTATCTTGAGCGGGAGTACAGTCGGCTTCGAATGGAGGCCGAAAGTTGGAAAGATAACCGAGACAGTTTCGTGCTCGCAAGGTTTGAACAGGGTCTGCATCCGGATGTGAATCCGAACTTTTGGGAAGGCTACAAGGATTCTCCTGCACCCACTCTTCAAGACCCAACCTGGTGGGAAAGAGTGAAGGCGTGGTGGATGAGTCCTCAGAACAATGTTATCGGTTATCCCGTGCTACTTATCGCAATTGTTATCGGGTTCTACATCTTGAAGAATCGCCGCAAGAAGGCGCGATCTGTGAGTTCCTGATCTTAGGAGTCTGTCTGTACGGTTCTTGCCCGCCTTCCGGAGACACGGATATTCACGGATTGGGATGAAGGATGAACGCGGATGGAGAACTAATCCGTGCTCATCCCTTACCCTATCCGCGTAAATCCGTGTGTCGTACTCGAAAATCAGAATCCCTATTTACCGTGAATCGCCTGCCACTCCACGCCTGCCACTTGCGATTTCACGATCTCGTCGGCTAGCTTCGTCACCGTTCCCGCAGGCATGGCTCGGAGCTTATCCAGGAGCGCGTCTACGGCCGCCTCATCCACGGGGCCGATGTATTCATCGGCGACCTGGAGTACAGGGGCGCGATCGCACGCGTCTAGGCACTCAACTTCTTCCAGCGTAAACATCCCGTCCGCGGTGGTCTCGCCGTGGCCGACTCCGAGTTTGTCGCGCAAGTGGTCCCAGATTCGGTATGCACCGCATAAGTGGCAGCTCAGGCACGTGCACACTTCGATCTTGTGGCGGCCCGGCTTGTGGGCCACGTTATACATGGTGTAGAACGTCGCCACGCCCTCGATTTCTGCGTAGGAGCGGTTAAGACGGAAGGCCACTTCAGCGAGGGCTTCGCCGCTCAGGAAGCCATCGTATTCGCGTTGGGCAATCCACAGAGCGGGCAGAACGCACGCCTTTTCCTCTGGATAGTGGGTGCGCAGCGCGTCGAGTTCCTTGACCGCCGCTTCGGAAAATCGGAAGGTGACCTCGTCTCGCAAAGGGGGCTTGGGCCGCGCATGGGGGGCGCCGATCTGGATCAGTTCGCTCACGGGTTTGAGTTTACCGATTCTCACAATCCGGCATTCGGGGTTAGAATAGAGATGGCATCCCCTCCCTCGGAATGATTGTGTCTGAGGGAGGGGGTAGGGGGAGGGAGCATGAAGCTTGGGGCCATGAACCATGATCTGCGTCAAAACGTGAGAGCGCGAAAGTTGCGCTCAGAGATGTCAGTGAGCGAGAAAGTTCTTTGGGAGCAGCTTCGGAAGCAGCGTTTGGGATTCGCTTTTCGCCGCCAGGTGCCGGTGGGCCCCTATATCATGGACTTCTATTGTGCTCGGGCCGCGCTTTGCATTGAGGTCGACGGAGAGCAGCACGAACAAACTCGATGGCAGGATGCGAAAAGAGACGCGTACCTGCGGAAGGTCGGTATCGACACCATTCGAGTTCCGAGCCTCGCGCTTTTTTCGACCGACACCAGCGAGTTTGCAGGCTGGCTACGCAAGATCACCGAACTTTGCGAACTTCGTAGTTCTAAACTGCCGCCCTCAGATCCCGAGGACAATGCCTGAGTCCCCGGCCAAGGCCCCCAAGCTCCACCCCCCTACCCCCCTCCTCATGCACGAACCATCACGAGGAGGGGGAACCGCCGGGTTAGGCTTCGAACCGGAACCAGGCGCACTTTAGGTACCAGCTTTCCGGGAAATGCGCGGAAATCGGATGATCCACTCCTTGCACCGTCACCTCTTCCAGATACGCGATCCGGGAGCGATCTGCC
>JBKJJL010000265.1:0-5074 GCA_046597875.1 Fimbriimonadaceae bacterium | reverse complement strand
TCAGCGATGTCCCGTGCTTTCAGGTCCAAGCCCTCAACCCTTCAGAAACTCCTCGACGGCTTTGAAATACGCCTCAGTCTCCTCCACCCAGGGGCGGTGGCCGCTCTTTTCGAACACGATCAGCGTCGCGTTCGGATACAGCCGCGAGATTTCCCAAGACACTTTCGGGGTCGCTACCCGGTCGTAGCGGCCTACGCAAACGAGCATTGGAACCTTCACCTTTGTCATCGCCCGGCGAGGATCGAAGCGCTTCATCGTGCCGCCCACCTTCCACTCCGGGTCCTCGCCGATCATCGCCGAATAGACATCGCCGTTCCCGCCATCCTTAGGATCGGCGGAGCGGAACATCTTGGCCCCGTTGCTTTGGTCATACCAATACAGCCCATTGAGGTTGTTGCTGTAAAGCGCATCGTACTCGTCGGCGGCAGAGAGCACGCCCTTTTTCCGAAGCTCCATAAGCTTGTCCCACGCTTCGGGAAACTGGTTTTTCGAGGTGAAGTTGCAGGAATCGATGTTCTGCTGAAAGGCTTCTCCGCTGTGCAGGGTGTCGGAGAGGACCGCTCGCTCAAGGTGATCGCCGTACTTCACAGAGTACGCGATCGCGGGCATTCCTCCGTAAGAGTGGCCGATCAGGCGAATCTTCTCGACTCCCAGGTGCTGGCGGATCGCTTCGATGTCGTCCGCGTCGCGCTCGACGGTGTACTTTTTCGGATCCTTCAGGCGGTCCGATCGGCCTCGACCAATGTTGTCGAAGAGCACGACCTTGTAGCTCTTCGCCAGCCGCTCGAAGTAGCCGTGAAAGGAGGTATGCGAGCCTCCCGGCCCTCCCGCGATGAGCATGACCACCGGCCCTTCTCCGACGGTTTCGTAGTACAGCTTGCCGTCCCGAGTTTCGATGGTCTGACCCTTCCCGTGGAAAGAAATGTCGAACCCGTTGTGGGAGATTTGGCAAAGCGCGATGGCGGCGAGGCAGGTAATCACTCCCTGATTTTACCGATGAGCGGGACGATGGCGGCAATCCGAGGCAAGACATTTTGGAGTAGCCTGTTCGGGAGCAATGGACCCATAGTGCCTATCCTTTCCGTGGGCGGAAGCGAGCGGAGGTTGACCGGCGACTATGGGGGGAAGAGGTGACGGAGTCGACTCTCAACTAGGTGGCCGATGAAAGTTAAGTATAGGCTCTCCATTGACCTAGACCACAAGTCTAAATTCCAACGCGCAGGACTCGACCTAGACGCATTTCGCGATGGGATGACGGATTACACGGATTCCGTCATCGTGTACATAGAGGAGACTGATCCCCGTTGGCCGGATATCAAGAGACTCTCGGATCGGCTCAAACTGCTTCCGCTTATCGAAACCGAGTTCAGCCTCGAGGAAGAGCGGAGTGCAGCTTGCTTGCGATTCATGTCAACGACCTTTTTCGGCTTTCCTGAACCTCGATTAGCCTATAGAGAGATGCTTGAACAGGTGTACGACCTGAGCAACTACTGCACTGAGTGTGGGCTAGGCAAGGTTCAGAAGGAGCCGATCAGGTTGGCCAAAGATCCGAAGTGGGGTCGCGGGAAGACTTTCCAGACCCATTGGCTCTTCGATGTGATCCTTGTTGAAGCATCTGGATGGGAAAACATCTTCAAGCCCTTCGGAGTCGAGATATGGCCCGTCCACTCCAAGTCGTCCAAGGTCTATTCCAACGTGGTTCAGTTGCGGTTTGGCGAGGAGGTTACGCTTGCAATGACGCCTGATGCGCCAAAGCATATTTGCAAGAAATGCCGGCGCCCAAAGTATCATCCCCTTGATCGTGGCTTCTTTCCCCGAGTGATCAGTGAGCAAGTGCCGCCGTTATTCTGGTCGAAGGAAGAGTACGGGTATGAACGCGCTGCAGATCGCTGGATGCTCGTCCGCCAGGATCTATACATGAAGATGCGGGAATCGAGCCTCAATTGCAGGTTCTGGCCGTGTGAATCGGAAGGAACTAGCGCTGCGACAGGATAGTTTGATCGTAGCCGTCGGACGGTTCGCGCCGACGCGCACAGACACCCAGCCCAGCTAGCGTGGGTGCACGCTTGATCTTCCCACACGCCCTTCCATTCGTGGGGTAGCGGGCTCCTTAGTGCTTGCTCTCGTCGCGGTTCGAAGTTGGGGAGCGGGCCACCTCATTGCTTCCACCCCAGCGGCAAACTCCGCGGGAACTCCCTAAGCGCAGCGCTCGTCACTCCATCCTCCTCTGACCACTAACATGCCTCGAACATCCAACCAGAAGACCACCGAAAGTCCGCGATTCGTTCGCACAGTTCAGCTTTAACTGGGTTCAAGTGGACATACCGAATGCAGTCCCAGAACGCCTCTTCGCTTTGAATCATGATGCCTCGAAAGGAGGCTTTCCAAAACGAGCGGGTCACCGATTGTGCTCGTTGGAGTTGCGAAGCCTCGTCCGGCGTTAGGAGGGGCATGAGAGTCTTGGCGCTATTGGACTTCAGGCGCTGCATGAACCAACTATCGTCATGATCGAGGGGTGCTCGAAAGACGATGTGACGGGTGATGCTCCATGACGCAAAAGGCGTGGAGGACAGCTCCGTAGTGACGACAATCGTCGGCCAGCAGGGAGGTCATGTGCTCCCGCATTTCGTGGCGCTTGAAGCAACGGGCGAAGCCGAGACAGGTGGTTGTAGCGAACACAGTTCGCCCTGCGTCCACTCGGTTCGACCACTTGTGGCTGCCTTCTGGCATGAGCTATCCTACCGTAGGGCTCCCCACACGAGAGGCGTGTGGGGAGATAAAATTGCGCATAGTGAGAAGGAAATTTCGATGAGCGCCGTCTATTCAATCAGCGAAGAGGAGCTTAGGCGAAACCTCAGGTCGAGATTTTGATCTCACACCGGAAGATCTCCTTGCTCGGGTCGAACCATATGTAGCCCCTTGGCCCGACGAACTTGCTTTGGTCCTTGCGTTAGCAGAGTCCTACGGAGATACAGCAAAGGTTCGGAAGCTGGCGCAGAGTTGCGATGCTTCCTTGCGCAAGGTAACCGTGCTTGATCCTAATGAGGAGCGAGACTACCGCAATCTAGTTCATCGCACAAAGGCGCTTGATGTTTCGATAGGTGAGGAGCTGGAGAGTCTGCCCACTCTTGTTGCCACGGGACATGTCACCGTGGAACAGTTACTGGATCTTCTCCAGGACACAAGGTTTCCGAGAAACCAGGACTGGCTTGTTCGCTGCATGGCAGCTACGAAAGAACGAATTGCCCCAGGAGTTCTGGAGAGGCTGTACGACGATTCGGACAACTGGCTGCTTAGGTGGTCTATTGCAAACACAATCTACTCTACAAAAAACGACGTACCTGACAGTTGGCTTCTCAGCAGAGTCCATGAGAAAGTTCTTGACAGAGAAAATGAGATGCTCATTCTTACAATTGGAAAGCGGAAGATTGCTGCAGCAGTGCCAACGTTGCTGAAACTGCTGCAGCGTAGTCCCCTCCAAGTTTCAGAAGCCCTGCAGAAAATCGGTAATAGTTCAGCGTTGCCGGCTCTTCGGGACGCATTGCCGGGACATAACCCTGAGGCTACCAAGGCGATAACAAAGGCTATCGCCTCTTTGGTAAGAAGAAAAGAGTGTGAGAGCGTGTCTACAAAGTGTTAGCCCGTAAGCTTGAGGCTATAGGTGACTAATGAGGAGTGCGTCGCGTTGCGAATTCGCAGGTTCCCCACTTCCCACCACAGTCGCTGTTTGGAGGCGGGTTGAGGGCGAGTGACGACTGTGGTGTGAAGGGGGCGACGTAGTCGATCCCAAAGATGTCAAGGACGTTTCATAACTTGCTTACACCAGACAGATGTAGGATTTCGTTGGGTTGGGCACCCCAGCCTACTCCAAGTACGGCAACACTCCTTCGTCCTCGGTCACGCCTTTTGCGTGGGAGCGCTACAACCCTATGGCTGATCGCCGCGACCGTTTTTGCCTTTGAATCGGTGTTCCTCAAACGCCAACAAGTACTCGACTTCTGCCGTCATCGGCACTTCTCGGCGAACCGTCTCAATCGCTCTTGTTAACCCAAGTTGCGACTTGAACAGCAGCTTTACCGCCTTGTGCAGGGCCAAGCGCCCTTCCTGCGTGATCCCCATTCGGCGCAGGCCCACCGCGTTGATGTCGAGCACGACTAGATCTCGCCCGGCGGCGACGGTGAAGGGCGGAACATCGCGCCCGACCCCACTCATCGCTCCCACCATCGCCGACTTGCCAATCCGGCAAAATTGATGCACTCCCACCATGCCGCCGAAGGTGACGTAATCCTCGATCGTCACGTGCCCCGCGAGGCCGACGTTGTTTGCGAGGGTTACGAAGTTGCCGATCGTCCCGTTGTGGCCCACGTGGGTGTACGCCATGATGTAGCAATCGCTGCCGATGGTCGTTTGCTTGCCATCCCCGGTTGCACGGTGGATCGTGCAGTACTCGCGGATCACGTTTCGATCGCCAATGACCAGGAGCGTATTTTGATCTTCGCCGAACTTGCGATCCTGCGGATCGCCGCCTAAGACCGTGCCTTGGGCAACCGAGTTGTCACAGCCTAAAATCGTGCCCGCTTTGAGCGTGACGTGGGAATCGATATGGCATCCGGAGCCCACGACGACTCCCGCCTCGATGAAGCTGAAGGGCCCGACGGTGATATCGTCAGCCAGTTCAGCCTTAGGATCGACCACCGCGAGCGAATGAATCTTGGCCACTTATCGTTCTCTCGGAATGAGCTTGCAGGCGACTTCGCAAACGGCAACTTCGTGTCCATCCACGGTCGCGCGGCATTTGATTTTCCCCATGCCGGCGCGGAACCATACGACCTCGGCTTCGACGAGGAGCTGATCGCCAGGAACGACCGGTCGCTTGAACTTGACGCCATCAATGTTTGCGATCAGCGGCACACGGCCCTCCATTTCGGGCGCAGCAAGAACCATGCAGGCACCGATCTGGGCCATGGATTCCACGATGAGGACGCCCGGCATAACGGGCATTCCCTCGTAGTGCCCCACAAAAAACGCCTCGTTGATGGTGACGTTTTTAATGCCAACGCTACGCTTCAGGGGT
>JBKJJL010000084.1:0-11133 GCA_046597875.1 Fimbriimonadaceae bacterium | reverse complement strand
GAGCAGATCGTGGATTAACTCGGGTTGACTACACTTGACCATGACGTACTACGACCTCGGGTTCCTGGGTGGCGGACAACTCGCTCGCATGAGTATCCAGGCAGCTCAGCGCATGGGACTTCGTTGCCTGTCCCTTGATCCCGGCGAAGACACGCCCGCTTCGCAAATTGCCAATGCCATCCAGGGGGACCTACACGATCCTTCGGCGATCGGCGAGGTCGCTCGGTCCTGTTTCCGCATAACACTTGAGAACGAGTTCATCCCAGCTGATGCGATCCGCCAGGGACTCGAACTCGCCTCTCGAGAGGAAGAGATCATCGTTCCGGGTATCGACACCTTGGCCACGATTCAGGACAAACTTCGCCAACGCGAAGCCCTCATTCGTGCTGGTGTCCCTTCTCCGTTTGCGCGAGCTTTTGCGAATGAAACATGGACACAACCTGTCGTCTTGAAAGCACGCTTTGGAGGCTATGATGGCAAGGGCACGCGGTACGCCCGAACCGCTCAGGAGTGGGAGGCCAACTCCCTAGCCCTCACCGACGGATGGCTCATCGAAGACTTTGTTCCTTTCAAAAGGGAGTTAGCGGTCATGGTCTTCGTCGGCTGGAATTGCTCAGGAACCTACCCGACCATGGAGACCGTTCAGACGAATCACGTGTGTGATCTGGTATTCCCCATCGACGATCCTGATACTGATCGGAAGGCTCGGGAAGTCGCCTTAGCTGCCGTTGCCGCCGTCCAGGGAAGGGGGTTGTTTGGAGTGGAGCTCTTCGAATGCGAAGACGGTGAAATCCTAGTGAACGAGATCGCGCCACGCCCTCATAATTCGGGCCACTACACTCTTAATTGGGGCGGAACAAGCCAGTTCGAACAGCACGTCCGCCTCGCAATGGAGTTTCCGATCGATCTCTCCCCCAGTGGAAAGCCGACCTGCATGGCAAATATCTTGGGTGTCGAAGGTGTTCCAGACGTCCCCATAGCGGTAGCGGCAGCGCTCGCGGTCCCGGGAGCTCATGTGCATTGGTACGGAAAAGCCGAGATGCGTCCCGGTCGCAAGATGGGGCACATTAACGTGGTCGGCACGGCAGACCTACAAGCCGACGTGATTCGCGCGAGGAAACTGTTCTTAGCGGCGCTGATAGGGATAGGCTAGGGAAGCTCCCTCCAAAGAATAGGAGGGAGCCTCTCGGGTCACGGAGTAACCGTTAGGGTCACGCTGGCTGTGTTGCTGCCCTGCGTAGCGATGATCGTGCCTGTCGTCGAGGTTGTAACTGGAAGTGTGTTCACCGTGAAGTTCCAGGACGCTTTCTGAGGCGGCAAGTACATGGAGGCGGGGACCACGATGCTGCTCCGATTCGAAGTGAGCAAAACCGTGCGCCCGCTCGGTCCGGCTTTTCCGTTCATGCTGACGGTGGCTGTCACGGACGTGCCCCCAACCGTCGAAATAGTCGGCAGGGTTAGACTTGTCAGGATCGCCGGGCGTACGGAGAGCGAGGCCGTCCTCGTGATTCCTGCACGGCTGGCGGAAATCACGACGTTCGTGACTACATCGACCCCAAACGTGCTCACGGGGAACTTCTGATACGAAGCTCCGTAGGCAACCGTTACGCTGCTTGCCGAAGAAGCGACTGCTGGGTTCGTACTGTAAAGGTTCACCTTTGCCCCCGTTGAAGGTGCGCGCCCGTTTAAGTACACGATCCCGATCGTATGGTTACCCGCCGTCGCATAAGGTGGGCTGAGCCTGAGCAGATCTAACTTGGCGGGGGTAAGGGTCAGGTTCGCGGTTCGGGTGATGCCGTTGAAATACGCGCTGATTGTGGTCACGGTGTTCAAGGAAACTCCATAGGTGTAGATGTTGAAGGTCGCACCAAGCTGGTTCGCGGGAACCGTGCAATAGCTGCTCATCAAAATCGCTGAAGAGTTATCCGTCATCCGTACCGACCGTGGGAGGGCCGAGTTCTGGTCGAACTTGACCATACCGGAGGTCAAAACGCCCCCCACCACCGTAGTGGTGTTCAACAACACACGGAATATCGGTGCACCAACCCAAATCACCGGACTGTGTTGCGTGAACCCAGTGCCGAAGAGGTCCGTACCCTCGAGGATGGATCTCTTATTGGCGCCGTTCGAATCCATGACCATCAACCGGTAAAGGCCGGTCTGCCAAAACTGACCGCTGGTCTTGTCGGCGTATGCGACACTTTGACTGTCTGGGGAAACCGTCGGAGACTCAGCCGTGTTTGTCTCAGCAGGTGTGGTCAGCCACTGAAAACCCGTGCCATCAGGTCGGATTCGATAGATCATAAGGGGGCTTCCGTTGTTGGACTGGCCTCTAACGTACACGAAGTCGGAGATCGAATCGTAGGACATAGGCCAGTTGCCGAACAATCCTGTAGAGATGTAGTTTCCGGTCCCCGAGGCCAGGTTCGTCCGGTACAAGGTAGTCCCTGATCCTTGACTGCCCGTCAGCACCGCGTTCTCGGATAGGACGGCAGTGCCCCATTCATTGCCGGGACTGCCCGCTTGGACGACGACAGTGTTCGTCGACAAATCGAGGACGGCGAGGCCGCTGGTGCTTGCAAAGACTCCGCCGATGCCGACGATCTTGCCAGAGGGCGTCAAGTGCGTCGCGCCTCGAACGGCACCAAACTGGCTCCAGGTTCGGTTGACGTGCGTTCCGCCCAGGATTGGCCATTCTCTCCATGTAAAGTCGGGATCGCCTTGAGAAGACGTGTAGATCTTGGTCTTGTCCGGGCTGATGAAGAATGAGTTCCAGTAGCTCGGTGCGAAGTTCACGTGGCGGTACAGATTCGACCCGTCCGGATTGACCGAGTAGATGCCTCCACCTTGAGGTGCGTCGCCCTGGGCGCTGAAGAAGATGCGTCCCTGAGGAGACCAAACCAGAGGATTGGACTCGCGCTCGACGACGTAGCCTCTAGGATTCATCAGCCAAGAATCACTGAGGTCATTCCACGTTGGAGATCGAACTCCGTTAGCCAGCGCATGGAAGTGCCCCCGGTTCTCTTGGGAACCGTTTCCATCGTTGGGTTCACCTAAAGACCAGTTGGAGTAGGCAAAGGACTCGCCAGTGCCCCAACTCCACCCGCCAGTTGGCTCGGCCGCGCCGTCCTGCTGTAATAGACCGATCCAAGGACCAAACGCGCCAGCCTGAAAATCAACCCAGAAGACTGGGGCATCGACCAGCGAAAACACGAAGTCGTTCTCGCTTGCAGAGGTTGTAGTCGCCAGATACCCGCCCTCAGCGTTGGCCGCTATATTGCCGTTCGACCAGCTGATCCCTGAGGAATGCGAGACGACTTTGTACCAATGCCCGTTTCCCCCTTGTGAAACCGACCACTGCACCCATCCCGTATCGGCGGCGGACTGGGCAGACAAAGCCAAGAGCGCGACGAACAGCCCTGGCGCACTCAGAAGTGCGTGACGAATCAGCTTGGAAAACATTCCCCGGCGCTGTAACTTGCTCCGCGCCTCCTGTGTCATTGCAGCACGGGCTTTCTCGCCGTACAATATCACGATGGCGTCGAGCCTTAACCCTGTATGAGTTGATCTAGTCGAAAATTTCACTGGTGTCTCCCTCCCCATTCCTTTAGATGGCGAATGTCATCAGTTTAGCTGAGTCCCCTTGCCTGATGTCAAGTGCCATCAGAAAATGATGCATAATCTCAGTCATGCCATCCCGTCCACCCGGAAAGTTCGAGTTCGACCTCCTCCAATTCCTCTCCCAGCACGACGGACTGTCGGTGCGAGACCTGCACGAGCTGTTCGGCAAGCCTCAGGGATACATCAGAGGCACGATCGTAAAGTCCATGGATCGCCTCCTGAAAAAAAGGCTCGTCAAGAGAGAACTCATCGAGGGCACGTTCGTGTATCAAGCCAAGCATGAAACCGAGGACTTAGATCGCCAGCTCGTCGAGTCGTTCATCAAGGATCGATTGGGCGGCAGAATCAAGCCCATTGCCTTGTTCCTCAGCGAAGCTAAAGGCCTTGATCACAAGGAACTGCAGCAGCTGAAAGCACTTCTTGAAAAGCTGGATCAATGAACTGGCCTTCGGACTCAATGCTCTTCGCTTACGTGGCCAAAGTCACGGCGACCTTCGCGTTGGGTTTGGCCCTCTCAAGACTGTTTAAGCATCACCTAAGGTTGAGGCAGATCGTCTGGGCACTCTGCTTTGTCGTCCCCGTGTGGTTATTGCTCCCTCTTCCCCGGCTGTCGCTTCCTATCTTGGAACGTCCGACTAAGCCGGCAATTCCAACTCCTCACGTCTATGAAATAGCCCCGTCCTTCTCCACATTCAGCTCCGAAAGGATACTGGACCCCCCACCGAGCTGGGTGTTCCTGGCGCTCATTGCTTCAGCCGTCCTCGGGCTCGTCGTCTTGACCCTACGCTGGATCGGCACCATTCGTCTCGTACAAGGTGCGGAGCAGGTAGTCGATGAAGCTTTGGTTGCCATGATGTACGAACTCGGCCAGCAGCACTGCCTGACCGATGTACCGATGCTGAAGACTTCGGATACGCTGGACTCACCTTGCGTCTGGGGCATCCTGCAGCCGGTCATCGTGGTGCCGACGAGTTTCGGTTCGCTGGGTCAAGATGAGTGGCGACTGGTCCTTCAGCATGAAATCGTCCATTTAAAGCAACGCGACCCATTGCGACTGCTTTTCTATTCCCTCGTGCAAGCCACCATGTGGTGGAATCCCCTCTTGTGGTTCGGGTTGCAAGATGCCTTGCTCACTCAAGAACAGGCGATTGATAGTCGGATTGGAAAATCGAAGAGCTATGCGAACTTGCTCTCTCGCACGGTTGTAACCGCTTCACCTGGCCCACGATTAAGGTTCTTGGGAAAGGGTCACCTGCTGACTAGGCTTAGGACGCTCACCGATCCCGAGACCCCAGAAACCAAGCCCTGGCAGATAGCAGCGTTACTCGCCTTTGTTCCGTTGATCCTACCGTTCAAAATGGTTGCCGCCTATGAACCCGATTTGAAGCAAATCGGATTCGAGGAGATGGTTTTCCAGTCCGATCGGACGGGAGTTGGTCGACTTTGGCGCTCAACCTCCGACGGTCGAGGCCCTCTACCAATGCCGGATCACTTCATTGGCGTAGGCGTGCCAACTATCTCGCGGGACGGCGAGTGGGTCACTTATACGCGCCTTAACAACGACAAAGAGGACATCTTCATCTCCCGAGTAGACGGCACGGACGAGCTACAGTGTGTGTCGGGTCCGGAGCGAGACGTGCAAGGCGTTTGGAGCCCAGACGGCAACAACCTGGTCTACTGCACCATGGCAACCGGGAACTGGGAGATTGGCCTTTACGACTTAAAGACTCGTCAGAATCGGTTCCTCACGAAAGACGGCAAGCGCAATCTCGAACCCTCTTGGCATCCAAACGGAGAGCGGATTATCTTCTCGTCCCATCGCTCTGGGTCCCAGAACATCTGGTCAATGAACGTTGACGGTAGCGGACTGATCCAGATTACGGCTCGAGGCGCCGAAGACACGGCGGCTAAGTACTCGCGCGATGGAAGGAAGGTTCTGTTCGCCAGCAGCCGCCGGGGTAAGTACGACGTCCTCCTGCTGGATTTGCCAACGAGCAGCGTGCGGGTACTGTCTCCCATGACTTTGGCCGATGCAGGTGAGCCACGATTCGTGGAAGGCGACGCGGTCGTGGTAATGTCCGCGAACACGGGAACCGAGCGTCCGATTGCGCGGTTCGACCTCCGAACGGGTGAGTTTGACATGCTAAGGTCAACTGGCGCGAACTTTTGGCCCACGACGCGGTGATTGGGTTCTCAGATTCCCAACCGTCCCCACATCTCGTCCACCCTCTTCTTCACGTCGTCGGACATCGTGATCAGCTTTGGGTAATCCCTCGCGAACCCATTTTCGCCCCGCCATTTGTGGGTGCAATCGAAGCCAATTTTGCCCCCGAATCCCATCGCGACGGAAGCGTGGTCCAGTTGATCCACCGGGCCGCGGCTGTGCAAAGTATCCCTTCCAGGATCGCAATTCGCGCCGATCCTGAACAAGACTTCATCCACATTTTGCACGTCACAATCCTCGTCGAAAATGTACACGAACTTCGTAAAGGCGAGTCCACCCAGCCCCCAAATGGCGTTCATGACCTTGTATGCATGGCCTGGGAATTTCTTCTTGATTGAAACAAACGCCATGTTGTGAAAGCACGCCGCGACGGGAAGATGCATGTCCACGATTTCAGGCACGGTGAGTTGGATCATAGGCAAGAATATCCGCTCAACCGCCTTTCCCATCCACCCATCCTCCATCGGCGGACGCCCGACGATCGTCGCCGGATAAACCGGCTTTTCCCGCATCGTAATCGCAGTGACGTGGAGGACAGGAAACTGCTCCGCGAGGGAATAGTAGCCGGTGTGATCACCAAACGGACCCTCTAACTGCCTTTCCGATGGATCAACATATCCTTCGATGACGATCTCGGCATCGGCGGGAACCATCATGTCAACCGTCTTCGCCTTAACCATCTCGACCCGCTCTTTTCGAAGAAAACCCGCAAAGAGCATTTCGTCCATCCCAGGGGGAAGGGGAGAAATGGCAGAAAAAGTAATCGCCGGGTCACCCCCGAGGACAATGCAAGCTTGTAGATTCTGCCCCTTTTCGCCCGCGTCTTCCATCTGGCGCATCCCGGTTTTGTGCATCTGCCAATGCATTCCGCACGTGTTTTTGGAGTGGATCTGGATGCGATACATCCCCACGTTACGTTTCCCCGAGTTGGGATCGTGAGTGAACACGAGCGGGAGAGTTACGAACGGGCCACCATCTTCGGGCCAGCAAGTGAGAACGGGAAGCTTGGTGAGATCGATGTCGTCCCCGGTGAGGACGATCTCTTGGCAGGCGGCCTTGCCCACGGTTTTGGGCGGGATGTTCTTAAGCTCACCAAGCAGGTGAGGGAGCATTTTGAGCGCCTCAATCGGGCCCTTCGGCAGTTCGGGCTTGAGCAACGCGGCGATGCGGTCCGCATGCTCTTCGAAGTCCTCACAACTTAAGGCGAGCGACATTCGACGACGTGAACCCATCGTGTTGATCGCAACCGGCATCCCATACTGAACCAGTGGCATCGGCGTCTCGCCGATGGGTTCCACGGGCGTCCCGCCCGTGTTCCCGAAGTTCCGACTGACATGAATGCTCGTGTGCCCCATGACGGCCGACATCGGGTTGGTGGTCCCAAGGCGTTGCTCGCGACCGACGACGTTCTCGAAAAGAAGGGCGGGTCCGCCTGATTTCATCACGCGATCCGCGATTTCGGTGATTTCAAGATAAGGAGAGACGGGTTCGCGGATCCGTTTGAGCTCACCTTTGGATTCGAGAACATCGAGGAAGTGCCGAAAGTCGCGATACGCCATATACGCCTAGAGTCTACGCGGAAAGGCGGCGGGGAAGTATGTGGGATGGAGGATGGAGGATGGAGGATGGATGGCCCGGGACGGCTTCACGCATCCCGAGCTTGGAATAACTCGATCGGATTTCCATCCAGATCCTCGATGAGGACCTGAGAACCTCCGGGGCCAGAAATAGGTTCGTTTCGGAACGTCGCCCCCGTCTTGCGCAAGCCGGCAACCAATGCCTCGAGATCATCCACCTCGACGACGATCCGGTTCCATCCGCCCGGCTCCGGGACTCGCCCATCGGGCATCGGCTTTGCGGCCGAAGTGCCGGGTCCGCTCAGCCACAGCGTACAGTTTCCAAGCTGAAGGATTGCAAATGCAGGACCCCATTGTTCAATCAACTCGAACCCAAGTTGATCCACATAGAACGCGGTGGAAGTAGGCACATCCCGAACAAAATAACGTGTCGCCATTCTTGTAAGTATGCTAAATGCGTGAGTTTTGAAATTCGATTGGCGACTCCCGCCGATAGCGAGACGGCGGCAATGGTCGTGAAAGCGTGCTACGACGAATATGGATTTACTTGGGAACCCGAGGGCTATCACGCTGACCTGTACGATCTGGAGAAATACTATCTCGGCATCGGCGACCCGTTCTGGGTATGCGAAGTGGAAGGGACGATAGTGGCGACGTGCGCCCTGGAACTCTTCGAAGTCATTCCGGGCTCAGTGGGTGATACGGTCGTCCACGAAGGCAAAGTACGCGCGTCTGGCTCAGATTGCTCCCTCGAACGCCTTTACGTGCATCCGGAAGGAAGGCGCATGGGGATCGGTGCCGCCCTGTTTGAAACGACGATCAAGGAGGCGAAAGCACGCGGACGGAAGGCAATGGAAATATGGAGCGACAAGGAGTTCGTCAACGCCCATCGCCTCTATCAGCGCTACGGGGCAACCGTGATCGGCGAGCGTGTTTGCGATGACCCCGACGAAGCCCAGGAATGGGGTTTGGTGCTCGGCTTGGGTTAGAGGACGATCAACGTCGGTGAGGGCTCAGAGTTGAGACTTTCGTGGCCGCTTTCGGTGGCGGTAACGATGTTCTCGATCCGGATTCCGAACTGGCCGGGAAGGTAGATTCCGGGCTCGATGCTGAAGCAGTGCCCGGTCGCGAGGGGCATATCATTTCCGGCGATGATGTACGGCTCTTCGTGGCCTCGCAAGCCAATTCCGTGGCCGGTGCGATGCATGAAGAACTCTCCGTAGCCAGCCCCGTCGATCACCTGCCGGGCGGCATTGTCAATCGCCCCGCAAGAGGCACCACTTCGAATAAAGGATCGCGCTGCCATGTGGGCATCAAAAACGATTTTGTAAAGCCTGGTCGCTTCTTCGGAAGCGTGACCCACCGCGACAGTTCGCGTGATATCGCTCAGGTATCCCTCGTAGCTACATCCGAAATCCATGATGACCACGTCGCCTGCCCGGAGGATCGTGTCGTCACTCAAATGGTGAGGCTCGGCCCCGTTGGGGCCCGCCGCGACGATTGAAAATGTTGGAATTCCGCCTCGCTCCGCCATTTCGCTTCGAAGGACATTCTCAACCTGGAGCTCGCTCATTCCTGCTCGGATTTGGCTGACGGAAGCATCAAAAGCATCATCGGCGATCTTGCCGGCATGGCGCAGGAGCGAGATCTCAGTATCGGTTTTAACTCGCATGAGCGCCGAAATCGTGTCGCCACCGGGCTTGAACAGGGCCGCGGGAAGGGCGGCCTGCATCGAAAGCAGCATGTGGGCGGGCAACTCGTCATCGACGGCAATAATGGCGGTTCGTAGATTCCACTCGTCGGCGAGGTGGTGAAAAAGCGCGAGCGGATCTTCGCCGTCTCGCCAGCTTCGAATGTCCGTTATTCCGGCCCTACGAGCTTGAGTGGCAGAAAGGGAAGGACAGATAATCGAAGTCCGCCCATCGCGATGGATTCCTAGGGCGAGGAATCGCTCAATGGCTCCCTCATGGAAATTATGGAGGTAACCCATCGTCACGGGGTGCCAGGCAAAAAAGGCGTCTGTCCCGGCTTCACCAAGGGCAGCGGTCAGGGTCTGGAGGCGTGCATCTACAATGGGCAGCATAGCTCTCTATACGATGCCACATTTTGTTACCCAAAGTGAGCTTTTTTTTCTAAAGTTGCGTGATTAGTCGCCGGAAAGGAGTGGAGAGGAACGGGCGAAGGGGAGAACGGGAGAACGGGAGAACGGGCGTACGGGCGAACGGGGGGAACGGCGATCTAGCCTTCTACTTCGTTCCACCGTTCCTCCGTTCGATCGTTCATCCGTTCATCCACGCAGGGAGCCACTTCATCGAAGGCGTGATACGGGTTACACTCTCGTCAGGTTCCCAAATGAAAATCTGTGGCAACGGAATCCCCGTCCGCCACCGTCCGAATAAGTGAGCAATGGCATTCTTTAGGTACCAGTTTACGGACGCGAAGGGGAACGTTCTTGAAGGCACGCTCCAGGCGACGACCGAAGCCGAAGCGGAGGCCCTCATTCGCCTGCGCGGGTACCCGAACGCTAGTCTGATCAATCCAAACGCGATCCCCGTTCAAGCTGTTGCTCCCGCACTACCTCCGAGGATTGACACGAGTCCGAAAATCAAAAGGACCAGGAAAGGCTCGGACAAGGATCGCTTCTTCCTCTTTTCCCAGTTCGCCAAGCTCTTGAATGCGGGAATCAATCCGGCAAAGGCCTTCGAAGAGGTTGCGCGAGTCACTCGGATAGAGCACTTTAAGGGCTCGTTCCACGAACTTGCGGCCGACGTCACGAACGGAAAACCGATCAGCGAAACGATGGCGCGCTATCCGGATCTATATCCGGATCACATCGTCGGAATGCTTAAAGCAGCGGAGGCTGGCGGCTTCCTTCCTGAGGCGTTCGCGGTTATCTCGGGACAAGCCGAAGATGCCTACAAGTTCAAACGATTCCATTGGTTTATTTGGTATCTGATCCCCCGCGCGATTGCTTCGATTCCGCTAGTTTTCGCGTTCCGAGTCGCCTTGTTGGAAATGGCGAGAGCGGGCACCGGGGACCTTGTTCCTCGTCTCTTTCAACAGATTATCTGGCCATACGGCCCGATAACTTTGGCCATCATCGGGATCATGCTTCTCCTGCGCTGGTGGCTGGGAACCTATCCCATGCGCCACTTTCGGCACCGGATGGGATTGAAGGCGCCAATATATGGGCCCCGCGCGCGAAACGAGTCGATCGCCGTCTTCACGTGGACCCTCTCCAAGCTCTCCAAAGCGGGCATCTCCCCGAACTCGAGCTGGAAACTGGCTACTGAGACCGTCCCAAATCTTGAAATGCAAGCCCGCCTTACCGACGCCGCGAGCCGGATGCATACGGGTTCGCGCCTTTCCGACGTCGTCTTCGGTTCTCGCATTTTTCCCGACGAATACGCGCCAATCATCTCGACCGGCGAACTGGTCGGCGACGTTCCGGGTGCTTTGGAACAGCTCGAACGCGTAAGCCGTAACGAGTTTGAGGAGACCAGCAAAAAGGCAAAGTGGGGCTCGATGCGGATTGCCGGCGTGTTCGCGATATTAACGTCGGGGCTCATCTTGATTGTCGTTGTGAAAACGTGGTACAGCGACGCGATTGAGATTTTTGCCCCCGGGGTACTGTCCGGAGAGGAACAATAGTTTAGATGCCAACGTTCGAATATCGCGGAATCAACATCGACGGTGCCGCCGTGCAGGGGA
>JBKJJL010000030.1:0-3405 GCA_046597875.1 Fimbriimonadaceae bacterium | reverse complement strand
AAGTCGCAGCGGCACAATGCATCCGCTGGCTACGATGCTCTAGCCCAGGGAAGTAGACTCTTACACGATGCAATATCGAAGAATGGGCCGGTCGGGCCTGCAACTTAGCGTTTTCTCTCTTGGCTCCTGGGTCAGTTTTCATAACCAAGTCGGTACAGAGTCCGCGGTTGAGCTGATGTCGGAGGCCTATGATGCGGGAGTCAACTTCTTCGACAACGCCGAGGTCTATGCCAAGGGGCAGAGCGAGATCGTCATGGGCGAAGCCCTCAAGAAACTCGGCTGGCGACGCGGAAGCTACGTTGTGTCCTCCAAGTTTTTTTGGGGCTTGAACGACGGCATTAACGAGAAGAACACCCTCAACCGAAAGCGGCTCATGGAAGCGATGGATGCTTCTTTGGAGCGCTACCAACTGGACGAAATCGACCTGGTCTATTGCCACCGCGATGACCCGAACACGACGGTCGAGGAGATCGTCCACACGTTCCACGACATCATCTCCGCCGGTAAGGCCCACTATTGGGGGACCTCGGAATGGAGTTCCAGCCGGATTATCGAAGCATGGCGCTATGCCGAGCGGCACGGCCTTCACCGCCCCGTGGTGGAGCAGCCTCAATACAGTCTGTTGGAGCGCCGACAGTTCGAAGGCGACCTGAGCGTTGCCATCGACCATTGCGGTCTGGGCACGACGACATGGAGTCCCTTAGCCAGCGGCGTCCTCACCGGCAAGTACAACGACGGCATTCCAGAGGGAAGCCGAATGGCCCTCACCGGAATGGAGTGGCTCCAATCCAATATCACCCCTGAAAGGATCATCCAGGTGCGCAAACTGGAAGCGATCGCCCGGAGTCTCGAATGCACCACGTCGCAACTCGCCTTGGCTTGGGTCGCCAAAAACCCCCGCGTCACGTCGGTGATCATGGGGGCTTCGAAGATGTCGCAGCTTCAGGACAACCTGGGCGCGCTCGCGGTATTGGAACAGCTGGACGACGACGTCCTGGGCCAAATCGAAGAGATCTTCTGAGCTAGCTTGCCGCGGGCAACTGGAGGAGCTTGAACGTGCTAAGCACGAACAACGCGAGGCCCATTACGAGCAGGCTGAGCTTCACGGGATCCCGTTTGAACACCGTCGCGATGCCGGCGAAGAACAAAACGATCGTATAGAGCACGGTGACGAACGTGAACTGGTCGCCGGTGTCGTTTGCTTTGCGCGCTTCCGCCATGGCGGCGGCTGATGTCTCCTGGACCGTAATCGCAGGGCTAAACAACTCAACCGCGTAATCGGGGGAGTCCATCGGATGGGCGTAGGTCTTCCCCTTGGATTCCTTTTCTGACCATTCCAATGCCAACTTCAGACGTTCCTCCATGAAGTCATCGTAAATCGATTGCGCCACGACGTCGTTCGGCCCGTTGGCGATGATTCGGCTTTGCCATTCCATCCAAGTGATCATGTCGAGGGTAAATCCTCCTTGGGCTTCGAGCTGCTTTCCGCTCGCCTCCCCGGCTTTCGAGATGCCTTCGCTGTACTTGTCGAGGCTGTTGCCGTCGTAAAGCGAAGCCTGATAGGCGGCATAGGCTGCGCCAATGCTCGCGAGACCAAGCAAGATCGCGGTCAAGATTTCAATGATGTAGCTTCGGCGCTCCCTTTGGGCGTCGGTAGGGGATGCAGCAGATTCGCTCATGCGGCGATTTTAGCCAATTCTTCAAAAGCGTGCTCCGAATAAGGACTTTCGAATCCGATTGTCCCGCTCGAAACCTTCCGCCCCGCCGCTCCTCACACCCGGTAAACTCCAAACAGATGGCTATTCGAATCGGAATCAACGGTTTTGGGCGCATTGGCCGCCTGTCGCTTCGCACGATGTTGGCGCAATATCCGGGAGAGTTCGACATCGTTGGCGTGAACGATTTGACCGACACGAAGACCAACGCTTACTTGTTCAAGTACGACACGACGTACGGGCCTTTCTCTGGCGAAGTGACCCATGACGACAACTCGATCAGCGTCAATGGCGACAAGATCCGCGTCATGGCGGAGAGAGAGCCCGCCAAGATTCCCTGGGGCGATTTGGGGGCAGATATCGTTATTGAGGCGACTGGATTCTTCACCGACGCCACGAAAGCGGTTGCCCACAAGGAAGCGGGCGCGAAGAAGGTCATCATTTCCGCTCCCGCGAAGAATGAGGACGTGACGATCGTGCTGGGCGTCAACGACGCGATGTACGACCCGGCAAAGCACCATGTCATCTCGAATGCCTCTTGCACAACGAACGGGCTTGCTCCGGTGGCGAAGGTCATGCACGAGCGGTTCGGCATCGACCGGGGCTTGCTGACTACGGTTCATGCCTACACGAACTCGCAGAGCACGGTCGACACCGCAAAGAAGGATCTGCGCGACTCCCGCGCGGCGGCGGAGAACATTGTGCCGTCATCTACTGGCGCGGCCCGAGCCGTTGGTTTGGTGATTCCTGAGCTAAAAGGCAAGTTCACGGGCATGGCGTTCCGAGTGCCGACGCGAACGGTCTCGGTTGTGGATTTCACTGCGCTCTTAAATCGGGAAGCCTCGCCAGAAGAGATTAACGCCGCGATGAAAGAATACGCAGAGGGGCCGATGAAGGGCATCTTGCGCTATAGCGATGAGTACTTGGTTTCCAGCGACTTGGTTGGGAGCACGCACTCGTCGATTTTCTCAGCCGTGGACACGATTGGGTTGGGGAACTTTGTGAAAGTCGTCGCGTGGTACGACAACGAGTGGGGCTATTCCTGCCGAATCGCGGACCTTTGCAAGTTCCTTTCAGACAAGGGGCTGTAGGGGAGGAACGGAAGAACGGGCCGTTCGTCCGTTCCTCAGTCCTCCCGTTCCAACTGCCTACTCAACTTCGACCAAGCCAGCCGTTGCGACTAAAGAGGATCCAGGAAAAAGCGAGCGAAGTCAATGTCGGTAGTTGGTCCTGGCGAAGCTACACCACGACTATAGCTAAGTCGCACTTTGATGATGCCGGCAGACACATAAGGAGCCATGTTAGCGACTGTAAACTCCCTAACTCCATCGGTGGACGGCACCGCCGCATTAGTTCCGAAATCCCATGTTTGGGTGACTGCGTTGAAAATCTGAATCTTCTCGCTGACACCGGCCGACGTGCTTCGCTCCAAAACAAGTGTGCCTTGACCATGGGTTGGCAATGGGCTCGTAAAGGTTAAGCTCACTGTTGTACCTACAGAACTAACCCCGGCCCCCTTGGTAAATTTGTAATCAACGTTATCGCTGATCGCAAGACTCGCCAGGTTTCCGCCTTGTACACTTCCATTTCTTACGCTGACTGCGCTTGGTGCTAAAGGTCCATTCTGGACGCCGGTCGCGACAAGCGAGAAGTCCGCGTTAATGCCAGGCGTCTCGGTGCGGGCATCCGT
>JBKJJL010000343.1:0-26763 GCA_046597875.1 Fimbriimonadaceae bacterium | reverse complement strand
GACCGCCAGATGCTGATGCGTTCCCAAGTAGTCCACGATGAGATTGCGCTCGGGGCTGAAGATCATATAGGCGTCGAATCGGCGACTCCGTTTCAGTTCGAAGGTGCGGATCCAGGTGACGGTCTCTCGGCCCAGAGGGTCCTTGTAGGCGAAGTTTTGGATCGTAAACGGCACTTTTTGGCCGCTTTCGGGAAACATGATTCGACGGAAACTGCCGCAGCACAGAAATGGATACGTCCAGAAAGGGCCATGCCAGAGACGTTCCATGATGCCGCGTCCGATGAACGCCTTCCCGCTCTCGCTCGTGAGCGAAAAGCGCTCCTGAATCTTGGGGTGCAGCTTGTCGAAGTCGGCTCCCAGGGCTTGGCGATAGATGGAGATCATGAGCTTGGCTTCCGGCGACAGTTTGACGCGCTGGGCATATCTTTGGAAGCGAGGTACCCGCACAATCCGAGGGCGGCCATACCGATTGCGGTGGTAACGGGATTAAAGGGCGCGACGAAGAATTCCGGTTTACCAAGGAGCCCGAGCGGCATCAGAATCGGCAATACCGCCTGCGCTGGCAAGACCCATCGGGCTCGCCACAGGACGATGATGAGGACGGCGATTGCGATCTCGGCAATGCCCGCAATAAAAGCGACTTGGTGCGCGTTTGCGGCGGGGAATCCGGTCGCCAACACCATGTCGGTTTCGCCAAACTCCGGAAAGAGCAGCTTCGGCACGAGTCCATGATACAGCCATATCAGGGCCAAGGCGACCCGCGAGATCGCATGAATTTGCATTCGCAAAACGGACGCTTCGGGCGGGATGTCACGCTCTGCCCACAGCTTCATCGCGTCGAAACTCCAAGCGGTCGCGGTGCCGATGATCGGGCGAAAGGCGAGGTCGATCACCTTGCCGAAAACGCCGTACCGCACGCGATAATCGTAGCGGGTGCGAAACGTCGTGCCCGTCGCGTCGGGTTCGTATTGCCAGTATCCGGAGCCCTCGCGGATGAGCGCCTTGGGATCGTCGGACCAGAACTTGAGGGCGGAAGTCCGTTTGCCGGTTTCTAGATTCTGCTCGCCGACCGATTCGCCCTCGCCGTCTATCCGGAGGCCGAATCCGATGCGAGTGCGATAAAGAAAGCGCTGCGGATCCTCGGGGTTGGCTTTTGGCAAGTAGGAGATTTCTGAAAAGCGGAGATCCCAGCGCTGATGTTGGCTTGGGTTCTGAGTGAGGTCCCACACGCGCTCGATGTCGGCATTGATGTGCGTTTCAACAAAGATCGCTGCCACGCGCTGAGTATAGGCGAGATCTTACAAGTATGCGTCGCTAGGAGGTGCGCGTTCGAGCTCTGCCCTCGACCAGGTTCCACTGCTGAGCAAGGAAACTCATCGTCGCGGCGGCAAAAACTCCACTAATGGCGCAGAGTGCGCTCCCTATCCACCCTCCGCCCTCAACTGCATACAAGGCTAAGGCTATGAACGCGATTAGATTCGGAACCCAAAATCGCCCAAAGAAGGCACCGATGAAAGAGGGAATGGCGAAGAGGGCGATGATAATTAGCTCCTCCAGCCCACGAAATGTTGCGGGATACAGGAAACCAGGTAGGTCGGCAACACCCCCTGCAAGCAGGGACGCAACCACGGCTCTCAGGGCCCAACCCCGGTTAATCGCAACGGTCCGATTGTTGAGGGTCATGGTTTAGGATACACCAGGGGCTGGCGTCCCGCGTCCGGAATCTGAGAGCGTGGTCCTGAAAAGCACGGGACATCGCTGACATGGGTGGCGATGAAGACCCGATTCCTGGTCGCGCTCCGAACCCGTGCCTACAGCTGTCCCTAATTCAATGAAGGAACGGGTGCAATGCACCCCCGTTCCCACATTTCTATTTACGAGTTTAAGCTCAAAACCATGTTGCCCTGACGGGCATTTGGCTTCGGCTCGGGCTCGGCTTGCGACTCTTTATGCGCTTTCAGCGCATCAAGTCGCTGCCGGATCAGCTTGTGCGTTCGGTGAAGGCGAGAGCGGATCGTGCCTACCGGTTTGCCCATCATGTCGGAGATCTCCTTATAGGGGAGTCCCTCCACGTCGGCCAGCATCACGAGCGTCCTCTGCTCTTCGCTCAGGCTCGCGAGCACCATCTGCAGGTCATCGCTCAGCGTGTTGTTTACCAAAAGGACGTCTGCTGTTGGCGAGCCGTCTGCCACATCGAAGTGGACGGTGTCGTCCCCGCTTGTCGGCAACGGAGCATCGTAGCTCACTGTCTGCACTCGGCGGCGTCGACTTCTCAGGAGGTCCAAAAACAACCGCGTTACAATACGGAAGATCCAGTTCTCGAACGGCTTGTCACCCTCGTAATCATTGAAACTTCGATATGCGCGGTAGTAGGCTTCCTGAGTGAGGTCTTCGGCGTCGTTGCGATTGCCAGCCAAGCGATAGGCCATGTTGTAAACCTTGCGATACGTGGATTCCATGAGCGCATTGAATCGCTCCTGGCCGCCCAAGTTTCGGGTTTCTAGAGTTTGCGTGTTCATTGTTCGACTTCCTCCTTATCAGGTTTGCTTGCCGCGCCTTTGCGTAAGCTACTCACTAAAACTGTCGCGAGCGTGGGTTAGTTCCCATTCCGCTATATTTTTTTTCACGCTGTTTTGTAAATAGCGGTTTCCTTCCGCAATTGGTAGACGTATGCTTCGCAAATTCGGTTCTGAACGGCGGATGAAATCAGAAATCAGGCTCCCCTTCGCCCATCCCAGGGGAGAGGGGCTGGGGGATGAAGGGGTGGCCCTCGCCTTGTCCTTGCTCCTCGAAGGAAACGAACCAAGGTTAGTCAATGCGCAAAGGTCGATGGTCAAGCGATTGAGGCAAAATGAGCAATGGTCCATCGATTGTTATTGGGCTTGGTTCTCGGCATGCAAGGTGCAGCCATCCTGTCGGGATGTGCTAAGGAACTCGCGCCTCGTAAGGAACCGCCGGAACTAGCGAGCAAAACGCCCTTGCCGGAACTCGATCCCCGAGCGATCGCTCTCCTGACCACCTATCTGAATCATGGGTCGGCAGCGATGTTGGAGGATAGGCGGCCCAGATCGGAAATCTTGCAAGATTTGAAGGCGCTGCCTAAACCTCAGGTGCTCGCGTTACGCGCCTACGTGATCGAGCATCCTAACCTTCGCGACGCGCTAGAGCTATTGGGAATCCTCCTCCCGGAAGGCCATCGCGATTTCCTTCTGAAGGCAATGAAGTCCGAACGTCGCTTCGAAGAAGCCGCACGGGGCCTGGCGAACCTGAGAGATCCATCTCTTGTGGCGACGATCTTTGATCAACCAAGTCCTCGTGGCGCCCGCTATCTATGGCGATTCGACTTTCTCGCCCGGACCGAGTTTTTGGCAGCTGTCCGCGTACGGCATCAGACAGAACCCACGCCGGAGACAGCCTACGTTATCGGTGCCTTCGGACGGCAGACCGAGAGCGAAATCCGACAGTGTGCCGCGAGCAGTAACAACGAACTTCGATGGGCTGCACTATCCGGACTGTCGAACTCCAACGATAAGCAGAGCCTAAGTCTCTTACTGGAGCTAGCTGACCTGAGAAACGAACAGGAATGGCCCCTTGTAGCAATCCGGTTTTCCCACGAAGGAACGGTTCACGTAAAGGAACTCATCGGCTGGCTAACGGCGACGCCGGAGAAGGAACGCGTAGCCGGATACGCTCTGGCCCGCATTCCATCCGATCTCGGAGTATCTCGAGCACTGACTCACTTTCAAGACAGACCGTTTGAGAACGCCTTTGCCGGGCGTGCAGCCAACTCACGGCCCCTCATCGCACAAGCATTTGTTATGGATCGATTGTCAAACGGGACGCGACAGCAGAAGCTAAATGGATTGCTGGTGGCGCACCATCTAAAGGGGGTTGATCCCCCGGTTCGGGGCAAGGAGCATCCCTTGCTTCGCTACCTTCTGAAAGTGAGTTACGACCCAGACGGTGATGTTCGCAGAGAAGCAGCCCAGAATATTTCTGCCTATGCCTATGATGCTAATTATCCTGGTGGGATGAAGGCGCTTAGACGGCTTGTCGCAATGTTGGCTGATCCGGAACCGCGGGTTCGGAGCGAGGCTGCCATACAGGCGAGCCAGTACCCGAGCCCCGAAGTTCTAAATCTCATCAAGCGAATGGCTGCCAATCCAAAGGAAAGTGCGTATACGCGGGACAGTCTAAATCGGTCGGCTAAAAGCCTAGCGGAAAGGCTCCGTCAACTTCCGGGCAAAGGGCAGAAGCCGGTCCATCTTGGCTGGGGTCGTTAGGTTTTGCCTGGGACCAGTTCGTTGATAGTTGAAAGGATCGTTTGAAAAGTTTGAATATCGAAGGCCATGAAATCGCAGAGCATGCAAGAGATCGCGAAGCAGCTTCCCAGCCTGACTCAGGCTGAGATTCTTGACCTTGCCGCCCGTCTCATCGCGCTCGCAAGGGTGAAGGAGGGCCAGAAAGAAACGGATTTGAGCAAGTACCTGGGAATCCTGAAGAACGGCCCTGATCCCTTAGAGTATCAGAAGGACATCCGCGGCGAATGGGATCGGGGATGATACTCAACACCAACATCGTCCTCTGGTCAAGCTTGTTGATCCCGATCGCGAACCCTTTGCCTAGACGTCCCGCTACACCCATTCAGCGCGTGTATGGCTGAACTAATTTCAAGCCCTGCACGGCTCGAAAGTGTTTGACATTAAACGTTGCAAGTTCGGCGTCCAGGCCCATGGCCGTTGCAGCGATGAGAGCATCGATCAGACCGATACGATGCGAAAGATGGAAGCTCAAGAAGAGCTTTCTCGCGCGCTCACAATCAGTTTTTGAAGGCCACACAACCGTCAACGGCGCGATGATCTCTACGGCAAGCTTAACTTCCTGTGTGTCACGAGCCCCCTGAACAACTTCCATTGCGGTAAAGCCAGCTACCGTCAGTGCATCTGGCAGCGACCTGGACCAACTCACGGCCCCCGGGATTCGGCGCTGGATGTCAATGAGAATATCTGTATCTGCGATCAGCACGTCAGGCTCTCCGACGTTCCGCTGCTCGGCGAAGCTTTCTGGCATGCGCCACCGAATCCTTGATGTCAGGACGGCTTCCTATCACGCCCGCCTCTTCCCAATACGCGACCATTTCAGCCCCCGTCATGTGCTCAGCGGGGGGCGTAGTGGTGCTCTCGAGAACCCTTGCGGCGAAATCCTCGACCTTCATTCCAAGCGCCGCTGCCTGCTCACTAAGGCGCGCTTGAGTCTCCTTCGATAGGTTTACATGCAAAGCCACGGGTTGTATTGTACTGCGACTATCGACAAGGTGCTGAAAATGGGCCGGTTTTGGGACAGGTTTCTACGCGCGACTCGGGTAGAACGAAATCCATGCCTGCGATTGCCTTTGACCGCTATTACCGTTACGATGAGTTCACGTCTCTGCTTCAAGCCTTTGCGACGGAGTTTCCTTCACTCGTTCAACTCACCAGCATCGGAAAGAGCCACGAAGGGCGCGATATTTGGCTCGTCACCGTGACCAATCAGGAAACCGGGCCCGCCTCCGATAAGCCCGCCTTCTGGTGCGACGCTACTATTCACGCTTCCGAACTCAGTCCGGGAACCGCCGTCTTGTACTTGCTGAACAAGCTTTGCACAGAAAATGGGAAAGACGAGAACGTCACTAGCGCTTTGGATTCTCGCGCCTTCTACCTGGTCCCTCGTTTCAATCCCGACGGCGCCGAGTGGGCGATGGAGACTCCGCCTCGTATCATTCGCAGCTCCACGCGGCCTTACCCCTACGACGAAGACGATCTGTACGGCATCGAACGTCAGGACCTGGACGGCGACAATCGAATTCTCTCCATGCGCGTCAAGGATGCCAATGGTCCCTGGAAGATATCCGCCACCGAGCCGCGGCTTCTCGAAAGGCGTGAACCGGGAGAAAGCGGCGGAACCTATTATCGACTCTTGCCGGAAGGTCTCTTTCACAACTTCGACGGCATGGCGATGGCGGGTCGCCGCATCAAGGAAGGCCTCGATCTCAATCGGAACTTTCCTAGTGCATGGCGCACTGAGAATGAGCAGCACGGAGCAGGGCCATATCCCACCAGCGAGCCTGAAATCCGCGCTATCGTTCAGGCAGTTGTCGATCGACCCAACATTTGTGGTGGCATTACGTTCCACACGTTTTCCGGCGTTCACCTGCGTCCGCCGAGCCGATATCCGGACGATCAGCTGCCTCCCGAAGACTTGTGGACGTTCGATGCGTTTGGCAAAAAGGGAACTGAACTCACCGGCTACCCCGCGATCAGCAACTACCACGAGTTTCGCTATCACCCGAAGGATACGATCACTGGCGTTTTCGACGATTGGATGTACGAGCATCGGGGCGTATTCGCCTGGACCACCGAGATTTGGTCGCCGCAAAGGCAAGCGGGCATCACCGATTACAAATACATAGATTGGTTCCGGGACCACCCATTTTCGGACGACGTGTTGCTACTGAAGTGGTCCGACGAGAAGCTAGACGGCTTGGGCCACATCGAATGGTATGCGTTTGAGCATCCTCAGCTAGGCGAGGTCGAGCTCGGGGGCTGGGATTCAAACTACGCGTTCCGGAATCCGCCACCCCAGTTCTTGGAAGCAGAGGTAGCTCCCCTGAGCGATTGGGCGATCTGGCTTCTCAATGCGTCCCCTAAACTGGAACTGCGCGCCCTCGAAACTACACCGCTGCAAGGCGGGGATGCGTTCCGGATTCGTTTTGCTGTGCAAAACACCGGCTACTTGCCGACGAACGTGACCAAACTGGCGGGGGACAAGAAGTTCTGCCGAGGCGTGACGGCCGAGATTTCATGCGGCGATTGCGGTGGAGCCGGTTCGAACACTCCTGTCTGGTTGCATTCGGGGAAGCTTCGCCAAGAGGCGGGGCAGCTCGTGGGCTGGAATCACGTCAGCGCGAGCGGATTCGGCTGGCAGACGAACTCGACCGACGATGTCGCGATTTTCGAGTGGGTTGTCGCGGCGGGCACGTACGAATTGGTAGCCAAACACGAGCGGGCGGGAACAGTTCGGGCGACGGTTGTTGTGTAGGCCTCCAGCGAAATGCCACGTGGGAGATTAGAGTGACCGTACTACACTTTCCACGGGATTTTCCGGCCTATTTGGGAGCAACGTCCGCCACACCGCTAAAATTGATCCCCAGGTCGGCGGCCATGTCCCCGATGCGCAACCATGCTTCATACTGCTGATCTCGAATCTGCCTCATTATTTTGGAAATGGTTATTCTGATCTCGGCGATCTTGCCCGCGATGACGTGTCGTTCCTCCGATGAACTCGCTCGCGCCAGAGCACCTTCCAGATCGGAGATTTGTCGCAAAAGTTTGGCAACTTGGTCCTTCCAGCCGATTACCTCTCGTAACAGTTCAATCACTCGGATAAATCGCGTACGAAATGGCGCGTCGCCCCGGAGGTTAAACATCGTACGGTTGAGCATGTCCAGGGCCTGGTAATTATCGTGTCCGGCGACCAAATTTCGCACGTCCTGCAAGAAGAGGAGTGGATAGTAGAGAAGTGGTGCATCGGAAGCCATGTGGGTGACCAGAGATTGCTCCAGTTCCAACCCCCCGGGTTTCCGGGGAGGGAAGTCTTTCAAGAACTTACCTAAAATTTTGAGTTGGCGCGTAGCACTATCCATGCTTCCATTGGCTGACTTAAGTGCTGCCACCATGTCATCAAGAGTGAGAAGAAGATTGCGGGACTTTGAGACTAATCCCCCCTCTCCGAACCCAACGGACAACTTACCCGCGAACTTTGCTGACGAGGACATAATACCCATGGCAACATTCGATACCTCCTTAGCCCGTTCGTTGAAGCTCAAATCGGTCGTAGCCGGGGGGCGATGAGGGGCCATGTCCGATATCTTACTTATCGCTTCCGCAGTGGCAGCCCACTGACCGGGCCTAAGCCTCTGCATTCCTAACAGACCTTCGGTTACTTCATCGGTATCTGGGAGCATCTTCGCGGCTTGGGCCAGATAGAGGGCCGTCTCCCGGATAGGCTGCTTGATCGTCGCAAGCAGAATCTCACTCACCCTGAGCCTCTGAACGTCTACGTCGACTTTTGCCTGGATTTCCACAGGAGCGGAGAACATGCTGGCTGAAGGCGACTTTAGCTCGAAGATCAGGTCATTCTTACCGTCGAATACGGATTCAACGGGTAGATCAATGTTGTTTCCGGAATACGCGCCGCGAGCAACTGCAAATCCGTTACACCAGGCAATCCATTGAGTCGCATTGAACGGCTTCCTGAATGTAACACCAATCTTGATGAGTTGCTCAAGAGTCGTGCGGTTAACCGTGAGCAGATCATTGCTGGGGAGGTTACAGACGATCCGAGAATCTAGGGTTATCACCCTGGGCATTAACTCAAAGACAGATCCATCGGCTCTTTGAAGCGAACCTCGCAAGTTGACCCGACCGGGTACCAGCTGCTCACTTCTAACAAAGATCGCACCGTCTCGTATGAATGTGGTAGTTGCCGAACCATTCCATGTAACTTGGACCTTAGTCGTCTTTTCAGCCAGGGGCTCGTTTAGAATCAGAACTGCGGCACCCGAGTCGTCTAACGATGCCTCCTTTATGTTCCATGGCCAATCTGAACGCACCTCGACCGTGCACTCTCCAATATTTATCTTCTGGTTTCCCTGCTTACCTTCGAGCTTTAGATTGAAACTTCCCAACTTACCTGGTTCAGGAATCCACTTCATCTGCCAGTTGTCGACAGCGTCAACTTGGCCTTGGACATTACCATCGACAAGCAAGGTCAGTGTGCAAGTTCTCCCTCCTATTTTCGAGAACTCCCTCGGGAACGCACCAGACAGCAGTACGTGGGTTCCACTTGGGAAAACTCTGGACGAAGAAAGGGCGAGGAGATCTTCCCAAGGGAATTGAGCGACACGAACCTCCCGGCTCCTCTCCACGTCTTTAGTTTGCACGGCAGATTTACCAAACAGCTCATCTGTGACAGCCGGATTAATCTTGATCTCACTAACGATTGCTTTGGTGATGTCAAAGCCTGGCTTCCAGATGTGTATTTCACGGGGCAGGCGATCTTCCGGCTCAATAATGGCACGTAGCTCAAATCCTGTTCGGGTAGGGTCTTTTAACGCGAGAACACCGAACAATGTGCTCCCACGAGGTTCAGGCTCCAAACTCTTGGCTACAAGTGAGTCCAGTGCATCCGGCTGAACAAATAACGACCAGATGCGAAGGTAGTCTCGATCGAAGGCCCTTCGGATTCCAGCAACATCGCTTACCACCGATTTCGTAACGGTTTCAGAGGTATCAAGCCACTCGATAATGGATCCGTTGGACCGTACATGAAGTTGGGGCTCTTTGATGAGGAATTTAGCTGGTCGTGATAAAGTGATGCGGCATGTGCGGGTAGCCTCTCCTGGCTCTTTGATCAGTAGCATGACATCGAGGCTCTTCGCTTGTTGGAAAGCAGCTTTCAGTGAAGGCCACCAGTCGGATTGAGCCGACTCCGCGGTTGCGTACATCGTTAATAGTATTGCGATGAATGTGACCCGTGTGCAGGCATCCACGTACCTGCTAACTCTGTTTATTGCTCGTCCCATGTTGATATCATAACATATGTGGCACCTTTTAGTGACAAAATCTTTTAAACCAAGCCGCGCACTTGGTCGCTGGTCTTAAAGTGCAACTTCGCGACCTTGCGAAGCCCGTCGTTGCCGAGTTCTCGGTACAATCGCCGGCCCGCCTCAACCACGAGCGCCGAAGCACCCTTCGGCAACGTGGTGTTGAACTCCTCCCCCAGTCGCCGAAGTTTGTTGAGAAACTCTGCCCGAGCAAGGACCGATGCGGCGGCGACCGCGATGTCTGATTCAGCCCGAACCATCGAACGCAGTTCCACCGCCCTTCCCTTTTCGAAAAGCTGTCTCCGGAGGCCGGCTGGATCGGCGAATTGATCCGAAATGACGAGATCGCATGGTGACTGCTCCAGGACATTCTCAATCGCCCGGGCGTGGCCCCAAGCCAGGAGTTTATTCAGATTTCGAAAGCCCTCGTATAGCTCGTTGTACTTCGCGGGGCCGATCGCGATCACGCTGTGAGGACACGTTTGCTTGATTCTAGTTGCTAGTTTCAGGGCCACCGGATCGGTCAGTTTCTTTGAATCCCGTACTCCATCGAGTTCGGCCAAATGCTCCGGCCCGACGTAGCAGGCCGCGATCACCAGAGGCCCAAAATAGTCGCCTTTTCCGCTTTCATCAACTCCAATGTGCCCGTCCACGGGGCATTATGGGCCCCTGCGAGGTAACGGCGCACCGGCCCCAGACGTTTGAAAGCATAGGATAATGAGCGTATACGGATGTCCAACGCTCCTTTTGTTATGATTTTAGCCTCACTCCTCGCCCTCGCTGGCTGTGCAAGCCGACCTGCCACTGACCCGGCCGAAATCTTCGTCGTTGACCCGCCCAAGCCTCCGGCGATTCAAGCGGCTCTTTTCGCTGGCGGATCAATCGCTGTGCGTTGGAGCGGTCAGGAAGTCACCGCTTCCACCAAGTACAGCCAACCCAACGCAGGCTGGAAGCTGACGACGAGTCAGGGCCAAGCCCGCTGGATTTCTTCCGGCAGCGACACCGCTACCCTGGACAGCCCCGCCTATGGGTTCAAGCGCTCCATGCAAGTGCTTTCCGATCATATCCTCGTGAAGGACACGCTATCGAATCCTACGGGATCAAATGTCGGCGTGCACCTCTTCCACCGAGCATTAGGAGATGGTAGCCCTCGCGAGACCCGCCTTGGCGGCTTGGAAAGCAGCAAGAGCGTCCGAAATGCCTTCAATCCTTCGATTTTCGCTTCTTACGGGAGCACGGGCATTGGCCTTCTTGCAGAAGACGATGTGTTCCGCGTTCACGCCCTCCTTGGAGTCGATCAGGGCGCGCCGATGCTGTCCGATGACCAGCTCGTGCTAGCGGCGGGAAAATCGGTTACGCTTGAGTGGAGCCTCTATCCGACCGGATCCGGCGGTTACTGGGAGTTCGTGAATGCCGTTCGCCGAAACTGGGGAACGAATCGCACGATCAACGGGCCCTTCGCCTTTACTGCTGGCTTTGGCGACGCCGCTTTCACCTCTCGGGATGTGGCAGGGTTGGGAAAATGGGCTAGGGATCGCAACCTGAAGTACATCGTCGGCGGCATGCCGAAAAACTCGGATGGAACCTACGCTCACGGAACCGCAGGAGGGCATTCGGACTACTGGATACGCAACGAAAAATCCTGGCAAACCAAGCTAAGGGCCGGCGACCCCGGGGCGAAAACTCTGAGCTACTTCCACATGCAAATCAGCACCGAAAGCGCGGGGGAGAGTAAGTACTCGGACTCGCGAATGAAAGATGAGGGCGGACAGACCGTGGTCTATCCGAACAAAGAGCGACTCCCATTGTTCGTTCCGACGCCAACTAATGGTTACGGCAAAGCTTTGATGTCCTTTCTCAACTCTATGACCGGTCAGATCGGCGTGGACGGCATTTATTGGGACGAAATGTCGGGAAGCTACGGCGCTTACAACTACAATGGACCGTGGGACGGAGTCACTGGCGTGCTCGATCCGCGTTCAAAGGTTTTAACCGACACCCGTAGCGCAGTACCGTTGCAGTTGCTGCCGATGAGCAAGAAAATTGTCGACTGGGCCGAATCGAAGAACCTGATGATCATCGCGAACTCGATGTCCCGTACACGGACGCTGATGGACGAGCCCTTTTTGCGATTCCAGGAGACCCTTGGAAACTTTGACAAGATGGCCAACACGCACTTGCAGTGGCCCGTCGGATTGGCGAATAACAATAAGGAAGAAACGGCGGCCGACTCGGTGCAGCAGGTCGTCTCGATGCTCGATCGGGGCGGCGTCTATTACGGCTTCCGCTACGTCCGGGCGGCCTCGCCGTGGAACTTTAGTTCGGTGCTGTATCCGATTACGCCGGTGGAGCTTCGGGAAGGCGTCGTCATCGGCAAGGAGCGGATCCTGACCAATCGATCGGGTACGTTTGGCTTCCCCGACGGTTCGAAGGCTCAGGTGGTCGTCGTGGATCGCGACGGCTCAAAAGATTCCAATCCCTCCGTCTCCGAGGTTCAGGTTTCGGGCAAGAGGGCGTACCGCGTCACGGTGGAATCGGGCCAGTTCGCGGTGATTATTAAGGCTTGATGCTAGGAGAAACATCCACGCGCCGAGATCGGATAGATTCCTCGAACCCGACTTTGCGCACCATTTCGGTTTTCGGAGATCGTCGTCCATTCGTGCTGGATCGCGTACCCCAAGAGCGGTATCTTTTTGCGCCACGGCAACGCGGCGAAGGTTTCTGCGGTAGTACATGAAGAGATGAAACGAACTCGCGCCCTTTTCTTGCTTGCCCTCGCAGGTGCCACGCTTGCCCTTGCCCAAGATGCGGTTACGCTCAGACGCGAACTGAAAGCGGACGGCAAAGAGGTTTATAAAATGGAGGCCGACACAAAGTCGTTGACCGACATTCCCCAAATGGGTGAGCAAGAAATGACGATTAAGAGTTCGTTGCTTTACACGATGACGACCGCCGCTCCGACCGACGGCAAGTCCGACATTGGGGCGACGATGACCGACATCAAGGTCAAGATGGAAGGCCCGATGGCGGATATGATGCAAGGCGGCCCCGAGATTCCGAAAGAGATCAAATTCAAGGGCAGCATTGACACCCGAAACCGCGTCACTGACTTCAAAGTGGACGGTAAGGCGGACTTGATGACGATGATGATGGCGAGTACGAACAGCTTTTCCAACTTCTTCATCGAGTTCCCCGAAAAGCCCGTGAAGGTGGGCGACACCTGGCCCGTCGTGATCCCCAAAAACCCACTGATCGGCAACGAGGAATCGACCCTGATGGCGCGGCTCGACGGCGAACGCGACGGCAAGTGGGTGCTGAAAATGGTCGGCGATATCAAGATCAACGGCGACATGAGCGAGTTGATGAAGGGCCAAGATCCAACTGGAACCGGCATGGAGATGAAGATCAAAATGACCGGCCTTATGAAAATGGCCACCGAAGCCTTAGTGGACAAAGTGACGGGGCAGACGTTGGAAGTCACGACCGCCTTGGATTCCGACATCGTGACAGACATTGAAAATATAGGGATCAAGACCACTCAGAAGTCGAAGGGCACCGTCAAGCTGACGCTTCAGAAGTGAGGGCCTATCCTTATGACCGCCGCGCGAGGTTGTAATGCTTCTGGAAGAGAACGGTTGGCGAAAGGATCGGCAACGGGGATCTCACGCTGTGTTCAAACACGCCGAGCGTTTTGGTCGAATCATCGTGCCTATGCACAACGGTGATTTGCCGAAGGGCACATTAAACGATATACTAAAAAAGGCAGGAGTCAAACGATGACCGAATACCCAATCGTTTTTGAACAGGAATCTGATGGCCGCTACTCAGTGTATGCTCCTGATTTGCCCGGCTGCACGAGTTGGGGCGAGACTCGGGAGCAAGCAAAGGAGCACATTCGTGAGGCAATCGAGGTGTGGATCGAATCTGCGGAGGCGGACGGTTCAACGATCCCGACGCCCGGTTCGTCACTCGAGTATGTCCAGATTGCGAGCTGAAAGGAGTGACGGTAGTTCCCCTCCCTAATGCTGCTCGAGTTTCGCTCGTTGTGCTTGGGCTAATTGCATTGGTGACACTCGCGGTGTCTGCTTGGTTTATCAGCTTTGGTAGTTTGCCTGGTGTTGCCGCTGGTTTTGGGTTGCTCGCTTTGTTCGGCCTCCGCCCCAATAGACTTCGAGAGTTGCTTGGCAAGGCCGGCATCATAGGATGGGCCCTGGTTTCCCTCACTTTTCTTGCTGGTAGCGCCCGCACTCTTGCCGCTGAATGCTCGCGCTTAGGTGCCACCATGCTCTGGCCGATATGCTTGCTGGTTGTTGGGCTTGCGGTCATTGCCCATCAAATCAGGAAGCATTGGCACGGCATACATTCCGAGGCCGCGTAGCCAAAGACTGGCCACGTGGCATGGTAACCTTTCCCCATGCCCAAAAGAGCCATCACGGCCGACGATTTGCTTTCGCTTACCTTTGTCGGTGATCCCCAAATTAGCCCCGATGGGCACCGCGTCCTTTTCACCCAAAAAACCGTCGACGTCGAGAAAAACAAGTACGTTACCCACCTTTTCACCGCCGATTTAGAGGGGCATACAAAGCAGTGGACGAACGTTCCCGGAGGAGCCGGACACGGACGCTGGTCGCCAGATGGCAAACACATCGCGTTCATTTCGGGCCGCGAAGACAAACAATCGCAACTTTTCCTCATTCCAACCGACGGCGGCGAAGCGCGCAAACTCAGCGCCCTTCCCGAGGGCAGCCTCAGTGAGTTCAAATGGTCGCCCGACGGAACGAAAATCGCCTTCACGTTCCGCGAAACGGACCCCTTGTGGACAGAAGCCACCAAAAAGGAGCGCGAAGGCAAGAACCTGAGCACGCCGCCTCGCATCATCAACACCGAGTGGTACCGGCTGGATGGCGACGGCTATTTCCTCGACCAACGATCGGCCGTTTATGTGCTTGAGGTCGCCACCGGCGAACACCAGCTCCTATACGGGGAAGATTGCCTTGGTTGGTATTCTTTTGACTGGTCGCCCGATTCGCAAGAACTTGCAATCTCTCACTCATTCGCCGATCGCCCGATGTTCGACAAGGCCAACGATGGCATCGTTCGCGTGGACATGGACGGCAAGATTTGGAAGCTGGAGGGATTGCCCCGTGGAAATAAAGAGAACCTTCGCTGGTCGCCAGACGGCAAGTGGCTGGCCTACCTCGGCAACGATAACGACGAAGGCTGGGGATGCCTCAACAATCGCCTTTGGGTCGTGGGCGCAGACGGAGAAACCAAAGCCCGCTGCCTGAGCGCAAACGATGACTATTGCCTCAGCACAGCGACGCTTTCGGATTGCCGCGAAGTCAGCAGCGACGGCGTCGTGGAGTGGTCTCCAGATTCGAAAGCCATCTACGTCAGCGTCGGCTGGCACGGGCAGGCGCAACTTGGCTACGCCCAGCTGTCAAGTGAATCCGGGGAAATCGAACTGCTCACCAAGGGCATGCACGTCCTGCAAATCGGAAACGTTTCACGAGATGGTGAACGGATTGGATGTGTCTTCGGAACCCCGATGAAACCGAACGAGGTCGCGGTTTACGATATCAGCAAGCACGCCGATGCCCCCGAAGTCCTCACCCATTTCAACCGCGCGTTCTTAGAGGAAATCAAGCTTTCCGAACCCGAAGAGCTGTACCTGGAAACTCCGGATGGGACCAAGGTTCACGCCTGGGTCATGCTCCCGATCGACTACCTCGCGCCGAAGCGCTACCCAGCAGTCCTCGAAATCCATGGTGGCCCGCACACTCAGTACGGATGGCAGTTTTTCCACGAGTTCCAGCTCCTGGCGGCAAACGGGCACGTCGTCGTGTACAGCAATCCTCGCGGCTCGAAGGGCTACGGCGAGGCCCACACGATGGCGATCAAAGGCCATTGGGGAAACAAAGACTGGCAAGATATCGAAACCGTGACTCGCTGGATGCAGCACCAACCCTACATCAGCCCCGGCCAAATGGGCGTGATGGGCGGCAGCTACGGCGGCTACATGACGAACTGGGTCGTCGGCCACACGAACGATTATCGGGCCGCCATCACGGATCGCTGCGTGTCGAACCTCGCGTGTTTTGGCGGCAATAGCGACTTCATTCAGGGCAAAGACTCTTACTGGAAGGGAATCTTCTTCGGCGATATTTCGGACCTGTGGAGAGACTCCCCAATCGCGTACTTCGAGAATGTTCAAACCCCGATGCTCATCATCCATAGCGAGGGCGATTACCGCTGCAACATCGAGCAAAGCGAGCAAGTTCACGCCGCGCTGTGCCATTTGGGGGTGGAAAATCGGTTCGTTCGGTATCCGCCAAGCTCGTCACACGGCATGAGCCGAGGCGGCCCGCCTGATCTGCGACTGCACCGCTTGGGCGAGATTGTGGGGTGGTGGGAAAAGCACTTGAAGTAAGGGGGCCAGTTGCGGCGTGCCTCGCGATGTTGGCCACAAGGGCTTTGGCTTGCAGCGGTCCGGGCGTGGGTAAGTTGATGGCTGAAGCGGACATGATCTCAAGGGTCGGTCTAGCATTGACTTTTGTCGGATTGGGCATCGCGCTTGTGTATCGCCAGTCAAAAGGGGGCAGCCTAGTGCCAATCTTCGTAAGCTCAGTTCTGCTGACTTTGCACCCGCAATGGTGGATCGGAGCGTACCAAGGAGATTGCGGCGGCGCGGTCAGAATTTGGTCGCCCATTTTTGGAATCAGCAGCATTCTGTTCGCCCTGCTGATGGCACCTGTGAAGGCTCAGAGAAACTGAGTGGTCCATCGCGTTTCGCGATATTTCGTGTCCTTTCGTGGTAAATCCCTGGGATACCGGCTACTTCATGGGAGAATATGATCATTATTGTCGGTCGAATCCTGGCCCGAACGCCCGTCCACAACCGAAGGATCGTAAACGCCAGCGGCCTCCGATCCCGAAGGGATCAAAGAACTTAGCCGCGCGGTCGAAAACCCGGGGTCCTCGCGCATCGCCAGTCCGCACCCTGGAGGGGTGCCAAAACCCCCTCCCTCGAAACGTTGGTGTTCGATTCCCAACTCTGGCACCCCCTTCGGGGTGCTCATATGGCCCGACAACCCCCTCGTATGGAGACCTCGCCCGCGCCCTCCGAGACCCTGATTGCGTTCGAGTAGTAGGAATGGCCAAGGGCGCAAACCGCCTAGCTAATCGTCGTCCCTGCCACCGAGTCATCGGTGCCGATGGCTCGCTAACCGGATACGGCGGCGGTCTATGGCGGAAGAAGCGACTCTTGGAGTCGGAGCAAGGACAGATCGGCTTTGGATTGTGACCCTCGCTTAGGGCGAGCCCCCCGCTTTTTTCTTGGGAAACTGTGGTACACCAAAGTGTGGGAGTTCTCGCTCCCGAACAAAGGTCGCTCGCATCGTCTTGATGGGCGTTGAGTCAACTCCTTTAGGCGTCTTTGCAATCGCTTTGTCAAGGTAAGCAATCGCCCTGGTGTAAGAAGACTTCTGATTGTGATGCCAGGCATGAAATCGCCACGCACGAGCAATCCATTGTTCATCCCAGTATCGCCAGTCTTTAGCTTTCGACGCCGCTTCTAAGGCTCCAAACATTGCGCTTTCAAAGGCAGAATCCGCGCCTCTTTGCTCATACTCTCTCACCATTGTTAAGGCCACACCACGGTCCACCGGCGTCCGCTTGAGCAGACGAACGGCAAGATCACGGAACAGGTGGTAATGCGAATCGCCTGCTTTAACCATATAGGCTCGTCTACAAAACTCGTAGGAGGGTGGGGTGTTCTCTGGTCGCAACACGCTAAACCCTAATATTACGTGCTCATCCATGTTAACGTAACTTTTTGACTGCCCAAAGGTCCGGTCAATGTTCCGCGCAACTGCTAGATAAGTAGCCACTCGATAGAGTTTCACCGGGTCCTGATGATCCTTGTACCAATCCTGGTATGCGGAAGTAGCTTTCGCTGCCCAGACACCTTGCTTGTCTGAATCATACTCGGCAAGATTCGCTGTAACTACTTCATTTCGAATCTTTAGAAACGGCGCCTCAAATGCCTGTTCCCAGCGCAACTTCACCCAAGTCGGGTCAGGATCCCACCTGCCATCCTTCGACATTTTTATCCTACTTGAGTAGATGGTAAACGGCTCCGCGGGGCCACTACCATGCCGCTGGGGCAGCGTGGCCGAACCTACCGCAATAAGGGTAACAGCAATTACAGGGCCCTTCATATCCTATGAACCTGAACCGACTCCAGATCCTCCGCCTGGCTCGCTGTTGAAGTAGTAGCGCCGGAACTCTTTTCCCATCGCAACAGGGTACTCAATGTTCTGCGTAAGGAGTGTCCGACTTCGATATCCTTGAAGTCCGTACAAATCTACTGCTTCGGCTGAAAGTTCTCGCAGCGGACGGATATAAAGCCCGCCATTGATAGAGGTTCTTTACATCGTTCCAATTTGACGGCGGTGCTTCGGTTATGGCGCAAACCGCCTCGCCATCGTCGTCCCCTGCCATCGAGTCATCGGTGCCGACGGCTCGCTAACCGGCTACGGCGGCGGGCTGTGGCGGAAGAAGCCGCTACTGGAGTTGGAGTAGGGGCAGATCGGCTTCGGGCCGTAATCCTCCCTAAGTCGAGCCGCCCTTCTTCTTTGGAAACTGAGGAACTCCGAAGTGGGGGAGTTCACGTTCACGAACAAAGGTCGCTCGCATCGTCTTCATGGGTGCAGGGTCAACTCCCTTCGGGGTCTGAGCGATGGCTTTATCGAGAAACGCAATCGCCTTGTCGTAGGAGGACTTTTGATTGTGGTGCCAGGCATGATATCTCCAGGCATGGGCAATCCAATGCTCATCCCAGTATCTCCAGCCTGGTGCCTTCGACGCAGCGTCAAGTGCCCCAAACATGGCCTTTTCATAGACAGCGTCCGGTCCGCACCGCCGATACTCTTTCACCATAGTTAGAGCTACGCCACGATCGACTGGCGAGCGCTTGAGTAACCGCACAGCCAGGTCGCGAAAGCGATGAAGGAGGGTATCGCCGGCCTTTACCATGTAGGCTCGTCTGCAAAACTCATACGAGGGCGGGATATTTTCAGCGCGTAGGACGCTAAAGCCGAGGTTCACGTGCTCATCCATATTTTTGAAGTCCTTGGACTTTGCAAATGAAATGTCTAAATTTGCCGTTGTTGCTAGGTAGCTTGCGACTTTGAACAATTTCTCCGCGTTCTGATGATTTTGATACCAATCCGAATAGGCGGCGCGCGATTTCCTCGCCCAAAGACCGGACTTATCTGAATCAAGCGGAGCTTGATTCGCGGCGTACACTCCCTTTCGAATTCTTCGAAAGGGTGCCTCACACGCCTCCTTCCACCGAATCTTAACCCAAATCGGGTCTGGATCCCACCGGGCTCCTTCGACTTTAATGAGGCTTGCGTAGATAGCAAACGGTTCGGAAGTCCTTTTCCGGGGCACTTGGATTCCCAACGTCCCTATAGCAACACCTAAAGCAATCGCTACGGCAAACTTCATTATCGAATAGTCTAGCCTGTTGAACCGCTCCACCTGGTTACAGGCGAGCAACAAAAAACCCCCTCCCAAAAACGGGAGGAGGTTGTAGAGGTGTTGGAGGAGCAACCCCTAAACTTTTCGGCGGCGGCGCAGCAGGGCAGCAACGCCGAGACCGAGGACGGCCATGGTTGCTGGCTCTGGAACTGGAGCGGCGGAGATGTCCATGATACGATCGCCGGTCCCGCTACCGATCGTGCTATGGAACGTCGCTTGACCCGTTGCCAAGTTGATTCGGAACAGATTCGATGCGCTGACGTTTGAACCTACGCTCGTAAGCGAAGCGTAGGCGATGCCCGTCAAGCCCGAGATATCAAAGCCCGTAAGGCCAGTCGTGCTCACGCCAAGCGAACCGACCGTGTTTAAGGTCCCGCTGTTGGGCGGGACTTGCGTCACGAGATTGCCGAGGCCAGCATCGATGTTGTACAACGTAGTTGACGTCGCTCCGTGAAAGTTGTTCGTGTAGGCCGAGCCTACGACCATCGGAGTGGCACCGGAGTTTGGATCGGATCCTGCGTAGGCCAGATTCGTGTCCGTAAAAGCAACCGCTCCTGTAATCGGATTCAATCGCAAGTTTTGACCGGTATTTGATGTCACACGAATGCGATCAACGGTGGGGTTGAAGTCAAATCCGAAGAACGTGCCGTTCAGGGACGTGCTGAAAACGCCGCCAACCTGAGTGGCCACGCCCGTGCCCGTATTGATTGCATACAGTCGGTTCGTGCTTCCCAAGCCGTAAAGGGCGCCACCGTTCGGTCGGAAGTCGATTCCGTGAAGAATCTCTCCCGATTGAAGCCCACTAATCGCGATGTTCGACGTGAGCGTTCCCGCCAGCGACGTGTCAAAGCTGATCAGCTTCATGCTTTCGGTAAGTCCCCACATGGTTTCGGCGTTCGCCGAGGCGACCGCCAGGGTCGCGAGCAATGTAATTGATGTAAGTTTTTTCAAAATCCTCTCCTTTCCGCCTTATTCGTAGCGGAGACAAGAATAGATTAGCTCCCCAATCTGAACGGGTCCTGAAATGAATGTTAATGGAAGCGCAACTCAAACACAACCGGCAATTGTGCGAGGCCCGAAGACTTACTCCACAATCGCTTTAAAGCCCGGACTCTCGTTGATGAGGTCAAAGTCTGGATCGGCCATCGCTTGCTTCGCCCAGCCTGGTTCCAGGTTCACCGCAACTTGGAGGGCCGCCAAAGACTCTTCCGCGTGGCCCAGCTTCGCGTTCTGGCACGCCGTGTTGTAGTAGGCAGCCGCATATTTAGGGTCCACCTCCGCCGCCTTCGCATAGTCCTCTAGCGCCGCCTCGCGGTCACCCATCGCGACCTTCGCATTCCCTCGGTTGTAATAGGAATGCTGGAATGTCGGATCCAGCCGAATACTCTCGTTGTAATCGGCGATCGCGCCCTTTAAGTCGCCCAAATCGAACTTCGCGTTGCCGCAGTTGAAACACGCGAGGGCGTCGTTTGGATTGTAATGAATCGCCTGATCGTAGTCTTCGATCGCTCCTCGTTTGTCCCCTAAGTCATACTTGGCGTTCCCTCGGTTATAGTAAGCCTTCGCGTAGGAGGGATCCAGCAAAATCGCGGCGGAGTAGAGGCCGATCGCTTCTCCCAGGTTCCGCTCGGTTTGGGCGTCGAATCCGGCGTTGTACAGTTTTGCAGCCGCAAGGGCCTCGGGCTTCTGCCCATCTGGTTCCCGGTCGCGAGCCGCCAGTTGAGCCTGAAGTTCGCCGATGACTCGCTGATGGGCTTCCAGAAGTTCCTTCGTCGCTTCCTCAGAGTCCCGTTTGCCTTTGTCGTGCGCCGACTGAGCTTCCGCCATTCTTTCCGGTCCGATCCTCTTATCGAGCTCGGCACCGAGAACTTTGATCACCTGCTCAGCGATCGCATCCGCAGGAGGAGTTGCCGCAGGAAACCCGCTGGACTGAATCTTCGCGACCTTCACCGCGCTGGACATCTGGATGAACGCCACGATGATCGTAATAACCACGGGGATCAAGACCGCCGCAATCGGCCACCACGCAGGAAGGCCCCCTTGGGGGGAACTGGATTGTGCGAGGAGTTCCATCACGCCCATGTCGGGCCCGAACTTACCCCAAGCTCTTGATCCATGTCTTCATGGCATCGATGACGGCGGGGTTGAACTCGTTGCCCGGTCGTCCAAACTTTGCAAAAGCCTCCTGCATCGTCGTTTGCTTCATGAATCCGTGATCGCTCTGGGGAACCACTTGATACACGGCCATTCCCGGACTCGCCGCGTTCACCGCCAGCGCGACTTGCTCTTGACAGGATTGCAAAGCGACGAAATCGAACTCGCCAAACAGCGCAAGCACGCGGGTTTTGCCCAATTTGGCCCAGTACTCACAGAAGTTCTTGTCGTTGACTTCCTGCATGTATGTGACGCTTCGTACGCTCATCATCTTGCCATCCGGCGATTGCTGATCCGCGGTCTCCTTAAGCTCGGGGTGATTCTCCTTGATCCAGGCGACCGTACGCTTCTCGTTGTAGAGGTAGTGGTAGAAGGCGATGGTCTTGCGAACGTCCTTGTCCACTTGCCCCCGCGCGACGCCGCTCAGGGGGCTCTGAATACGCTCGGCCTTGATTTGCCATTCCAGCCAGCTATCGGAAACGGTTCCGTAGGTGATGATTCCCTTCACCGGAAGCTCGGCGCAGACCAGGGGCGCATGACATCCGCCCATGCTGTGCCCGAAGACATAGACCTGCGACCGATCCACGAAATCGTATGTACCCAGCGCTTTGAGGGCTTGCCGATAGATGTCCAGTTCCTCGTCGAAACCCACATCGAGAGCAGGGCCACCTTCGCTGTCTCCGACGCCGGGCTTCTCCACCCGAACCGTCACGTATCCATCGTCGGAGAACGACTTCAGGATCCGCGACGTGCCCCCGGGGCCCGTGAGCGGCTGCTCGACCGTACTCGCGTTGATGCCTTGAATCCAAAAGATCACCGGGCGCCTTCCTTCTGCTTTGGGCTTCGTTACAAAAGTGCGAATACGATGGCCCTTGCTGACCACATGCCCATAAATTGTTTCGTAGGTGTCCGTTTTGTCGTTCGGTTTGGGTTGAATGGCGATTTCGACCTCGGCCTCTTTGTCATCGCGTCGAACCGTGAGTTTTGCGGTCTTGCCGTTGGTGACCGAGCGATTCAACTCCGCCCACTCCCCAAAGGTCTTAAACTTCTTACCGTTCAAACCGAGGATGAGCTCGCCCTTGCGCAACCCATTCGCATCGGCGGTCACCAGGAGGGCTTCCTGGGGCCCCAGCTTCAGCGGATCGCGGACTTCGGCGGGAGCAGCCTGCAAGGGAACGCCAAGCGTGCCTCGGCGAGGAAGTTCTTGGGCCTGGCAAAGGGTGGTGAGAGCCACCAAGATGAGAGCAAAAGGACGCATGACGATGCTTACTTTACACGGGGCAGCAACAGTTCCGCGCAACGTGCACTTCGGCCTACGCCGCTTCCATGAGAATCGACCATCGGGCAACGACCTGGTCAATATCTTGCGGCTTGACGGGCTTTGTCAGATATTCGTCCATCCCGATCGCTAAGCATTTCTCTCTATCGCCACGCATCGCATGAGCCGTGAGCGCGACGATCGGCGTGTGTTGGCCCAAGCGCTTGTCCCGCGCCCGTATCGCGAGCGTTGTTTCAAATCCGTCCATGACCGGCATCTGAAGGTCCATGAGAATGAGGTGGAACTCGCGTTCTTCAACCCGCTCGAGCGCTTCCAGACCATTTTCGGCAAAGTGAACGTCACACCCATGGCGTTCGAGAATCTTTTGGCACACCTTGCGGTTAACAAAGTTGTCCTCAACCACCAAAATCGTCATTTCCGAGCGGTGGCTCGTGGGTAGCGGCTCAGCAGAGAGCGCCTTGTGAGCGGCTTCGCCTTTGGTGACTTCCTCGAGAACGCCCAGCAAGTCACCCTGCCGAACGGGTTTCGTAAGTGAGCGCTGAATTCCGACCGCTTGCAAAGTTTCGGTGGTCGAAAGTTGTCCAACCGACGAAAGCATGACCAGGGAAGGGCGCTGAACTAGATCCAGAGTGCCGATCATGCGAGCAAGCTCAAGCCCGTCAATGTCGGGCATCTGGTAGTCCAACAGAACGATATCGTAGAGAGCTCCGCCCGTGAGCATTCCGATCGCATCAGTCGCACAGGAGGCTTCCTGGACGAAGCACTTATGCGCTGCGAGGAGGCGAGTGACGACCTTGCGATTGGTCGCGTTGTCGTCAACAACGAGGACGCGCAGCCCCGTAATGCTCACTTGAATGTCAAGATTCTGAGGTTGAATCGCTTGCGGCTCTAGGGGGATTTCGACGTAGAACGTGCTGCCGGTCCCGGGACAGCTGGTCAAACCCACGCGTCCGCCCATGAGGATCGCGAGTTGCCTGACGATAGCGAGTCCTAATCCGGTTCCGCCGTAGCGACGTGTGGTCGATCCGTCGGCCTGGGTGAAGCTTTCAAAAACCGCGGATTGCCGGTCAAGTGGAATACCGATTCCTGTGTCCCGTACGGCCAGGCGAACCCAGTTCGGGCCTTCCTCAGTCCCTTCAATTCGAAGGGTGACTTCTCCCTTTTCCGTGAATCTGATCGCGTTGCTGACGAGATTCGCCAGAATCTGCTTAACGCGAACCGGATCTCCAAAGCGACTCGCCGACAGCGATTCATCCAGGTCAACAATCAGTTCCAGCCCCTTTGCATGAGCCTTGGGAGCGAACAGCTCTCCGGATTCCTGAGCTAACTGTGCGAGATCAATCTCCACGCGCTCGATGGTGAGCTTTCCAGCTTCAATTTTGCTGAAATCAAGGATATCGTTGATAATCCTGAGAAGCGAATCCGCGCTCGTGAGGACGGTATCCGCGAAATCCCGCTGTTCGGGATCGAGAGGCGTGCCGAGCATGAGTTCGGTCATGCCGATCACGCCGTTCAAAGGTGTCCGAATCTCGTGGCTCATGTTGGCAAGGAACTCAGACTTGAGCTGAGATGCTTCCATCGCGGCTTCACGCGCTTCGATCAACTCTTCGATCATGTTGCGGCGCTCCGTGACGTCGAAAATTGCCCCGTCCAAAACCAGACTCTGACTGATCTCGTCCCAAGCAACTTTCCCCCGCTCAGACACCCACAAAATATCACCCGCCCGATTGCGAATCCGGTATTCCGCCTGATAGCTAGTACGCTCTTCTACCGCTATCTCCGCCGCTCGAACCAGGTCTGGATAGTCTTCTGCGACGACCAGATCCGAGAATCGCACCGCCCCAGAAATGAACTCCTGCGGCGTGTAACCAAGGAGACTTTCAACATTGTCGCTCATGAAGTCGAGCTTCCAGTTGTCGTTCACAATCGATCGAAAAACCGCCCCGGGAATGTTGGCGACGAGGGACCGAAGTTTCCTCTCCTGGGAACGAAGTTTAACCCTGACATCGGTCAAATCTTCAACAACAAAGCAAAACCGATTGGTGGTGCCCTCAAGGGGAGACACCGTCGCGCAGCGCCATCGGTCACCGGTCACAGTTCGCCTGAAGTATTCGAACCGAACAGGCTTAGTGGACGCGGTGCATTCTTGGGATCGAGCGATCCATTCCTCTCGAACGGAATCTGGCATCCCCTCCTGGCGTCCTGTTCTGCCCACGATCTGCTCAGGGGTCTTACCGTGGATCCTCGCACCAGGTTCATTGATGGCAACGTAAACCAGGTCATCTTCGATGACTTCAATAATTCCGAGCGAGAGTGAGATGCTGTCAAAAAAGCGACTCAGCCCTGAACCGGACCCATCGTGCGCGCTAACGTCCATTTTCTTACTAGTGATTTCGGCATATTTAAGGGACGACTTTAGGCTCTGCGGTATAATCGTTTACGTTTCGGTTCCGCGTGATGCTTCCCTCTCGCTCGGGCCGCCATCCTTTTTGAAGGACTATCCCTATGGCCAAGCAAGTAACAAGCGTTATCAAACTGAACATCCCCGCCGGTAAAGGTACGCCGGCTCCTCCCGTTGGTCCCGCCCTGGGTCAGGCCGGCATCAACATGATGGAGTTCCTGAAGAAGTACAACGAACAGACCTCAGCTCAAATGGGCTTCGTTCTGCCGGTGGAGATTACGGTTTTCTCGGACCGTTCCTACGCGTACAAGGTCAATCAGCCGCTGACGACCGACCTCATCAAGCGTGCGGCGGGCATCGAAAAGGGCGCCGCCAATCCCAAACTGGATAAGGCTGGCGTTCTGACTCGTGACAAGCTTCGCGACGTTGCCAAGCTGAAAATGGCGGACCTGAACACCACCGATGAAGAGATGGCCATGCGAATCGTCGCCGGTGCCGCTCGTTCGATGGGCGTTCGCATCGAGGACTAAGTGTCGCCCTTTCTTGAGGACGTTGCAGAATTCTTGCGTCTGGAAGTACGCCCCATCGCGAATCAGCTGGATGGGGACCCGATCGCCCTCGATAAAGCTCTTCGCGGTCTTTGTGATCGCGGTTGGATGGCTTTGCGTCGCCCTCTTGGCTTTGGAGGCCCAGAGTTAGCCGAGCCGGAGTTCCGGGCGTTTCAAGAAGAGATCGCACGAGCCTCGGGATCGCTTGCGTTCCTGCAAACGCAGCATCAGAGCGCAGTCTCGATGCTCTCCAAATGTGAGAACGACGAGCTCAAGCGAGTGTATCTGCCCCGGATGCACGATGGCCAGGTGCTTATGGGGATCGGTTTTAGCCAACTCCGTCGGCCCGGCCCTCCCCTCCTGCGTGCCGAGCCGGTTACTGGCGGATACGTCCTGACTGGACACGTGCCGTGGGTGACCGGCTGGACATTTTTTGGCGAGTTTCTCATCGGAGCGACGCTGCCTGATGGTCAAGCGGTGTTTGGAGTTGTTCCCTTCGTGAATGGGCAGGGAATTCAGTTCTCTGAGCCGATGCGTTTGGCCGCGATGGAGTCGGCGCAGACGGTTACGGCGGAACTGGACAACCTCTTTCTGGGTGACGATCGGGTCGCCTTCATCAAACCCGCAGGATGGATTCAGAACAACGACCAAATCAACATCACCCTGCAGGCGTTCTTTGCGCTCGGTTGCGCGCGGGCAGGGCTCGACATCTTGGGAGCCAATGCGTTGAAGAAGCCGTTCCCCTTTTTAGGAGAGGCACTCGCGAGTTTGCTGGCCGAGCTGGATGAATGTCGTGCCGCGATCGCGACCGGAGAAGGTAGCGAAGAAGAACGACTTCAGCTAAGAGCCTGGGCGATAGACCTCGCCGTCCGCTGCGCCCACGCGGGCGTCGCGTCATCAAGCGGAGCCGCGAACAGCGCAGATCACGCCGCACAAAGGGTCTACCGAGAAGCTTTGGTCTATACGGTTTCCGCCCAAACCAGCGCGATCATGGAGGCAACGCTGTCGCGCCTGACTGCGCGCGGCAGGCGTGGCGCCCCCGCTCCCGAAAAACCGTGAAGGGGACCGTTGATCCCTTTCGCCCAACCCGGTTGTGGCCCTTCGAGCGATAGGGCTAAGTTCTAAGACCCCTTCGGGGACTTTGTTGATAAGTCGTCACGCACTACCCCGGAGGGGTTCTAGATCTTAGCCC
>JBKJJL010000208.1:0-5601 GCA_046597875.1 Fimbriimonadaceae bacterium | reverse complement strand
CATTTCGGTCTCCGCGATGCGCATTTCCTTGTGGCCCCAAGCGGCAAGGCCAAGATCGGCGACGTGGAAGTCGGTTTTGAGCTGGTTTTCTACGGTTTGCATGGTTCGGTTCCTCTCATTGAGGGCGCCGCCATAGTCCTCCAGAACTGGGAACGGCGCACGCCTCGATTTCTCGAAACGAGCGCCGTTGCCTTTCGCTGAGCCTGGTCTCACATTCGAGATCGCAACGCTCCTCAGCTAGTGGTTATTATGGCAGAAATGAGCGGCAATCAAGAGCGAAACTTTACTTCTCCCCAGACAGGCGGAGCAACTCTTCCTGAACCCAACCGAGGATCTCCTCTTGCTTCGCGTGGCGGTCGAACGTGCGCGGTTCGCCCCAGACGGTTTCCACCAAGCTAAACGCGGGCCGGGGGATGTACTTGCCGTAGGGCATGATCTTGTCGGTATTGCGCACTCCGCAGCAGATTACGGGAACGCCTGCCATTCGAACCATCAGCGCCGCGCCGGGTTTCAGGTCTTGGAGCTTGCCCGTTTCTGTTAGCTGGCCCTCGGGGAAAACGCAGACAACCTGCCCAGCCTGCGCGGTGGCGACGGCTTGCTTAATCGCGGAGCGGTCTGGTTCGCCACGCTTCACGGGGAACGCTCGTAGGCAGGTGATCAGCCAGCCGAGGATGGGGATATCGAAGAGCTCGCTCTTTGCCATGAAGTAGATCGGTCGCGGGCAACCGAGGTAGATGACAACGGGATCGACGTCCGCCCGGTGATTCGCGAAGATGAGCACGCCACCCTTGCGGGGAATAGCTCGGCGATTGAGAATTCGGAACGGTCCGAAGAGGGTCATGAAGGTCCAGGCGATCACGCGCTCGATGGGCAGGATCACGTGGGTGAAGAACGGATGCTGGAGATCGACCTCGCCGGGCGCTTTCCGGCGCTTTGCGGGTTCCTTAGCGACGGGTGCATCGAGCGAGTGAGTTTCACGCAGAGACGCAGAGACCGCAGAGACCTCCGGACCGGAGGAATCCAGGACATCGCTTCGCTCCGAACCCGCGCCTACAAGTTGATTTAGAGCTTCGGGGAACGCCTGGTGTTCCAACTCCAGAACCCGAGCCGCCAACGTATCCGGTGTGTCATCAGGCAAAACAGGACAGCGTTTTTGCACCAAAATCCGGCCCTCGTCGTACACTTCACTCACCAAGTGAACTGTACAGCCCGACTCCGAATCTCCGGAAGCCAAAACCGCCTCGTGAACGAAGTGCCCGTACATTCCCTTTCCGCCAAATTTGGGCAACAAAGCTGGGTGAATGTTCAAAATGCGATCAGGAAAGGCGGCAAGAACCTCGGGCGGAAGCAGTCGCAGGTAGCCAGCGAGGCACACAACTTCACACCCCTCCAGAGCCCCTAAAAGGTCATCGCCTACCGGAACCACTGCGGTCTTCAAGCCCAACTCGGCCGCACGAGCCAAGGCATGGCTAGATTCCGTGGAAGCAATCACCACGCGAATCTCGGCCGCCACTCGCCCATCCACGCACGCCGCGTGAAGCGCCGCCATATTCGAGCCCCGCCCCTTCGGCCCCACTAAAATCCCCACCTGCGCCAACGCCACAACGAATTGTAGACCCAAGGCGTCCAAGGTGGTTTCCGCGTCCCGCGAAAACCGGGATTGGCTTCCGGAGCGCGGGACGTCGCTTAACTGGTCGTTGATATACGGTTTGGTGCAATCCACGCTCGGAACCCGCGCCTACGGTGGGTTCTTTTCTTTCGAAGCTGGTTGTAGGCGCGGGTCCGGTGATGATTCAGGAGCTAAAATCAAGGCATGCTCAAGGTCCAGCACGACGGCCCCGTCCTTCACATCACCCTCAATCGGCCGGAGGTGCGCAATGCGTTCAACGACGAGCTCATTTCAGCCCTCATCGCCGCCTTTTCCACCGTGCCAGAAAGCACACGAATCGTCATCCTGAGCGGCGAGGGCAAAGGGTTTTGCGCGGGAGGCGATCTCGAATGGATGCGCCGAGCCGCAAACTACACCGAAGAACAGAACATCGCGGATGCGATGAAACTTGCCGAACTCTTTCGATCCGTCGCCGAGTGCCCGGCGCTCGTGGTAGCAAAAGTTCATGGCGCGTGCTTCGGCGGCGGATGCGGCTTGGTCGCGGCGGCTGATGTCGCAGTTGCTTCGCCTGATGCTCTTTTTGCGTTCAGCGAGGTTCGCTTGGGCCTCATTCCGGGGACCATCTCGCTCTACGTGATTCCAAAAATCGGGGCTGGGCACGCGCGGGCCTTGTTCTCCACCGGCGAAGCTTTTGATGCCGAAAGGGCGTTGCGTATCGGCCTCGTACACGAGGTCGGCGACCTGGAAGAGTTGGTCGCCGCGAAGATTACGCAGGCCCTCACCATCGGACCACGAGCGGTTCGCGAGTCGAAAAAACTCGTCCTCGATTTCCCCCTCAGCGCCGAAGAAAGCGCGAGAAGGCTAGCCGCGGCGCGGGCGAGTGACGAAGGGAAGGAAGGTCTGAGCGCGTTCCTAGAGAAGCGAAAATCTGCGTTCAACGCGGGTTAGGAGTGACGTTGCGCGAAGATTTCAGCGAGTTTGATCTTCCGGCTGGGGTGGTTCTGGCTTATCCGCCTGACCGTGCTGGGCTGTTCGATCGGGTCAGGCGCGAGGTCAGCGACCGGATGCTCAAGGTCGTCGCAGAGAGTGACTACGGATACCTTGCGGGCGAGAACCTGGCTGCGCTGAAGGCCTTGCGCGACGGTACCGCGCCCAAGGCTTCGATGGAGTGGGTTCCGAACGAGGTGCTTTGCCTCTTTGCATGGAGCGAGCACAGGACTGAGCAACAACTAAAAGACGTGCGCGAGTTTCATCTCACTCGGGCTTTCTGTTGTGGATGCTTGCTTGAGATCCCGGACGTTAACGAGAATCGCGCTCGATTCTCCACGGATCGGCAGGTAGCGCTGATTGAATCGGTTCTGATTCTAGGGGAAGAATATCAGCGGTTGCTTGCCAGCCAGTTGGTATGGATGATTGAGGAGATGAAGCCATGGGAGGAAGAGTTCCTCTTTGCCGGTTTTGGGCTTTTGGCAACACTAAAGTTGGGAGAGCTGCGACCCGAGGCGGACGTCGTGAAAGCCCTTGGCGAGTGGCTAGTACGGGCCAACGAAGCGGCGTTACCCTGGCATGAGGATATGACCTACTCAAACCCACAGACCTTTCTCGACCTTCGGTTCGTGGGGGTGAGTTCCGCTTCGTGGCGACGACTTGCGGGGCGAATGGAGGCAGGGCGAGGCGAGGAGAGCCTCGCAGCACTACTAGAGAAACTCTGCGTCGGCAAAACCACGGCCCAGAAGTCGGAAGACGTAAAGGCGGCTGTTTCTTTGACCAAGGGATTGTCCTTTTTCTTGGTTCAAGAAGCTTGGCGGGCCTTTAAGGAAAAGTGGAGACGCTAAGGCCGAGATATTAACGAGGGCGCGAGAAAAAATCCACCCTCACCTCGTTTGACAAAACTCATGCGAGGTGAGGGGGACACGGGCAGGATGCCCGTGCTACTCGGCTGGAGCGATGACGACTCGGCGATTGGGCTCTTCGCCTTCGCTGTACGTCGTAATCCCCGCCATTTCCGACAACGCCTTGTGCACGATCCGGCGCTCGAAAGCGGGAAGAGCATCCAAAACGGCCTCTTCGCCCCGCTTGCTTACTTGCTCGGCAATCTTGGTCGCCAAATGGGTTAGCTGCTCTTCGCGGCGGCTTCGGAAATCGTTGCCATCGAGAACGCATCGAACGCCGTTGCCCCACTGTTGAGCGGCGATGATGTTCGTCAGATACTGGAACGAGTTGAGCACTTCGCCGTGCTTTCCAACCAGGTAACCGGTGTCTTCGCCATCAAAGTGCACATTCACGTAGCGTCCGCTATAGCCGGTGCTGCTGGCTTCGATCTCGAGCCCGGTTTTCTTCAGCATTCCGTTCAAAACGCCCAGGAAATGGTCGGCGTCTTCCTGAGTAGCCTGGGTGTCGCCTTCGGCCATCGGCGCTCGCTCGGTAGTAGCTGCGGCGGCAGCTGGAGCATCGGCCTTGCGACCTCGACCCCGTGCGGGCTTGGCGGCAGGCTCAGGAGCAGCTTCGACGACCGCTTCCTCCTCAACCGGAGCCTCAACCACGGCTTCAACCGCCGCGGCTTTCTTACCGCGAGGTGCCTTTGCGGGCTTGGCGGCAGGCTCGGGAGCAGGGTCGGCGGCTTCGGCGCGAACGCGCAGATTGGTCTTTCCAAAGAGGCCTTTGGTCTCTTCGAGAACGGTGATCGTAACCTGATCGGCCGATACGCCGAGCTTGGCAGCGGCGTCGGTTTTCGCTTGATCAAGCGATTTGGCGGTGAGTTCTATACTTGGCATGGTTCTATTTTTTTCGCTTTGGCTTATGACGCTGAGGCACGCCCGTTTTCACGGTCGGGCTGGTCATCTTGCCGTTTTGAGGGGGGATGATTCCCCCGGCTGAGGTGACTTTCTTCTGCAAGGGCTCAAGCGGTAAGCGATAGGAATAGAGCGATTGCGCGGTCGCGAGGATGTTCGTAAAGGTCCAGTACAGCACAAACGCGCTGGGCACGGGCCAGAAGAACATCATCACGCCGAAGACGAGGGAGATCGAGACACCCATGAGCCGCTGCTGCTTGGCATTGGCCGGATCGGAGATGGGTGAAAGGAACGTGGACACGACCATCGAGATGGCGTACAGGATGAGCAGGATGTAATCCTTCTGCCCCAGATTCGCCGCGATGAAGCCATTGCTGCCTTGGCTGGGGCCAGGGCTGATCCACAAGAAAAGTCCCTTTTCGAACTCAAAACGGTAATGCAGCATCGACTGATAGATCATCAGGAAGAGCGGCATCTGAAGCATGACAGGCCAACATCCGCTCGCGGGATTGATGCCGTACTGCGAGTACAAGGCCATCGTTTCCTGCTGCATCGCCTGCTGATCCTGCATGGCGATAGGCTTCCCGTCTTTCTTCTTGTATTTTTCCTTGATCTCGTTCATCAAGGGAGAAAGCTGCGACATCTGCCGCCCAAACATAATCTGCTTTTGGGTGAGCGGATAGACGACGGCCCGCACCGTGAAGGCGAGCAAGAAGCACGCGAGGCCGTAACTGAGGGCCGCGCTGGCACCCGTGATGTTGACGAGGAAATCGATGAGCTGGAATCCGGGGAAGAATCCCCAGACGGGCGTCTCGCGACCGAGCTTGCTGGAAATCTCGCGAACTTTATCCTTCAGCGCCGCAGGTGTGATCTCGGAACCCGGAAAATCCTTGTGGTTCGAGACCTTGACCGGCGTCGTCCACAGCGGGGATGTCCCCAGCTTGCGTTGCCAGCCTTGGAGCGAATCGTTCGCGGTGATAACGCGATCAATGTCCTGTCGCTGAACCGCCGCTTTGTATTGCGTATCAGCAACAAGAACCAGTCCCTGTAGGTTCAGGCGATCTTTATCCGCCTCCTTCAGAGTCTTGTCATTCTCGACCGCGTTCTGGTACTCCATGTACGTCCGCGCAATGGTCTGATCGAGAATCTTTCTGTTGTTATCAACAAGCTCGGTGTGGAGTTGATCAACCGATTTCTGCG
>JBKJJL010000200.1:0-9959 GCA_046597875.1 Fimbriimonadaceae bacterium | reverse complement strand
CCTCACCCCGGACTTCGTCCGACCCTCTCCCTTGGGAAGGGAGAGGGTTTCAGGAGCGAGGCGGTAGACTCGTACTTCCATGCGTCGTGTGCTCTTTGAAGTTGCCGGAGTCAAAATCCACTCGTATGGCGTCTTCCTCGTCATCGCGTTTCTGGCCGGCATTTTCCTGGGCCAAAAGCGCGCGGCGAAGTTCGGACTGACCAAAGAGAACGTTCTCGACGCCTCCTTTTGGGCGCTCATCCTCGGGATCCTTGGCGCTCGCGCGCTTTACATTATTCAGGAGTGGGACCACTACTCGAAGGACACGAGCGAGATTTTCAAGCTCCAGTTCGACGGGCTGACCTCGTTCGGCGCTCTGATTGGCGGATTTCTCGGCTTCGTCATTTGGGCTAAGAGAGCCAAGAAGCCCGTTCTTTCCATCCTCGATCTCATGACCGCCTGTTTCCTCCTTGGGCATCCGATCGGACGCCTGGGTTGTCTGTTTAATGGCTGCTGCTACGGCGGGCCGTGCGACGTGGCGTGGGGCGTGCCCGTTGAAGGCTTGCTCGGCAAGTATCACCCGGCGCAGGTGTACGACGGTCTCATGAACCTGGCCGCGCTCGCGATCTTGCTCCTTTGGGAGCGGAAAAACCTCAAGCCGGGGCAATCGCTCGGACTCTTTTTCGTTCTCCACGGGCTCACCCGGGTGATCTACGAAATGTGGCGGGCGGGAACTTCGAGCACGACGATCAGCGGACTCCCGATCACCGAAGCCCAAGTCGCCGCCGGAGCGATGATGATCGTCGGGGTTATTCTCTTCCTCGTGATGGGGCGGCGCAAACCCAAGACCGAGGTGGCTCCCGCTTGAGTTTTGGCCCCTTGCTCGAATCGATGCGCTCCAAGAAGCTGCTCGTGGTTGGCGACGTCATGCTGGACGAGTACATCTTCGGGCGAGCAACCCGAATCAGCCCCGAAGCGCCGGTCATGGTCGTGCATCATCAGAGCACCCTGCGCTTGCCCGGTGGCGCGGCGAACGTCGCCAAGAACGTCGCCGCATTTGGAGCCGGCGTTCACCTGATTGGAGTCGCAGGCTCGGATGAAGGCGGCAGTTTGCTCCTTCACGCGCTGGAAGAAAGTGGCTTGTCGGCGACTCTCATTCCCGAATTTGGTCGCGCAACGACCCGCAAAACCCGCGTGTTGGCCGACGCTCGGCATCAGGTACTGAGAATCGATCACGAGGAAGATTCGCCCGTTTCCGACGAAGTTGCCGAGTCCATTCTCTCGGAAGTGTTGGAGCGTATCCTCGATTGCGACGCCGTGATCCTCAGCGATTATCGCAAGGGCTCGATGACCGAGCGCGTGGCTCGGGTGATTCAGCAGACTGCCAAAGCGAACTCGAAACCGCTCATTGTCAACGCAAAACCCTCTTCACTTCCTTACTACCAGGGAGCGACCGTCATCAGCCTGAATCGATCCGAAGCAAGCGAAGCCTGGGGCCAGCCGATTTCGATCACCAACGCCCTTGAAGCGGCGGGGGAACTTCGTGAGCGGCATCGCGCGGAGGCAGTCGTGATCACCCTCGGCGACGCGGGAATGGCGGTCTCCGGGCCGGATCAGTTCATCGTTCCCACCCCACGAGTGGAAGTTGCCGATCCGGCGGGTGCCGGCGATACCGTCATCGCGACGATCGGCTTGGGGGTCGCGGCGGTTGGATTCTCCAGGCAGGTGTTCGAGCTCGCCGCCGAAGCCGCCGCTTGCGTGGTTCGTCACGTCGGCGTCGCTACGGTTTCGGCTGAGGATCTGGCTTTGTTGGCGCAATCAGGATCCGTCGGCTGATCACGATTCGGCTTCCGCTCTTCTCGCCCAGAAAAATCAGAATCGAGCTTTCCGCACCCTTGCCGATTGGAACAGAGAGAATTACCGCCGTGTCCGATGTGCTGGCGGTCGCTTTCGGAAGCCGTTTCGCATACCACGCGGCAACGTGCTTGATGGAATCTAGGGTTTCACGAGTGGACACGAGCGTCTCCCCGGCTGAGTCCTTGGTTCTTGCGGTCGCGTTCGCGATGGATTTGGAGCCTGGATAAAATGGAACGGCGAGGTCTTCCTCGGTGACGGCACCAAGGGTCACCGATTCACCCTTGGGGACCTTAACTTCCTCGGGCTTGGGAGGTTTAGCAGCTTCCTCCGGCGCGGGCGAACTGCAACCAGCGGCAAGGACAAGCAAGAGAATCCAGAACCTCACTTCCCCGCCACCCGACCGAACAGCCTGAGAATCGATATCACGTCCGAGAAGTGGCCGATTTTTGTCATGACAACCTGCAAGTGCTGCGTATCCTTCACATCAATAGAGACTTCGATCTCCGCCGTGTGATTTGGCATCGTTCGTATTTTCGCCGCCGAGACGTTGGTCTGTGACTCGCCAAAGATCGTGGAAATGTCCATCAGAAGGCCTTGGCGATTCAGGGTGATGATCTTCAAAGAAACCGCGTAATGGGAGCCGTCCGAGGGCCAATCCAGACTCATCAATCGCTCGGGTTCATTGCTTTGGAACCTGAGCGCGTTCGGACACACCTTCCGATGGATCATGATTCCGCGTCCGCGAGTCACGTAACCCAACACATCGTCGCCTGGAATCGGCTCGCAGCACTTCGCGCGATGGACGACGACGCCGTCAATCCCGCCCTTCGTGAGGGTGGTCATGCCCTCCTTGGTCCGATTCGTTTGAATCTGATCGGCGTTCACTTCAGGAACGCCGCCTCGCAACTTGAGAACGACGCTCTGAGCGGACGCGAGCCCAGCGCCGACTTTGGCGAGGAGGTCCGTGGCATTCTCGGCCCCATCGAAGTGGTGCAAGATCGAGTTCAGGTTTTGCTCGCCAATGAATTCTTTCGGGTCGAGCTTCATGCCGCGAAGTTCTTTCTCAAGGGCGTCTCGTCCCCGCTGGGCGTCGTCGAATTTGCTCAGCTTACGGAAGTGGGCTCGGAGTTTGTTTCGGGCGTGGCTGGATTGGACGAACTCCAACCAGTCGAGGCTCGGCTGCGCGTTTGACCGCGTGATCAGTTCCACTACGTCACCGTTGTTTAGCCGCGTGTTCAGGGTGACGATCCCCCCGTTCACCTTCGCGCCAACGACGGTGAGGCCGAGCTCGGTATGGACCCGAAATGCGAAGTCGATCGGGGTGGAATCCTTGGGGAGGTCGAGCACATCGCCCTTCGGCGTGAAGACGAAAACTTGTTCGCTGAACAGGTCCGTCGAAAGCGAACGCAGGAAGTCGGAACTTGTTCCGGCATCGCTGGACCAATCAAAGAGCTGCTGGCGCAGGCGACCCAGGCGAGCCCCTTCCGTTCCCGCCTTCTTCCCTTCCTTGTAAGTCCAGTGAGCCGCAACCCCGTACTCGGCAATCGCGTGCATATCGAACGTGCGGATTTGGACTTCGAGCGCTTCCCCACCAGGGCCCACGACTTTGGTGTGGAGGGATTGATATCCGTTCGATTTCGGAGTCGCGATGTAGTCGAAAAAGAGTCCCGCGATGGGCATCCAGAGGTCGTGGACCTCCATGAGGGCGAGGTAGCAGTCCTTGGTTTCCTCGACCAAAAGGCGGATGGCCTGGAGGTCGTAGATCTGGTGGAAGTCCAATCCCTGCTTCACCATCTTGTTGAAGATGCTGTACAAATGCTTTGGGCGGCCGCTGATTTCGAAGTTTTCGAGTCCTTTTTCCTGGAGGCGCTCTTTCAGGTCGACTATCGCCTGGGAAACTTGCTTTTGACGTTCCGCCCGCGTTTTGGAGACGAGTTCGCTGACGCGCTGGAACTCCTCTGGATGGAGATATTTGAACGACAAATCTTCAAGCTGCCACTTGATCTCCCAGATTCCCAATCTCGCCGCGAGGGGTGCGTACACATCGAGAGTCTCGTTCGCGATTCGCGTGCGCTTTTCCGGAGCGAGACATTCGAGCGTTTGCATGTTGTGCAGGCGGTCAGCGAGCTTGATGATGATGACGCGGAAGTCCTTCGCCATCGCGAGGAGCATTTTTCGAAGGCTTTCGGCAGCGCGGGTTGTCTCGGCGACGGCTTTCTGGCGGGCGCTGGCTTCGTTCGGAATCTTGAACTTCAGCTTGGTGACGCCTTCCACGAGGTCCAGAACTTCTTCGCCGAAGAGCGAAGCGACCTTTTCGCTGCTGACGAGGTGCGTGTCTTCCAGCACGTCGTGCAGCAGGGCGGCGACGAGGGTGTCATCGTCCATATGAAGGTCGACAAGGATACGCGCTACGGCAAGGGGATGGGTGATGTAAGCTTCGCCTGAAGCGCGGATTTGGCCAGCGTGTGCTTGTTCGGCGATGTAAAACGCGTAACGTAGCTTCTGCAAGTTGGCGTCGGGTCGGCGTTCACGTAGAACCTGGAGAAGGTCATGTAACCCCTCAGGTTCGTCCCATTCCTGAACGATTTCGAACGCCGCCGCGGTCATAGTGCTGAAGATTGTTCAGCGTCATTGCTGATTCCGCTTACAGTATACGTTGGGCCGGGTGGATTTGCCCCTTTGCCCTTGCGTAATCATCCAAGCAGGTGGAGAATTCAGGCCATCTATTTGGCCGCGAGCTCCACGAGGGTTCGAATCAGGGCGGGTGCGTTTACTGGCTTGGTGTGAAAAGCGGTGAAGCCCGCGTCGGTGGCGGCCTTTCTATCTGAATCTCTCGCGAATGCGGTCAAGGCGACTGAAGGGACGTCGCGGAAGCGATCCGTTCGTTCTCGCATGAGGCGCATGAATGCGTACCCGTCGATCACCGGCATCCCGATATCGCTCAGGACGACGTGGGGATCGAAGTCTACGATTGAGTTGAGTGCTGACTCCGCGTCGGGCGTCGGCAGAACCGTGCCCTTGTGCTCTTCAATTACCCGCGTTAGAAGGAGGCGTGTCGCGTCATCGTCCTCAACCAATAAGATTCGCACGCCCTCAAGCGTTCCCGGTTCAGTCAGGTTCAGAGTCGAATGCGGGGCGCGATCTCCCAGGGCGGCGGTGGGTAGGCAGACGGTGAAAGTGCTTCCTTCTCCCAAGCCAGGACTCTCCGCGATGATCGTGCCGCCTTGCAATTCGATCAGTTGCTTCGCGATCGCGAGGCCCAACCCCAAGCCTCCGTAACGCCGCGATGATGTGGAGTTGGCCTGCCTGAACCGGTCGAAGACAAACGGCAGGAACTCGGGTGACATCCCTTCTCCCTTATCTTCCACGGATAGGCACGTGCTTGATCCCTCTGCAAACACGCGAACGGTCACCTTGCCACCGCGGCCGGAAAACTTTATCGCGTTGGAAATCAGGTTTGAGAACACCTGGTGGAGTCTAGCGCTGTCCCCCCGAACAATGGCGTCGGGGGCGGAATCTTCGAAGGTCAACTGAATCGCTTTTGCGAGCGCGGCCGGACGATGGATCGCGACGCCTTCTTCAGCAAGTTCGGAGAGGGTCATATATTCAGATTCAACTTTCAGTTTGCCGGCGTTGATGCGACTAATATCGAGTAGCTCATCGACCATTTTTGCTTGCATCCGGGCACTTTGTTCGATACTGGTGAGGCCCTCAGCCAAGCGTTCGTCGCTCACTTTGCCTCGGTTCAGCATTTCGGCCCATCCGAGCAGCGAGGTCATCGGGGTTCGAAGCTCGTGCGAGAGGGTTGCGAGAAACTCCTCCTTCATGCGTCCTGCTTCCTCGGCTGCGCTTCGAGCGACGCGCTCGTCGGACAGCATTCGGTCTCTGCGCTGCTCGAACTGCTTGCGTTCGGTGACATCGTGGATGAAAACAGAAACCCCCAAGGCGGTGGGATACGCGCGGAAGTGGTACCACTTTCCATCTGATTCGCTGTCTATCCGTTGAGGCTTACGCTCCGTCATAGCGGTGTGCAGGGCTTGGGAAAACGGCGTATTTTCTCGGTCAGGAAACACGGACCAAAGGTTTCGACCGATCACGTCTCCAGCCCCATTCTCTACGAGTCGCTCAAATGCAGGATTGGCTTGGACCAGATTCCAGTCTTTGTTAACCGCGAAAAAGGCGTCGGTGATGCTTTCAAGCACATCCTTGAACTGACTGCGATCGGTGTCAATTTCATTGGCAAGGCGGATCGTACTCATCGCGCTCATGCGGAGTCTGCCTGCGATGATACAAAAGAAAATACAGATCGCGGCCGCCAGGATTAACTGCAGCAACTGACCCGGAGTATTAGCAATGAGTAAAGAGTGCTGAGGTTCAACAAACAAAATTGCGGAACCGGTCAGCCCAATAAAAGAGGCGACCATCCCTGGCCAAAACCCTCCCGCATACGCGGCGAGGGCAACCGGCAAGATTGACACCGCAAAGGGCGCCTTAGACCCCAGACTCGGATCAAGCAATGCGCGGAAGTACAACGCTAGAAACGCAAGGACAACGGCTAACGAATAATGGAACCAACGTGGTTGGCTCCAAACCCTATGGTCGAACGGAGTAGTCATTCGTCACGAGTTAGATTACGTTCCCGTTCGTAAGAAATATGTAAAGAAGAGTCGAATCTAACACTTGATTTGTCTGATCTCTTCCAGCGTCGTCTTCAGGGACAGTCGAGACGTCTGGGGAGTAACGGTTTCGAAAGCCTTCCCGCGCTCTAGGCAGTCCACAAAATAGGCAAGCTCGTGGTAGTAGCCGCCGAGATCGCTGATGTTGCCGCCGCCTTGGGCTCCCAACTTCGCGAACACGGGAACCTCGGGATCCTTTCCAGGGCGGTAGAGGGTGAGCGGGCCTGCATCCATAATCGCGGCGCCTCGCTCGAAAATCGCCCTGAAGGCCATTCTGAAAGGGGCATTTGTGGGTAGATTCCAGCCGCCTTCAAGGTGGGCGATTGTGGTGCCATAGGTCATCGTGGTGAAAGCATGACTGGGGCCTCGCTCATCGATGGTGCCCCATGTCTGAATGCGGTCGGGTTCGCCGAGCAGGTACAGGATGTAGTCGGTATCGTGGATGTGCATATCTAGCACCCCTCCGCCCGCTTTGGCCTCGTCGGCAAGCCAGTTGTCTGCGGACCAAGACGGGAACTGACCGTACCGGGTGAGGTTTATGGAGAGGAGCTTACCCATTTCCTTCGTGTCGACAAGCTCTTTGAGGAGCACGTACTCGGGCCAGAAGCGGATGCAGTGCCCGATCATGAGCTGGACCCCGGCGGCCTCTGTGGCAGCGATCATCGCATCCGCGTCCTCGACCGTGAGGGCCATCGGCTTTTCGCAGAAGATATGCAATCCCGCCTGAGCGGCTTGCACGGTTGCGTCTTTATGCAAGTAGGTGGGCAAACAGATGTCGAGCGCGTCCAGTTCGTGGTTAGCGAAGAGCTGGTCAAGCGTCGCGTACGCGGGAACGCTGAAATCCTTTGAGAAGGTTGAGGCGTGCTCGGGCTTGTTGTCGACGACGGCGGTCAGTTCGACGCCCGGCAGAATCTGATACACATTGCAGTGCATCCGTCCCATAAATCCACATCCGATCAGTCCGACTTTCATTGCTCCTATCTAACCCGATTCTGCCTAAAGCGATTCTTTGGCAACCCACGATACCGAAGAACCGTTATAGGTTGGTAAGATCTTTGAGGAAAGATCTGGCCTCTTTGGAAATCGGAACATATTATGTTGCAAGTCGCCATCCCCGTCATTCGCGTCTCGAGTTCTATCATCGCCCAGGAGTTTTACACCAACGACCTTGGCTTCAAGCTCCTCTTTGCTACCCGTGCGGACGAGTCAACACCCGACCCGTGCTACATGGGTCTTTCTCGCGACGGGGTCGTCGTGCATGTATCGTCGTTCTCGGGCGACGGCGTTCTGGGCGGAGTCGTGTTCCTGCAGGTTACCGACGTGGATGGCCTGTATCGCGAGTTCCTGGCGAGAGGCGTCCCCATCGCGCTTTCGCCTACCGATCAGACGTGGGGCAACCGAGAGATGTACGTGAACGACATCGACGGCAACAGCATCCGGTTTGTCCAACTCGGGAAGTAGAAGCCTCCCCCCGAGAGCGGGCGGAGGCGTCATGATCAGACTATGCAGATTCAGGCGCTTCGGCGACTTCTGCTTCCTCAACCGGGGCAGCGTCATCCACATTCGCGCGATTCATCTGGACCGTGAACAGGGTCGCATCAACTGAGCTCATGAGCTCAACATCCTTCGGCAGTTCGACGTCGCCCGCGCTGATCGAATCGCCAACATCCATTTTGCTGACATCAACTTCGATCGAGGCGGGCAGGTCTTTTCCCTTCCCTTTCAGCTTCAGGTGGGAGGTTGGGTGGCCCAAGCTCGCGATTCCATCGAGCACGGGGATCGGTGTTCCGATATGGTGTACCGGAACATCGGTCACCATCGCCTCGGTTTTTGAAACTTCGGTCAGCGTCATCGTGATGACTTTGCCGGTTATCTGATCCTGATCAACCTGTTTCACCATGACCGTCCATTTCTTGGCTTCGCCCTCGACCTGAACCTCCATCATGCGAGCGCCAGTGGTGTGGGTCAAGGCAGTTCGCACGGCGGTAGCAGTGGCCTGCACGAGGCGAGTCGGCTTCCCCTTTTCCATAAGACCGATCGGAACAATGCCCTCTCGGCGGAGTTGCTTGGGCTTGTTGCTCGTGCGTTCTTGAAGGGTAAGTAATGTCATTATGGGAATACTCTACCCGTTTGGGGCACGTTTTAGGTTAGATGAGGGCATAGGAGCGCCCTCCACGGAGTGCAATACAGCGATCCCGAGTCTGCGGTTAGCTCTTCTTGCGAACTCTTCGAAGCAACGGGAGCAACCCAAGTCCTAGAACCGCCATCGTGGCGGGCTCGGGTACGGCACCGTTGCAGTGCACCTGACCTCGAATCTCGCCGCCAGGGAAAGCCGCCGTGTGCACGTTAATATAGGCGATGTCATTAATCATCTGGTTCAAGAACGCTTGATTATTGGCGTTTGACCCAAGATTCAACGTTCCGTCAAAGGCGAAAATCCAAAAGGTTCCTGCGTTGAACGGGGAACCGGCGACTTGATTTGTCAGGAGGTTAAAGCGCACGGGACCGTTGACGCCAACTGGCCCTTCATGAATGTGCATCCCCGTAATCTGGGTTGGAGAAAGTCCCCAAATGTTAACAGAACCGGCAACGTTCCACGTCGCGTCATTGACAGTGTAGGAGGCGGTTCCGAATGCGGATGAACCATTCGGAGGAACTTCCTGCGAACCGGAGATAATCGGCACTGAGAAGCCCCAAATCGTTGCTTGGCTCGCTGCAGCCACGCTGAATAATGTAATCACAAATGCAGTTCTTTTCATAGTCCTCTCCAACCTGCTACAGCTTAGCGCATCCTTTGCGAGATGTGCCTGTTAGGAATACTAGGATTCACATGAATTCTATCGCTCCTAAAGCTTGCGATAGTTGACCTCGAGAGCCGAAAGTCGCTCCAGATGGGCGGGCAGCCTTCCCGAGAAGTCACTCCAGTTGCGCTGCCCCTTAGGTGACCAGACAACCTCCGCGAGCGCGCAAGCACGGGGAAATGCCATGTATTCGACCTGATCGGACGTTCGCATGTATTCGGTCCAAAGTTGAAACTGAGCCCCGAGAACGTGTTTTGCCTGCTCCGGCGTGAAGGACGCGAGGATCGGTTCGTATGCGTACACTTGTTCCAACGGGAGAAACCCGCCAATCGCGTGCGGCTCCTTGGTCCGGTCCTTCGCTTGGTAGTAGTCCAGATAAGTGTGGGTGGTTTGCGCCATCACGACATCGTGACCGCTCCTGACCGCTTGCTCTGCTCCTTCGTTTCCGAGCCAGACCATCAGCGCTGCTCCCGGTGCGAGACCGCCCTCGAGGATTTCGGACCAGCCGATCAGTCGCCGACCTTTTGAAGCCAGGTGCTGATCCATTTGTCGAATAAACCAGCTTTGCATTTCGTGCTCGTCCTTGAGCCCGAGCTGCTTTATCTTCGCCTGGGTGAACGGATCGGCTTTCCACTGCACCTTTGGG
>JBKJJL010000096.1:0-22610 GCA_046597875.1 Fimbriimonadaceae bacterium | reverse complement strand
CCTGCGGTTCGACGGAACCGAGGCAGAACTCGCCGATGCCGAAGTAGGAAGCGAATGCGGCCGCGTGACGGATGGTGGAATCAAGATGGTGCCCGCCGCGCTGAGGGGGCCGGGGGCCCCGCACTAAGGGGATTTTGGTGGTGGAGATTGGTGGAGATTAGTGGACGCTCTTAGAACTCCACGAGCCATTTCTCATGCCCATAAAGTAAAACAGTCAGATGTCCCAATGGACGCCTAACAGCGTGCTTGCGCTCGCGCCTGATCCTACCGCCGTTGCCCCGGCGCGGGAGTTGGCGAGCGCGGCGAACTGGGCGTCTAGCGGCACGTGCGAGCACGCGGTTTGGGGGGAGGCGAAAGGGAGTGGTGCCAAGCCCTATCAAACCGCCATCGACCTGCGGGAGCCGGCGTTTAAGTGTTCATGCCCCAGCCGCAAGTTTCCTTGCAAGCACGCGTTGGGATTGTTCTTGAGGTTTGCCCAGGGGCAAGTGCCGGTGGGGGTATCTCCGGGCTGGGTCGAAGAGTGGTTCGAGAAGCGGGACGAGAAATCGGTCAAGCGGGCGGCGAAGTTGGAGACCACTCCCGATCCCGAAGCCGCGGCGAAGCGGGTAGGTAAGCGATGGGACAACATCCTGGCGGGGCTGGACGAATGCGAGGCGTTCCTGATGGACGTCGCTGGTCAAGGGCTGCTGGCCGCGCAATCGGCGCGAAGCTGGTACCAGATGGCAGCTCGGATGGTGGATGCCCAAGCCCCCGGAGTGGCACGTCGCTTGAAGCGGATCGGCTCGGCGATCGGAGTCGGGCCGGATTGGGGCCCCTCGGTGGCCGGGCAAATGGGGAACCTGGCCCTGCTCATCGAGGCCTCACGGCGCAGCGAGTCGTTTGGCGAAGCGATGCGCGCGGACGTCCGTTCCGCCCTCGGCATCCCCTTGCGAAAGGATGAGATCGGCGGGGAAAAGGTCGTCGACACGTGGGATGATTTAGGACAGTTCGTCGAAGTCGAAGACCGGATCACGGCCTGCCGCTCGTGGCTGTTTGGCCGCGCCAGCAGGCGTTGGGCGATGCACTTGGCGTTCTCGGTGGCGGGGCAGCCTTTCGACGTCCGGCTCATGCCGGGAACTGCTCTCGCTGCAGAGCTTGAGTTCTTCCCATCGGCGTGGCCGCTCCGGGCGCACCTGGGTGATCGACATGACGTGCCATTCAGGCCCATCTGTGGCGGAACTTGGGACGAAGCGGTGGAACGGTATTCACTGGCGTTGGCGGCTCAGCCTTGGATCGAACAGCAGCCTGTCCACCTGGAAGCCTCGTGCCTGGGCAAAAGTGGGAGCAGTTGGTTCGCGATCGACGCGGAAGCGGTCGCAATGAAACTACAAGGACCCGAACCTTGGGGTCTGCTCGGACTCTCCGGAAACTTCCCGTGTTCGGTCTTCGGGGAGTGGAATGGGATGGATTTCCGCCTCCTCGCCGGATGGGGAGAGTGGGGGTTTGTGTCTCTATGAAGCGGTTCGAGGATTTTGTTGCCGCAGTCCAGGTTGGAGTCCGGCGCGCACCGGCGCTGCGTTCAGAAACGTTACCGGACTGGGAAGGAACAGACCTGGAGAAGACAGTTCTTGTCGAGGTCGGCGCGCTCGAGCTCATGCGCAGAGCGGGGGCCACCGGCCGGTCGGACGGCGAACCCATCAAAGCAGTTCCCCTTGAGGCGCTCCCGATTGCTCAGGCATCTGCAGAGCCACTATCAGAGGCGCTGGATCTTGGGCTGATCGATGCGGTTCTCGAGTGGATGGAGGAGGCACAGCGCCGAAAGCGGGTCGCACCTTCCCAAGTGCTGGTGAGGCTTTTGGAGCTTGCTCCCAAGCTTGGTCCCACATTGACGCAGGTACTCGGCGAACGTGGCAAGTGGCTGGCTACTCTTATGGACGTCGAGATCCCCGAGGTTCGCGAACCGGAGACCTCATCTGCCTTACGGGCGCGATTGGCCGCAGAGTTCGACGACTTGGACTGGAAGGAACGTGCCGCCAGGGTAGCGAAGCTCAGGAGTGGCTTAAGCGAAGATGACGAGCCGCTCCTTGACAGGGCTCTCACCGATCGTAGGAAGGAGGTTCGGGAGCGGGCTTGGGAACTGCTGTGCGCGCTACCTGAATCGTCGCCCTCGAGGCAGTTAGCGGGACTTGGATGCACGCTCTTCAGAGTCGAGAAGAGATTGCTTAAGAAATCATTGGAGGTGGTGCCTCCGAATCCCGAAGACCTGCCAAAGGCTCTGCCCAGGACCTCCAAGCGTTGGGAACTGGGGCCGAGGGCATTGGCGTTGTTCGATGTCGTCCGCTTTACACCCCCAACGGCATGGCAATCGTTGCTTCCGCCAGAAGCGTTCATCGATCTCGCCGTAAAATCGGAGTACGCCAAAGCGGTTTTCTATGGTGTTCAAGAAGCGGCCATCCGATTCGAGAACAGCACCTGGCTCGACGCGCTTGGGAAGTTCCCCTCATCACTGGATTGCTCTTTCAATGAGGAGTGGTTTGAACTAGCACACCACCTGAACTCTGCGTTATTCGAGCAACTCATGCTTCGCGATCTGAAGGGTCCTGACGGCAAAAAACAGCAAGCTGTGCTGACCATTGTTGTTCGCAAGGAAAAGATTTCAGCCATCTTGTCAACTGAAGTCTTGACGGCCCTGCCTAAGATAGTTGGCGGGGGTGAAATGCTGCAGGAATTGGTGACGCTCCTCCATCCCTCCGCGAATGCGTTGCTTGAACATCCCTCCGACGATCCCCATTTTGAATCCGTCCGCAAGAAGTGCTTTCGTGCGCTCGACCTTCGAGGGCGCCTCCTTGCTAGCTTAGATCGGTGAACTATGAACCCAACCATCCTTCGCGAACACGCCGAACAGGCCTTCCGCTCCGAACTCGAAGAACTGTCCAAGGCCGACGACCGGGCCCGCCCGCCCAACTGGAAGCTTTCACCTTGGGCGGTCGCCACGTACATTCTAGGGGGCAAGCTTGCCGGCGGATTCGTCGTCACTCCGAAGTACATCGGCAAGCGGTCTCTGGTCGAAGTCGCGATCGCCACCCTCGCCACCGATCGCGCCCTTCTGCTGCTAGGCGTACCGGGAACCGCCAAGACGTGGCTCGCCGAGCACTTGGCAGCAGCAACCTCAGGCGATTCGACCCTGCTTATCCAAGGAACCTCGGGCACGAGCGAGGAGACCTTGCGTTACGGTTGGAACTACGCGAAGCTGTTAGCCGAGGGGCCGTCCCGGTCTGCCTTGGTTCCATCTCCCATCATGCGGGCGATGGAGAGCGGCAAGATCGCGAGAGTTGAGGAACTCACTCGGATCCCGTCCGACGTCCAAGACGCGTTGATCACAGTGCTCTCGGAAAAGTCCCTACCGATCCCAGAACTCAACGACGAAGTTCAAGCCACGAAGGGCTTCAACGTGATCGCCACCGCCAACGATCGAGACCGGGGGGTCAACGATCTCTCGTCCGCCCTCCGGCGGCGGTTCAATACAATCCACCTACCCTTGCCGGAAACCCTTGAGGAAGAGGCGGAGATTGTGCGCCAGCGTTCCGCGGAGATTGGACGGGCGTTGGAACTTCCTGCTGAGCCTCCTGCGCTTGAAGATATCAAACGGCTTGTCACGATCTTTCGCGAACTGAGGGACGGGATGACACTCGATCGCAAGACCAAGCTCAAGATTCCGACCGGAACCCTGAGCACCGCGGAAGCGATCTCGGTGCTTAACAATGGCCTCGCAATGGCCGCCCACTTTGGAGATGGGCGTCTGCGAGCGGGCGATATCGCCGCTGGGCTGATCGGCGCGGTCGTGAAGGACCAGACCCAGGACGCGATCGCCTGGAAGGAGTATTTGGAGACCGTCGTGAAGGAGCGCGACGACTGGAAGGACCTGTACCGCGCATGTCGAGAACGGCTGTAGGCGATCGGGTTCGGCTGTTCGGCATCCGCCACCACGGGCCCGGTTCGGCCCGTTCACTGCTCGCTGCCTTGGAAGACTGGCGGCCACAGGCGATCCTGGTCGAAGGACCGGTGGAAGCGGAGGCGCTTGTACCGTATCTGCTGGATGACGCGCTCCGCACGCCGGTAGCGATGTTGCTCTACGCGGTGGATACTCCGCGGTGGGCCGCCTACTATCCGATGGCCGATTTCTCGCCGGAGCTACAAGCTTTCCGGTGGGCTTCGCGAAACGCATGTCCGGTTCGGCTGATGGACCTTCCGGCAAGCGCGATGCTCGGACTGTCCGTGGTTCGAAGCCGGCGCTCGGAGGCGATGGACCAGGTTGCGGAGGCGGCCGGCTTCGACGATGTCGAAGATTGGTGGGAGCACCTCGTCGAGCAACGCCACGACCCCCGCGAGCTGTTCGACGGCATCGAATCGCTCATGTGTGCGTTGCGGGAATCGGAAGCGTATCTCGAGGACGGGCCCGAACGCGAAGAGCCCGACGAGCGCAAACAGATCTCCGACGCCGAGTTCGAGGCGATGCGCGAAGCTCACATGCGAAAAACCCTACGCGAGGCTCTCGCCGAGAACCATGAGCGGATCGCCATCGTATGCGGAGCCTGGCACGTTCCTGCGCTGAGGGAGTTGCCATCTGCACGCGAGGATGAGGCGATGCTGAAAGGCTTGCCCAAGGTCAAGGTAGGGGCTACAGTCGTGCCTTGGACGTTCGACCGTCTCACTTTCGCCTCAGGCTACGGCGCAGGTGCGCGATCACCGGCTTTCTATGACTTGCTTTGGAACACGGCTGCCGCCGAGGTTCCGACCCACTGGCTCCTCTCCGTCGCACGATTGATGAGAGAAGAGGACCTCGACGCCTCTCCCGCAAGCGTCATAGAAGCCGTTCGCCTCGCCGATGCACTCGCCTCGATCCGGGGAAGGCCAAGACCCGGACTGCGCGAGCTCAGCGAGTCGGCCAGCTCTGTGCTCATTCGCGACGAGGCTATCTGGAGCCTGATCGGAAAGCGCCTCATCGTCGGTGAGCGGCTCGGAGAAGTCCCCGAGACTGTCCCCATGATCCCGCTTCAGTCGGACTTGACCGGGCTTCAAAAACGGCTGAGATTGAAGGTTGACGACACCGATCGAAAACTCGAACTCGATCTGCGCGGCGAGATGGATTTAGAGCGAAGCCACCTCCTCCACCGGTTGAGGCTCCTTGGCGTGCATTGGGGGATTGAGGAACGGGTGACCGGCAAGAAAGGGACTTTCCATGAGCATTGGCGCATCCAGTGGCGACCCGAACTGGCCATCGCCCTCATAGAGGCCAGCATCTACGGCAACACTGTGGTCTCGGCAGCATCCAACTGCGCCATAGAAAGAGCGGACAAAGCCGCGGACTTGGCAGAGATTGCAATTTTGGTCGAGCAAGTGCTGATCGCCGATTTGGCCGAGGCGGTCGAGCCCACTGTCGCCAAACTCCAAGCGTTGTCCGCCACCAGCTGTGATGTCGCGGACCTCGCCGACGCCTTACCTTCTTTGACGGCGGTTGTGCGCTATGGAACGGTGCGCCGGACCGATGCCGAACAAGTGGTCCCGGTCCTCGACGCCATGTTTACGAGGCTGTGCGTGGGGCTGCCGGGGGCCTGTGTTTCGATGGACGACGATGCTGCGGGCGAGATGGCGGATCGCCTCGGCCAGGTGTCTGGAGTGGTGCGGCTCTTCGACGACGACGAGAAGACTGGTCAGTGGTTGGACACTCTGGCCTCAATCGCCCAGCTAGGCGGATGCCATGCGCTCGTTGTAGGCATGGCGGAACGCCTGAGGTTCGATCTCGGCGCCGTGACCGGCGATCATCTTGCCCAGCGACTCGGCCAAGAAGCGTCCACGGGAGCGACCGCCCTGGAAACCGCGGCCTTCGTCGAAGGGTTGCTCGATGGGCCGGGTGCGATCTTGCTACACCAAGAGTCGCTCTTTCGAGCAATCGATGAGTGGCTCGGCGAGCTAGGGGGGGACGTGTTTGAGGAGATCCTGCCCCTTATTCGTCGCACCTTCGCGTTGTTCACCAAGCCGGAACGCCGCCAAATCGGTGAACGCGTCGCCGGGGGAGCCAAGGTGAGCGCCGGACCAAGCGATTTCAACGAGGAGCGGGCGATGCGCGTGCTTCCCATCATCCGCCAAATCCTGGGGCTGCCACATGAATGAAACCGAGCGCGTGCGAAGGTGGAGGCTGATCCTAGGCGGGCACGACGCCGACGGCACCGGATTCGGCCTCGAAGGCATCGACCTAGAGCGAGACAAGGCGATGGAGGCACTCTACGACAACGAGCGGAGGGGTGGGCTCGGTCCCTCGTCTCCCAATGTCGCCCGCTGGCTGGGAGACATTCGCACGTACTTCCCACAATCCGTCGTTCAAGTGATGCAGAAAGACGCGATCAAGCGGTTGGACTTGCAGAAGATGCTGCTGGAGCCGGAGTGCCTCGCCGCCGTGGAGCCGGATATCCATCTCGTCGCAACCCTCCTTTCCCTTAGCCGCCTGCTTCCCGCCAAGACTCGCGACACGGCCCGCCAAGTAGTCAGGGTGGTGGTGGAAGACCTCGAAAGGCGGCTCGCGAGTCCCCTGCGGCAGGCGGTAACCGGAAGCCTCGCCCGCTCGGTCCGCAACCGGCGCCCCAAGCATCGCGAGATTGATTGGAACCGCACCATCCGCGCCAACCTGCGCCACTACCAGGAGGAGTACAAGACGATCATCCCAGAAACGCTTGTCGGCTACGGCCGAAAGGGCCAGGCACTCAAGGAAGTGATCCTCTGCCTCGACCAGAGCGGTTCGATGGCATCGTCGATCGTTTTCGCCGGGGTGTTCGGAGCGACCTTGGCGTCGATCCGAGCCCTGAAGACTCAGGTGATCGCTTTCGACACCTCGGTGGTCGATCTTACGCCCCTGATGAGCGATCCGGTGGAACTCTTATTCAGCGTGCAACTCGGGGGCGGTACGGATATTGAGCAGGCGCTGCGGTACGCACAGGGCCTCGTTCGGGCTCCGAGCGATACGATCATGATCCTGATCAGCGATCTTTTGGAAGGCGGCGACAACGACAAGTTCCTCAAACGTGCAGCGGCGATCAAGCAGTCAGGAGTGAATCTCATCTGCCTTCTGGCCCTAAGTGACGAGGGCGCGCCGCAGTACGATCACAAAAACGCAGCCTTCCTCACCTCGATCGACATCCCCGCTTTCGCCTGTACGCCGGAGCATTTTCCGGAGTTGATGGCGAAGGCAATCAAGGGCCAGCGGCTCGACGCAGCAATCCTCAGCGCCAAGACCCCGTAATTTTCAAAGGTGGTGGAGATTCTGGACGCATCCGAAAGCCCGAGTTGCGATTTGCGTCCCTTAATCATTGTTTTGGTGGACCGTCAGGGACTCGAACCCTGGACCCGCTGATTAAGAGTCAGCTGCTCTACCGACTGAGCTAACGACATGGGGACGAACTGAGAGACTGAACCTGGATTGAGCAACTTACCCCTATAAGGACTGCGGACAGGGGAAGAAAACATGCAGTTACAGCAACTTACTCGCCCTGTTTTGGGCTCTTTGACGATGGCGCAAGCCCTGCCCGAATTTCGACTTCACCAGCGGGTTTCTAGGCACTCGCCGCGGACGCTGGAGTATTACGATTTCACCCTGGGCCAGTTTGGGGATTGGCTGAAAGCTCGGGGGGTGGAGACGCTTGGCGAAGTGGACGCCGGGGCTCTGCGGCTCTTCATGCTCGACCTTGAAGACCGGATGAAGCCGAACAGCGTTCATGCCGTGATGCGTGGCGTTCGGGCTTTGTTCAACTTCCTCGAACGTGAGGAACTGCTCGACCCGAACCCGATACGGCGGGTAAAGATGCCCAAGCTCGACCGAACCATCATGCCTGCCTTTACGCTGGCTGAGATTGAGGCGTTAGAGCTTGCTACCAGCGGCAAGGAGGCGCGGGATGTTCGGAACCGAGCCTTGATACACCTTCTGCTTGATACGGGGCTGAGGCTCGCCGAGTGCGAAGCGTTGCGGGTTGGCGATGTTGACCCTAGTACGGGAATCGTGCGGGTTATGGGCAAAGGGCGAAAGGAACGGGTAACGCGTTTGGGCTCGAAGTCGCTCAAAGCCTTCCTGCGGTACTCGCGAATGCGGGGAGGGGTGGCGGGGGAACCGCTTTGGTTGGGCAAACGTGGGCCGATGACGGCGTGCGGTATCGCGGAGACCTTGGAGAAGCTGGGCAAAGGGGCGGGGGTGCATGCGCATCCTCACAAGTTTCGGCGGACGTGTGCTCTGCTCATGCTCCGAAGCGGGGCCGATGTGTTTAGCGTTCAGCACCTGCTCGGGCATGCCGACCTCGGGGTCCTGCGGCGGTATCTGGCGCAGACCGAAGCGGACGTGACGCGGGTTCACGAGTTGCATTCCCCGGTGGATGGGTTGCGCTAATCGGCTAAAAGTTGTATGCTAGGAGCATGAGGGGAATCGGATTCGTGCTCCTAGCACTTTCGCTGTTCGGTTGTGGGGGACCAAAGGAAACTAAGCTTGCGGCAGGAAAACGTGAGCGTACGGAGACGGTGGTTCCAATGGCCGATGGAAGCGCGTACGTCGTAACTTACCGCGTCGAAGGAGAGGAGGGAAACTTTGAGAGGGTAGATGAACCCTCGACCCTATGGTACGTCACGGGCACAAAGCGGACTAAGGTGCCAGTTCAGTTCAAGTATCCATCGTTCACACCGTTGGCTGATGGAGCAGCGCTGATGGAGGATGACGAACGACTGTTTCGGTTGGAGGGCGACAAGGCCACGCCGGTTACCGAAGACGGCGTGCCGAAAGTTGCGGGTGAGACTATTGAGGAAGGCTTTTGGTTTACGAGATGGGTGACTGACAAGGAAGGCCTGACAGACGGTGATAGAGAACTGCACCTACAGGAGTTAGAAGAAGAAGGGGCGGCGGAACAGGAGCCTCCGGAGAACGTCTAATGCGCCGAGGTGCCGATAGCATGGGCGCAATGGGGGTTGCGCTGGTAGCCATTGGAATGCTCTTGTGGGCACTGTATGGGCACCCACCGTATGCGTTCTACGGGGTGATGAAGTGGGTGGTGGCTGGGAGTTGTGCGTTCGTGGGCTGGGCGCTTTGGCGACGAAGCCGGGCGCTTGCTCCGCTGTGCCTTGTGTTGTTCACTGTGGGAGGTATACACTTATTCGGCAAGATGCGGCGAGAAGAGTGGGGGATGTTCAACTGGGCGGCTATCGGGGCGCTCGCGATTTCGGCAGGGGTGCTGATGCTGGGAAAGGGGGAAGTGAAAGACAGTGACGCGACGGGAATGGGCGCTTAAGATACTCGGCCTCGACATCGGCGCTTCTGACGTTGAGATTAGGGAGGCGTACCGAGACCTTGTGGCCGTATGGCACCCTGATAAGCATGCGACCAATGAGCGGCTAAGGCAAAGAGCCGAGGCGATGATGAAGCGGCTAAATGTCGCCCGGGAAATTCTGCTTGGCACCGGGGCGGGAGCGAGTTGGGTGGATGGCGAAGAAGTGCCGGCTGATGAACCTCCCGACGCTGCAGAAGAACCGGCGATGGAACCCGAAACCGACGGAAGCGAAGAGGAACTGAATACGCCGCCCGTACCAAGGCGAAAGTGGGGCGGGTCGCCCGTGCTTGGCTGGATAGCAGGACTTGGAGCAGCGGGGGCACTCGCATGGCTGGCGTTTGGGCCCGAGATTGTCAGCCCGATTTGGGTTTGGGAGAAGAGGTTCTGGGCGGCACCAACGACGCGAGGAGATGCACCCTTGATAGGAACTGGGGATGTGGCGGGACGGGACAACTCCACACACCCCAGATTTGAGGAAGAGAGCATTGCACCCGAGCTCAGCGATAGTGGGGCACGGGACCCAGCAGGCGCGCAAGCTGGCGCTCCCGTTAAGCCCGCGAAGCCTGCACCGAAAAAACGGACGTACATCGTGGAGATGGACGACAACGGGCGTAAGTTCGAGGTTGAGTTCAACGGGTTCGCTCCGCCTACTCGCGAGCAGATGAATCAGATTCTTGGCAACACGCGCCGGGAGCTGGGTTACGTCGGCGGCACATACAAGGATAGGCCGGGAGTGACGGCTAAGCCCAAATCCTAGGAGAACCGCGTGACAGGCGGCGGCGAGGCGCTTCTGACAGAACGAAGGGCAAGCGAACAGGCATAAGGCCCGATTATCAGAAAGTCCGCTGGCTCGTGCGGCTTTCCCGAAGGGCTCGCTGATAATCGTTCTTATGAATGTTCGCGGGTAAGTTGGACCAAGCTAACCAAAACGAGCGACGAAGTGACCCGACAGGGTCGCTGAAGACGGGCGGAGACAAGGGGCCGCGAAGAGGGCAAGCCGATGGGCTATTCGACGCCGAGTACACGCTGTTTGGCGGCATTGAACTCTTCGGTTGTGAGTGCGCCCTTGTCGCGGAGGCTGGCGAGCCGTTCCAGTTGTTCCAACTGAGTTCCAATATCGGCGACCGAGACAGGACTCACGGTGGACACAGGTTCCTCCTCAGGCAGTTCTGAACCACTATCGGAAACAGGGGCAGGGTTCGCAGGGGGCACAGGTTGCTCGTCAGCCAGTTCTGAATCGCTACCGGTGAACTCGGCGGGTAGCGCTTCCGCCTGAACGAGGTCGGGGGAATAGGGCGGCGACGATGGCGACGCGGAGGTTGCCTCGGCGGACGAAGGCGTGGGGGTGAGGGGCGGGGCGGAGTCCTGTACTTCCCCGATTAACCAATCAGCGAAGGCCGCTGACCAACCAGCATCAGAGATGGCCTTAGAGAGCTTTGGCAGAGAAACTCCGCGGCTCAGGGCACCTCTGACATCGGCTACTAGCAACTGCTGTTCTTCTACAGATGCTCGCGAGGTTTCGGAAGTGAACTCTCCGGGGACAGGAAACGGAAACCCATCCACTTGAAAGGGGTGTTGGGGGGCTGGGACATCCGAAAACAGTGAGACCGGCGGATAGAGGGGTAAGGACACCTTAGGCAACGGCTCAAGAACGGGGGCACGAAGCGGACGCAAGGAGGGGGTCGCCGAGAGAGCACGAATGAAGAGAATAACGAGAATAATGCCTAGACCGCCGCCAATGGCATAGCCCGTAGCAGACCTGAACATCGCGAGGAAAACAATGCCAAGGAACAAACCTAAGGCAGTCAGGCTTTGTGACGAAAGGTGAGATGTTGCAGAGTTGAATGAGGCTTGTGAGTCTCGGAACTTGGAAAGTGCGAGCGAACGCTCGGGAACCAGAAGCCTTATATCTGAACTGTAACGCCGGAGATACCAAAGAGCAAAGGATTCTCTGAAACCCGCCCGTACCATAAGGGCTTGGATTTCGGCTTCGGGTTTGGAGCCCAGCAAGGCTACTTCCTGACGAAGACGTTCAACTGCGGCAGTGCCAGCTTGTAGAACATCTTCCCGAAACTCATCTGGTACTACGACGGTGCTCATTGGCACAACACTCTATCAAGTTGCAGGATGGAGACCGCGAGGGCGCTCATGTTGCTAGAACAGCCTGCAAGGGCTGCCACGAGCGCCGTACAGGCGAGGATGGGCGTTGCTCTCATTCCGATAAGGTTACACGGTTTGGGTGGCTATTCGACGCCAAGGATGCGCTGTTTGGCGGTATTGAACTCGTCGGCCGTAAGTACCCCTTTGTCACGGAGGCTTGCGAGCTGTTCCAACTGCTCCAACTGGGTGCCGACATCAGGAGGCGAGGCGCTTGGGGGAGGGCCTAAGTCGAATCCGGGAGCAGGCGGTACCGTTGCTGGAGGCGAAGCCACCGGGGAGTCCAGAGAAGGTTCAGAAGGAATGGGGAACTCCAGAACTGGAGTGCCACCGGCGGGCCGGGAGAGAAGCACCAGGATGGCGACTTCAAGGCCACAGCAAAACAGCACGGGGTAAATGCTTAAGAAGTAGTAACCGTTTCTTCTGCCAGCGGCGATGGCTGAGACAATAATCGCGACGCGGCTGGCGAGATAGGCAACGACTAGAACGACCGGCGGGAGCGATAGTTGCCGACTGAGGGCGATTACCGGTACGTACAGCAAGATTGCCACAAATGCCCAGGATAGCGAAGACCAAAGCATTCTCTTTCTGATAGCCATTGGTCGCAGCAGCCGAACCGGGGACGCGACGGCTGAGAGAGTGGACGCATACCAGCGGGAGAACGCTGGGGACCAGCCAGATGCTTCGAGAACAGAAGCAAGAGCGTGGCCAGAGACGCCTTCGGAGAGGAGCTTGATAGCGTCGTCACGGAGGTCCTCCAGTACAGAATCGGGCAGAGATGAGACTTCGGGCCACAACTCCAACGGTAGCGCGACATTAGTAGGCGATTGCGATGTGCTCATGCGAACACGTAATATGAAGATGCGCGCACGGGGCCCAATACAAGTTTTGAACAGGCCGTTTTTGGAGGTGCTCTCATTCCCATAAGGTTACACGGTTTGGGGACGGGGTAGCAAGATTAACCGGGCATGGCTCGGAGAAGTGGGCCCTACCGGACTTTCGCGGATGGCGGGCGGGTCGAAAACGGAACGAAAACGGAACACTCTGCGAAGCCACCTAAGGATTACCGACCCTCGGCGCGAGAGGAACGGCAAGGATGGCCAACAGTTCCGCGTCAGTTGCGTTTGAAAGGATTCGGGTGAGGTCGGTTACGGTCAGTTCGACCTTGTCTCCGTAAACTTTCGGGAGCATCTTGGCGAGTTCCCATTTTCCGTGGTCCAGCTTTAGGCGAGCTACCGCAACGTCCTCGGGGGTGGCGCTGTGGGCGATATCGTACAGGGCGTCGGCTCGGGCCTCATACCCCCACTGTCTGGCTTGGGAGTAGCGTCGGTCGAAGTCCGGTTCGGAGGCTCTCCACTGTAGCACGGCGGAGGCGTCGCAACCTAGGGCGCGGCAGGCCTTGCGCAAGCTGTCGCCATTCGCGAGGGCGCGTAGGATATTCTGGGCGTTGCTTGGGGTGCGAAGTTGGCCTTTATGCATTGCTGTTTCTCCTCGGCTTCTTGCTCAACAGTACGCGCACGAGTGTGGCTGGGCTAAGGTGCGACATTAACTTGCTTCTCGGCGATGTTCACTTGGAGGAGGGTGGGCAGTTGGAGTTTGCGGATTTGGGCGAGGGTTCGGATGCTGGCCATGAATCGGGAATGTGCGGATGCTACGCGGGCCTGATGCCATGCGCCCTCTTCGCACGAAAACTTGGTGAGGACCTCTAGGGCAGTTTCGGCGGCACGCAATACGAGCCAGTTAAGGGAGATTTGTTCCGCGAGGAGGGATTCAAGGGGCGAGGGGTTCGGGCCAAGGAGCGACTCGGCTACCATTTCGGATTCCCTCTTCATGCGGTGTTGCGCGTGGAGGGCGTCTTCTCCGCACACGCGGCAGGCGATTAAGGTGCGCACGACTTTCGTAATGCCGACATCCTTGAACTCCTCGCGGGTCAAAGACTTACTCCAAGTTCGGGTTATGTCGAATGCCTCTCGGTCCCCCTTGTTTGCTCTGGCGATAATGGCTCCCCGCTCGTCGGGTGTGAGTTTCTTTTCTTCCTCCACCTTCCCCAGTTCTGCCGGTGCAGTCCTTGACTCGTTAGGAGGTGGGTGATGGCTCGCTGTCGTTGGGCGAGGTCGGAGTCTAGTTGTTCCCATTGTGCTTGCTCCTGTTTTTTGGTTTGGCGCTCGAGTTGTTCTTTTTTGAGTGCTTCTTCGCAGAGTCGAGCTAGGATGCCTCTACCGATGTAGCGGGAGACGACCTTGTCGCCAACGCGCTCCTTTTGGTAGTAGTAGAGGTTGCCTTTACGTGTTTCCCATCCCACTATACATTTTATAACGTATGGACGGGGTGCAAAGTTGTGGGTTGCGGGAGGTGTAGCACAACTTTGCGGGCTGGAAGGGGGGCATACTTGGCGCATGGGACAGGGCGAAGGGCGGCCTTGGGAAGACGCGGGATGGCTTCGCATAAGGGAGCAAGTAAAACTATTGCCGCCCCGGCCTGACGGCCAAAGGGTGGGCGAGGCAAGAGCCGCATTTGAGCGGGTGATGAGGCAGGGCCGATATGCGGACAGACCATTGCCAATCTTCGGCGGGACAAAGGTGCCCGAGGGGAGAAAGGTTGCCTTTCGGTGGGAGGCCCTGGCGATGCACTACTTCCACGGGGACATAGACAATCCATCGTCGCTCGTCAATGGGGGTACTAGGCTAGCCAAAGAAGTCTGGCGGGCAGCCCAGACCGTCAGTCAGGATGATATAGACAGGTGCATGGAGAGAGGAGGAGGTCTGGCCCTAACCCGGCTAGAGCAAGTTCTGACGCTCAAGGAGGCTCGGGGGATAAAGCGCCTTGCGGTGCTAGACCGCCTGACGCAGGCCTATCATATCCATGTTGTGAGGCAGAGGCTTTTGGAGGCCGTGAGCGGGACTGGCTTGATGACAGCTTCTGACCTGGAGATTAGCTTGTTGCACAGGGTGTACGAGAACGACTTTGGCATACTTGACGAGGGGCGAGGGGGGGCGGAGGTGGAGAGTGTCATGACGGGGCCAGAGCTCCGCTTTCGACAGACGATGGCAGAAGCTGAGGCATTGCTTAAGAGAATGGAAGAACTCGGTGCCGGTCATTCTTGGATGAGCAAAGAGATAATGGGAAGGTGCTTAGAGGCATTGCGCCTTGCCGCAGACGAGCACACAGGCGAAGCCCTCAGGGAGTTGGAATGGAACGCATATCTGGCTAGAAAGGAGGGCGGCGGTCATCTGCACGAGGCGATAACCGAAGCCGAACATCAGGCGAATCGGGCTGTTTGGCTGCAGTTCGGCGGAGGCTGTGCGAGACCTAGTGTGGTCGAGGTGATGAATAGGCGGATGGCCGAAGGCAAGCTCCCACGGCCGTTTACGACGGCCAAGCTCGATATTGCGGTTAGCGAAGTGGATAGGATGTTTGAGGCAGAGCCGCCGCGGACTCCGGTCTTCCTTAGCCGTGGCCCGCTGTTCGGGATAGAGGAACCGGGTTATGAGCAACTGCTGGACAAGACGATAAATGGGACCTGAGAAATACTGTTGTTGGGTTCGTTTGCGGATGCCGCGGCGGGAAGAGCCCTACAACCAGTAGCTCCCTTTGAGGGTCGCGCGGTCGGAGAATCTTCCCCTTCGATGTCGGTGCGGCCCTCAATAACATAGGAGCCAAAGAAGGGCCCGGGACAAGTCGTCAAACAACCCCGGGCCGACTTTCGGAAGCTCCAAGGAGCATCCATGAATCAAAGACATTATAGCCGCAAGGCCACTACGAATCTCTACTCCGCGGACGGAAGGCCAATCGCCACCGTTCAGCATGACCAACTCGGGAGGATGTACTCCCGCAAGACTCTCTCGGGCTCGAAGCACTTCCTTCGCACGCCTCCGGGCATTGGGTTCGACAATGCCACTCTTCAGCAAGCGGACGCGCTCGGAGTTCGGTATCACGTCGTCTTTGACCAAGAGACACGCAAGAGTTACTGCGCCGACCACCATCTGTTTAAGGCGCACGGGTTCCCCGTTTGCCGCGGGTTCAACCCGCAGACGGCACTCGGGATGCAGTATTGGTCCGAGGGAGACCAGCCGCCGGCTTCGCTTTTCGATACGGTTCCTGGGGCAGGATTCACGGCGGGGGTGACGGCATGAACCCGACCCTTGCTTACGCGAAGCTGCTCCATGAGCATGGAGTTTCGACGGTTCCGATTCCGCACGGACAGAAGCACCCGCGTATCCCCTGGAAACGATTCCAAGGGGAAGGGGCAACGACTCAAGTACTTGAAGAACTGTTCGCTGAGGAGACGGGTATCGGCGTCATCTGCGGCGCGGTTTCGGGCAACCTTGCGGTCCTCGACTTCGACAATACGGACGCCTACCGCTACTGGGCCAAGGAATGGAAGGAGGCGGCGGAAGCGTTGCCGACCGACGTTCGAGGGGCACGGTATCACGTCTACCTACGCTTAGCCGAACCCGTGGCAAGCGGGAAGCTCTTTATTGAGGGCTTCGATGGACCCGCGGGCGACCTCTTGGGCGAAGGCAAACTCTGCGTTATCCCTCCGACTCGGCACCCTAGCGGCGATAAGCGCCAATGGGTGAAGGAACCTACTTTTGGCTTTCCGGTGGTTACGCTCGACGCCTTGGGGGTGGTGGTGCGACCGGAACCCAAGGCCCTCTATGAGCCGACTCGGAACCATCAGCAAACCGGCGACCGGCCCGGCGACCTGTTCAACGCACGCGCCAACTGGGCCGACGTCTTGCAACCTTATGGGTGGAAGTATGCGGGTAGGTGTGGAACGTATCATGGCTGGCGACGACCCGGCAAAGCGGACGGTCTCTCTGCCGCAACTGGTCTCGGCGCAAGCGGGCAAGACTTGCTCTACGTATTCTCGAGCAACGCGGCACCCTTGGAAGCGGATAGGTGTTATTCCAAGTTCTCGGCCCTTGCGTACCTTGCTTATGGCGGGGATTTCGCGGCAACCACGAAGGCGGTTGTAGCGATGGGGTACGGCCAACCCGCTGAGCATCATCCTCCTAGGGATGTGGGTAGTGATGAAGTTGGAGGCGAGAATCTTCATCATCATCACGAGCCTTCCTATAGGGATGATGAATCTACCGACATCGAAGAAGAGTTGTACGGGACGTTCTTCAAACCGCTCCCTGAATACCTGCGCGAAGCCGGGGACGGGGAACCGGATTGGGTGGTGGAAGGACTCCTACCTGCTACTTACTTGGTGGTTGTTGGGGGTAACTCGAAGGCCGGAAAATCCACCTTGCTTACGGCACTTGGGCTGGCGGTTGCCAAGGGTGAGCCATTTTGCGGGTTGGCAACCTCCGGTGGGTCGGTTTTATGGTGCGCTTACGAAGAATCGGAGCAAGAGCGCGCGATGGTTTTGCGGGAGTTCGGATGCGAACCTTCGGGGTTCTACGTGACGCATGCGAAGTTGCTGATTGATACCGCCGAGGGGTTGGCAGCGATTCGGTACTGGGTGCGCCGAACGCAGGCGCGGCTCCTGGTGATTGACCCACTGTATGGGGCGAATCAGGCCGAGAGTCTTACCGATGGCCGAACCGCACGACGGGTTCTGGCTGGGTTGAAGGACCTCTGCCGAGAGACCGGCGTTTGCGCGGTGGTTTTGCACCATATCACGAAGAACACGGCCTCGGGGATGGTACGTGAGCGGATGGCCGACTCCAATCAGATACTCGCCACGGCTTCGATGGACCTGCTTATGGAGGTGACTGAGAACGGTGACGGCAGCCGCACGGTACGGCTTGCTGGGCATGGTCGCGGGTCGTTCGCTAACCAGACGTGGGTACTTCGCTCGACGGCGGTTGCCGAATGGGAGTTGACGGCACGCGGGGCCGATGCTGAAGTGGACGCCGAGTACCGTGATGGGCAACTGCTGGACGCCGTACGGGTGGCACCTGAGGGATTGACTGCGGTTCAACTTGCCGAGCGGACGGGCATTAACGAGGGGACGGTTCGCAACCGGCTCACCGTTATGACTCGGGATGGGCGCTTGGTTACCGTTGGCAAAGACGGGCGTGCGAACCGGTACGGCCCTGGCGCGAAGTCGTTCACGCAGACGTTCACGCAGGACGGAGGTGCGGCGACTTTCGAGACGGCGTAGGTTGGGGACGTGGGCCCGCTCGCTCGCTGGGTGGGCCCTTTGGGGGTTGGAGGCGAGTATGCGAGCGCAAAGGTTTACAATAAGGACATGAGGATGGCGAGAGCGGGCATAGCTTTATGCGTGATGGCTGGGGCAGCACACGGGTGGGCGCAGGAGCAGCCAGTACCTGAGGCCCACGGAGGCGACGCGTCAAGAGCAAGCCCTTGGCAAAGTGCTAGGGGGTTTGGGGGCGTGCGCACTCATCATATGTTTGCCCATAGCGTGGTGGGCGTTCGGGAGGTCCAAGACCTGTCCCGGTTGCAATGCAAGAATGGGCAGAGAGCAACGCTGTTGTACCAAGTGTGGATTGGACGTAGCTGAGGCAATGCGCAGGTAAGGGGCCGGTAAGCATGTGACTTTTTGGGAAGGTGCTACCCTGACGCCATGCAAGATGCCCTTCCGTTCATTCCAACGCTTGAGAAGCTGGCGGTGGCCACCGGGCCCGCTAAAGAAATCCAGACCGGGGAGGGAGTAACTACGAGCCTTAGAGTGCTTCACGTTCGCCTAAGCAACGCGGGGCAAAAGCCGCAGACGGGGAACGGGTGCTGGGACGTAAAACCACTTGTTCAAACGCACACCGGCGAAGCAGAGCTAGGCGAGATAGCTGTCCTTCGGGCTTTGGAGGCTGACGGGTGGGAAGGTGTCTGGGTAAACCCGTTTCAAGGGCTGAGTTTCTGGAAGACTTCCTTCAAGGGTCAGCCAGTGCGTTTGCCGGAACCGGCTGACCGATTGTTTCAAGCCATCAAGAAAGAGCGGGGTAGCCGTAGCGGGGTCTTCGACGTGATGGCGTGGCGAGGCGAGAGGTTCTTGTTCGTAGAGTACAAGGGACCGAAGGACCGCGTAAAGCTAAGCGAAACCCTATGGATTTCCGCAGCCCTGCGGTGTGGAGTCACCGCGCATGACCTGCTTTACGTCTTTAACCAGCCCGACGTGCGAGTGGAAAAGATTAGCTCTCAAAGGAAGAGGCAAGCGATTTCGGCATTTTCGGGGCCGAAAGACGTTTCGCTGTGAAAAGCTGTGATATCATAGAGCAACTGATTCGCCGACCTTCGGGGTTTGCCCATCTGGGGGGTCAGTCGCTCTATTTGAACCTAAAGAAAAGATTGGTGGACCGTCAGGGACTCGAACCCTGGACCCGCTGATTAAGAGTCAGCTGCTCTACCGACTGAGCTAACGATCCACGCGAGGTGGGGATTTTACCCAGGGGCTCGGCTTTGGGGTTCAGTTTGGGGTTGGGGTCCCTGGGGCTTCCGCTTCAAAAGCGAGGATTGTTTTCGTTCGCCCCTTCCTCACCCTTACCGAGACACGAATAGGGATACCCTCACCGCTCTTGGGCGGACGACATTGCTTCCCAGACCTTGATGTACGCGCCTTTGCGGTTTGGTTCGTGGACGCTGTTCTTGAAGTTGTCGTAATGAATGTCTGTCACATACCTGGTGAGGGCTTCGCTAATCTCTTCTCGAGGCAGCGATGTCCGGAAACGGTAGTCCCCGTGCGGGGTCTCGACCACGTCGGCTTGCGGGAAAATCTCCTCGATATCTCCCGGAAACCTCGCCCGAACGTGAAGCAACGACGGCTCGTCCATGTGTTCGACAATGGAGAGGAAGGACTTTGAAGTGAAAATCCACATCCTGTTAGTATGCCCGGCAAACCTTGTCGGGGCACTTCCGCGTAAGCTATAGACATGCTCACTGCAACGCTTGCCGCCTTTGCCCTCGGCCAGACACTTTCTTCCAGCGCATCCGTCGTATATCCTGGCTTCCCAGAAACGGCGAGCGACACTGAGATCCGCCTTGTTACGCATTCCGCGACGTATCAACTTGCGAAAGATAAAGTTCGCTGTGACACCCTCTCCGTGTTCAAGAATCCGACCGGGAGCGTGGTTTCCCTTGACCTCAGCCTTCCGGTGCGCGGCAAAAACGTCCAGTGGCAGCAGAGCCAGGGCGTTCGATTCTCGGCTTCGATGAACCGTTCAGGTTTAGGATTAAAAGCTGGACTAATCGAGCGAACTCCACCGACTTCTCAGCAAAAGGCAAGCGGTATCTGGGCTGGTTCGTATCACCGACCATATACCGCCCGCCTAACCTTCAAACCGGGGCAAACGATCTCGATTGCGACGGTTTTTGAGAGTCCGATCGGGCGCGCGGGACTCGATGGCCTTCAGCGAATGGTCGTCTACGACACTGCTGGCGCTGACAATTGGAATGGCTCGGTCGGCCAGTTCAACTATACGCTCAAGTACTCAAGCAAGCTCGTCTTGCAGGTGTACACGGCTCAGCCCGAAGGCAACTGGCAGATGAGCGCGAATGGGGCGTTTTGGAAGCAATACGACTTCGTCCCCGCGCAAAAGCCGCTGCTGATTTTCACCTACTACCCAGGCGGATTCGATAACATCGGGGGGTGATGGGGCGGATGTAGGATGCGTGGGATGCATGCCCTAAAAAAGGCCCGCATCCCGGCATCCAGAGCATGTCACATCCCTGGGAATCAGCTTGCCTACGCCGGTTGAAGTCCAAAACGAAGCCAAGTCCACAACAGGATGCGATTTCGAAAGCAATGCGATGGTTTTCGTGTTCCAGAAACGAAGGGTAAGTTGCTCGTGAAACACGCGATGAGCCTCCCCTTTCTCAAAAAGTACACCAAGGCGGATGAGCCTATGGGCTATTTGGACGATGTGTTCCGATATGCCAAGGCCCGATTGGGTAACCATGACGATGCCGAAGATATCGCGATTGAGGTTGTCCAAGCCCTTCCAGCGAAGTGCTGCAAAGACAACCTGCGGCTCTACATGATTGGAATGGCGCGGCGGAAAGTGGCGGATCGCCTTCGGAAAAGGACCGACGACACGTTGGCGTCGCAGGCTTCGGAAAGGGCATTCGATCGGGATTCAGACGAAGCGGCGACCATTGATTGCGTCCTAAGTTCCCTGGCTGACAACCAGCGAGAAGCTCTGATCCTGAAATACGTCATCGGACTTACCAGCCAAGAGGTTGGGGTTGCGATGGGACGCAGCGGAGATGCCGCCGACAGCCTGTTGCAACGCGCCAGAACGGCCTTTTCGAAAGAGTGGAATCGCCTTCACGAATCGGAGATGATCCTATGAATGAACGAGAAATTGAAGCCAAACTGACGAGTTATCGAGATCAACTGGGCACGTGCTCGCGACGGCCCGTGTCTCGGCGAAGGCTTTGGCCCGCCGCCCTCGTCGCGGGCGCGGTTGCACTCGTCGTTGCCGCTGTTTCTCTGCGGCCCCAAGATGCTACCGCGGCCGCTCTGGAGCGCATTGCCAAGGCGATCAAAAACGCTCAGACGATGGAAGCGACTCTCGAACTGCTTAAGGCGGATGGCAAGACCTGGCACCAGTTTCAGCATTTATTTTACGAGAACGGGAAATGGCGGCTGACCGTCCATCAGGGTTGGAGCCTTGAGCGAACTCTTATCCTAACGGGCGGCCAGGTGTACACCACCTACAAGAACCTTGGACACGCCACCGTCGAACCTGAAGATCCCTCATTTTACGCAATGTTCTACGGTGACGAGGTCAGCGCCATCGATTTTGTAAAGCAGCAGATCGATATTGGCGAAGTTAGTTCTCAGAGAGAGATTAAGATCGTGCAGAGCCCACCGGCAAACGGGAGGCAGACGTATCGCATCCTGATGGAGCGCGCATCGGGTTACCGCGCGGAGATTGTCGTCGATAAGGAAACAGACCTCCCGATCAGGGCCTCGGTTGAGGTGCCTGACCATGGCTACGGCCCAAACTACTCCCGACATTTTTATCGCTTTAACCATGCTCTTCCGCCGAACACCTTTACCTACGAGGAAGGCAAGGCGCTCTTAGATCTGACCGTCGAGCAAGGGAAGTTGGCGACCAAGTGGAAAAAGCCGATTGCGACCTTTGAAGACACCGACGTTCTTGACGCTTGTGTTACGGACGACGGCGCGATTTGGATTGTGGTTGCGGTTGAGAAAGGCGCGAAATGGAGCACGCTTCCGAGGCGGATTTTGGGAGGCCATCCCAGCGGATATGCGCACCTAAACGACATTCGGGCTTCGGAGATCCTAGCCAAAACGAGCCCCTTTTCGATAGGTGGCAAGCAGGTCGTTGTTGTGCCCTTTATGCCCCTCGCGGATGGGCCCACGTCCGGGGTCCCGGTGTCCCTGGGATTCGACAGAGCGGTAAAGTACACGGCGGGGGACCTGGCGCCAGAAGCTCCTTCCAGCCCGCGAGAAGGCAGCTTAGCCTTGAACTTACGTAAAGTAAGGGGAGATCGGCCCGAGTACTTCACCGCGCTCGACCTGGACCGGTATGGATTCATGCTGTCGCTCCTGAAGTTCAAAGCCCGTGCGAATGAACTTGAGAGAATGGAACATTGGAAGGCAGCAGCCGAGGCGCATGAACTCGCAGCCAAGGCCTACGCTGGTTTCGTAAAGTTCGCGGGGTTCAAGAGCCTGGACGCGGCGGCGAAGTGTTACCTCAAGGCGGGATTGCCGGATGAGGCAAAACGCTGCGAGGAAGAATCGCGGACGCTTCGGCTAAGCCGTGCTCGGTAGTGGCAAATTTCGGGAACTCCCCGCGTGGTCCGAGCGTAGGGGAGGATAGCCGAATCCAGAACACAACATCTGGAACGGGGGACCCAGTTTTTGGGGCGAATCGTGGCATTTCACGTAGGGCAGTCTATCGGCCCGAGCCCGTCAGCTAACTCCGTAGGCGTGACGATAGAGGCAGCCCCTTGTGGGTTTCCTCCCTGATGACAAGGAGGTTTCTTCCATGACATTGAACACCCTCTTCGGAGCCAAACCATGAGCGAAAACATGGAGCGGTTCCGTTCGCTTGACGGCAGCGATGGCTTCGTCATGAAGCCCTTTATCCACATTGCATTTCAGCGCGGATCGGTGCCCGAAGTCGGCGAAAACGGCTGCCGGATCGAGGACGTGATCGAGATCCTTCAGAATCGCTTGCT
>JBKJJL010000234.1:0-3729 GCA_046597875.1 Fimbriimonadaceae bacterium | reverse complement strand
TCAGGTTGTGGCAAGGCAGTCGGTGCCAGTTTCTCCAGCGTCGCGAAGACGCCCTTATGGGTGCAAAATGGCTGCCCGTCCAGGAGGCCCAGGACCGCTAGGACGAGTGAACCGGAGCAAACCGTAAGGGTGAGTTCGGTTGCTTCATGTTGCTTTCGAACCCAATCCAGGGTGACTTGATCCTTGATCACCTGTCGTGATCCGACTCCGCCCGGGATGACCAGAACGTCTATTGGAGGCGCGTCTTCGAAGGAATACTTCGGGTTCACCGAAAGTCCGTTTACGGCTAGGATCGGATCCTTCGTTTTGGCTATCGTGAAGACATCGAAGAACCGAAAGTCATGAATCTGCGAAGCGACAGCGAAGACTTCGAAGGGTCCTGCAAAGTCGAGAACCTCTACATCGTTGAAAAGCAGAATGCCGACGGAGCGTTTCATCGCTGCAGGATACCGAGCCGGTTCGGGTACACCTCGGGCCATGCCACTTGATGTTGTAGCCCTTACGCGTTGCCTCGTCGACATCGAATCGATCTCGGGGAATGAAGTGGAGTGTGGCGAGTTCCTTTTCGGATTCCTTCAGGGCGTTGCCGAAACCTACGGGGGGAACGTTGAGCGGATGCCAGTTATTGGCGAGAGATTTAATGTGCTCGCCACGTTCGGCGAAGCAGTAGTTACGCTCACGACCCACTTCGATACGGTCCCGCCCTATTTCGCATCAAGCGAGGACGAAACTCACGTCCACGGACGGGGCTCGACGGACGCGAAGGGGATTCTCGCGAGCATGATCTGCGCGGCAGAGCAACTGTTGGCCGAGGGTGTCCGCGGAATCGCGTTGCTGTTCGTGGTGGGCGAAGAAGAGGGAAGCGCCGGAGCCTACGCGGCCGCGCGGAATCCCATTGGTTCGAAGTTCCTCATCAATGGTGAGCCAACGGAAAACAAGTTGGCGCTTGGCTCTAAAGGCGCCCTTCGCCTCATCGTGAGGGCCAAGGGCAAGATGGCTCACTCCGCTTATCCTGAGCTCGGTGATTCTGCGATTGATAAGTTACTCGACACGTTGCACGCGATTCGTGGGCTGAGTTTGCCTTCCGATCCAATCCTCGGTCAAACCGATCTCAACATTGGCACGATAAAAGGCGGGCGGGCACCGAATGTGATCTCGGACTTTGCTGAAGCCGAGATTCTCGTGAGGCTCGTTGGGCCCGCAGAGCCCGTCCGCGAACTGCTGCAAGCTGTGAGGGGACGCTGTGAGATCGACGACGGCATTTGCATACCGGCTATTCATTTAGGGTCGCGGCCCGGATACGAAACGACGGTGGTGAAGTACACGACAGATGTGCCAATTTTCGGCCCTTCATGGGGGGAGCCATTCCTGATTGGGCCGAGCACGATCCATGTCGCGCACACGGATACGGAATGCGTTGCGAAACAGGACCTCCACGATGCCGTCGTCGTATATGGTCGGCTCTGTCGGGAGCTACTCGGGAACTCTTGGCTCAGCATGACGAAGTAGCCGCTCTGCCGCGTATACTTTGGGCGCTAAATGGAACTCTTGCGCGACCCCCAGGTTTGGATCGGCCTGCTCACTCTGACCGCCCTTGAAATCGTTCTGGGCATCGACAACATTGTCTTCATCTCGATCCTCTCCGGCAAACTGCCGGCGGAGCAGCGGCACAAAGCGAGGCAGGTGGGCCTCATGCTCGCGGTTGTCACTCGGATCATTTTTTTGCTGTCGATCGGCGTGATTATGCGCCTGAACAAGGACCTCTTTCTGCTCTTTGGACAAGGCATTTCCGGGCGTGATTTAGTGCTGATCCTTGGTGGCGGGTTCCTCATCGCGAAGGCCACGATAGAAATACACAATAAGCTAGAAGGCGAAGAACATCATGGCGGTGGTTCGAACCTGAAACAAGCGACATTTGCATCCGTGGTTGCTCAGATACTTGTTATCGATCTTGTATTCTCGATTGACTCCGTGATCACCGCGGTTGGCATGGTTCCGCAAATCGAAGTCATGATTGGAGCCGTCCTGATCTCGGTCGCCTTCATGCTTCTGTTCGTTGGAAAGCTGAGCGACTTTGTTGAAGCTCATCCGACAGTGAAAGTCCTTGCCCTAGCCTTCCTCGTGCTGATCGGTGCAAACCTCGTGGGCGAAGGATTCGGCGCTCACATACCGAAGGGCTACACATACTTCGCGATGGCGTTCTCCGTTGTCGTTGAGATGCTCAATATTAAGCTTCGGAAGAAGCATAAGCCCGTCGAACTCCGACATAACTATCCAGCAGATCCGGCAGAGGAGTAAAGCTCAACCTATGAAGTTATTCGCTTGTGCTGGAGCCGTTTTTGCCTTCTTCGCGGTTGCTTGTGGCGCGTTTGGAGCGCATTCGCTACGGGAGTTGTTAACTCCTGATCGGATGGCAATCTTCCAAACCGCGGTTCAATACCAGGCCATGCACGCACTTGCCTTGCTGGCTCTTGGACTCGCCGATCCCAATGAAAAATCGGCTCGCACGGCTGGGCTCTTTTTCGTAGCAGGAATCGTGATCTTCTCGGGGAGCTTATATGGCCATGCCATCAGCGGCATCAAAATCCTCGGGGCAATCACTCCATTGGGTGGCGCGTGTTTCCTAATAGGATGGGCGATTCTTGCAGTTGGACTCTACCGGAAACCCCACGGTTAGCTACCCCATATGAGGTCAGGGCGTACAAGTATCGTTTCGTCGCGAGCGGGCCCAACACTCACCACCGCGACCGGAGTACCCGTGTAGTCCGCCATGAAATCCAAATAATCTCGTGCTTCCTTCGGAAGATCACTTAGGGTTCGAGCCGGGCGCAGATCTCCAGACCACCCTGCCAGTTCCTCATAAATCGGTTCCACCCGAGCAAATTGGTGCGTTTCGGCGGGTACGTGGGTGATTTCTTGCCCATCGAGACGGTACTTGGTGGCTGCCTTGACGGTTTCGAATCCTGCGAGGATGTCCAGTCGTGTCACGACCAAGCCGCTCAGGGAATTGAGGCGGCACGAATAGCGCAAGGCGACAAGATCAAGCCAACCACAGCGACGCCCCCGACCCGTTGTCGTTCCGAACTCCTTGCCATGCTGGCGAATCCACTCGCCAACATCGTCGAGGAGCTCGGTCGGGAAGGGTCCCGATCCCACCCGAGTAGCGTAGGCCTTGCACACGCCAAGAACAGAGTTTATGTCCCGTGGACCGGCGCCAGTACCGATGCATGCCCCCCCTGCGACGGGGTGGCTACTGGTCACATACGGATAGGTTCCGGAATCCAGATCGAGCAAAGCACCCTGCGCACCTTCAAACAAGACGCGTTTGCCCGCTTGCACCGCATCCTGGACCATCACTTCGGTATCACAAACAAAGGGGGCGATTCGCTCTGCATACGACGCATATTCGTCATACATCGACGTGAAATCGAGCGGTGCTTCCCCAAACATTTCGAACAGACGATTCTTGTAGCCGAGCACCTCTTTGAGCCGTGGTTTGAATACTTCTGGACGAACAAACTCCCCGATGCGGATGCCGAAACGTGCAACTTTATCCTGGTATGCTGGACCAATTCCGCGAGAAGTGGTGCCAATCTTATTGACCCCTCGGGCCTCTTCTTCCAGCCGATCAAGCATTCGGTGATAGGGGAAAACAACGTGAGCCCCGGAACTGATCTTGAGCGTGCCCAGACTGGACCGTTGCGCCCTTGTCCGGTCGAGTTCTTCCAA
>JBKJJL010000178.1:0-2651 GCA_046597875.1 Fimbriimonadaceae bacterium | reverse complement strand
ATGGACGCCGTCTGCCTTTTCGCGATTCCCGCATCAACCAAGAAGCCCAGCCGCGTGTAAGGTTGCGAGAAAATGAGCTCGACCAACTCCCGGCTGTAGATCTTCGGAAGCGCCTTTTGAATCACCTCGCCCGTAGTATCGATCGCGTCCCGAATTTCAACAATCCGGGCCCAAGTTTCCCGGGCGGTAGATTCAATCGCGAGCAACACATAGGCGATCCAGTCCTCCCAGGCATGGTCCTCGGTTACCCGCCGAAGGTTTTCATAATAAGCCGCCTTGTCCCTTATGATCGCCCGACTGAAATACAAAACTGGCATGTCCAGAAGGCCGGTTGCGATGAGATAAAGGATGTTCAGGACCCGACCTGTGCGCCCATTACCGTCCACGTAGGGATGGATCGCCTCGAACTGATAATGCGCGACGGCAAGTTTGACGAGAGGATCCACGTCGTCCCGTTGTTGCAGATAGTCGGAGACATTGTCAAGGAGGCGCTGGATGGCGTTAGCCTCCTCGGGAGGGGAGTAGACCACCTTTCCCGTTTTCGGGTTCCCGATCCGAGTTCCCGGGCGTGTACGCACACCGGTCGGCTGATCGTTGATGATCGTCGCGAGCTCCGAGAAAAGTTTCGGGTTGAGCTTTTCGCCCTTTGCAAGCTGATTGCACCCATGCCAAACCGCGTCGCTGTAGCGCAAGACTTCCTTGGTTTGCGGGTTAGATTCGCCCTCATCCCGACTCATCGCCTCGTACAGGTCGTCGTTCGTGGTGACAATATTTTCGATCTCCGAAGAGAGCCGAGCCTCTTGAAGCACGATCGATCGCAACAGGATCGCCTGGTTTGGAATTAATCGCCCCACGCCCTTCAGGTCTGCCAACGCCGTCCTTGCCTCGATCGCCAGCTTGAGGATGCGCTTCGATTCAACGTCCACCCCAGGCGGAAGAGGCGGAAGATCGTTGTACGGCACGTCTTTCGAGAACGCCATATCGACATGATACCGCTATCATGTCGATAAAATGATTGAATGCGAACATGATAAGGAGAACATGTCGATTATCTGGACATGATGATGGATCCCTTGAGATGGACCGTGACGAAGTAAACAGGCTAAGCGCCGTTCGAAACAGAGCCAAGGACCGCGACTTTTCGACTCGCCGAGCGCCGGGCCAAGTAGTACTCAAGGCCCCCCAGAAGAACGAGCGAGGCAGGAACGCCGAGCAAGGCGTAGATCAGAAAGAACCCTTGCCACTCCATTCCTTCCATCCCAGCGACGTCAAAATAGAACATCTGCGACTCGATTAGCTTCAGGTCGCCACCAGCTGTCCGGTCAAACAGAATCTCGTAATAGGGGTAATGGTCATTCGATACTTGTCCCCCTCTAAGGCCGAAGAAGACGAGATCCGAGCCGTGCCCGTCGTTGAACTCGCTGCAAATTCCACGGAGGGACTTTGCACTGTCATATCCGGGGCTCGACGGTACGAGGACCCCACACCTATTCAGCGCATCCCGATAGCGCGTCAGCTTCTCCGCGTTCAGGGTGTTCCGCGCAGAGGGCAGTTTGCCGGCTCCGTCCAACATCATCAAGAAACGCTGATCCAGATTGTAGTAGCCGCCTTCGCTAGGGTCGCCCTTGGCTTTGGTCGCGATGTCATAGTCGCGATCGATTTCGAACCGGCCATCCTTCGTAGCCAGGGGGGTTAGCGATTCGATAATTCCAACCTGAGATGGTCCAAGAAGTCTGGCGGGGCGGTCGAACGCGTAGTTCCAAATGGACTTAGAGGTCCAGGCCGCGCCCCCAAAGCCGACGGCAATGGCGATGACAATGGTGATCGCCATGCGGGCTCCGATTCCCGGCAGACAACGATCCTTAGCGAATCGACCGAGAGCGATGGCCATTGCATAACTTGCGGAGAGTACGAACAAAAGCGCGGGCCAGTGACTGGTGGTCGTCTTCGAGGAAACCTGCTCCGGGCCTTCTGAACGGGAAATCCGGACCGTTTCCGGGAAACCAAAGGCTTGGTAAGACTCGCTGGTCCCTGCCTCTTTTCCACCTATAACGCTTGAACCTCCAGCGCTAGCGAACAGCAAGCCGTTACAGGCTAGGATAATGAGCCATAGGATGAATCCCGCCAAGTTCGGCTTGAGGAGCTCGATCCAGGAACGTCGTGGCTCCATTCAGCCATTATGGTCTTTTCGACTGCGACCCGTTGCGACCGTCGCATGATGCTCAGAAATGGGCGGATCTGCCTTTTGCATAGATCAAGATCTGGTTTCAAATTCCGTGGAAATCATCACGCGGCGGTCGCAGCGGTCGCGGAAGGGTTGTGTTAACCGCCGTGGTTCGGGTGCCGCCAGGAGGCAATCTCAAGACCGACTCGCCAGACGATGCCGGTCTTCGGCAGGTACTCAACTAGCACGGGTTCACCATCGCGTTTCGTCCCAACGAGCGTCGAAACGGTTGCGGCACCTGCGTCCTCTCGAAGGATCCTGTAGAATTGCCATATCTTAGCCGCCTTGATGACCCGAATAAGGCACGCGACGGCGATCAGGCCAAAGATAGTCCGACCTCCAGCGTCGTCAAACGGCACGAGGACGGTCACAATCATGAAGATCACGCACAACAGCGGCATCAACACGTCATACCAGCCGACGCCTT
>JBKJJL010000331.1:0-26769 GCA_046597875.1 Fimbriimonadaceae bacterium | reverse complement strand
CGCGATCACGTAGTCGGGCTTGAGGTCGTCGAATAGCTTGTCGAGACCTTCTAAGGCGCGGCACGTGACCTGGGCGAGAGTCTGGCCGTGCTGCATGATCGCAAGGTCGTGATCGGCTTTTAGGTCAAAGGCCTCCAGCGCCTGCGCCAGCATCTCGCGGTGCTGGCCCGTGGCGACGAGGATGGTTTCGACGGCGTCGTACCGCCGCAGTTCCTGCACAACAGGCGCAGTCTTGATGGTGTCGGGACGCGTGCCAACCACGCATACGATTCGGGGCTTTGCCACGGGAAGGTAGTGTACCGTCGGCCCGGGTGGCCCGCTTCACTCCTGGCGTTCAAGGCAGCGGCAAAATGCATCCGCTGGCTACGATGCTTCATCGTTTTTCGTAGCCGTCGGATGAATCGTGCCGACGTTTCTTCTTGGCAGTGGCGGTGATACTGTCGAAGGTGCCAAAGTAAGATTCCAATGGAAAGAACGGAATGACTTTGCGTGTATCTATGATCATCCTTGTTGGGGCGTGTGTCGCGGGATTCGGATACTCACGCCACCTCCAGGCGGGCGCTCTTGAAAAGACGCCCAAAATGAGAGCGGCGTACCTGTTGAACGCCCTCATGCGGGGTGATTACGCCACCTTCTCGAAGGCCCTCCCGCCCGGCGAGGAGGGTTCTTACGGCATGAGCCGCCGCCATCTTCGCAACCTATTTTCAAGCTATCTCTATCCCACTTACAGCCGGGGAGTGGGTAAAGACGGCAAAGTGGACATTCGCACGTCTGAGAACAGAGACAACAGCGAAGCGATGGCCCATCAAATGTATCTCACTCCTCCCGCAAGCGGGGTTCGCAGCAGTTACAAGGTGATGACCGTCCTAAAATATCGGCAAGCGAAAGATGGGACGTGGGGTTATTGGGCAGACCTGAATACCATTTTGCTTCACGCTTGGCTCATTCGAGGAATGGACGCAGGAGATACTTCCGAGTATCCAGGCCCCATCCTTTCCGCCGCCAAACGCGATCGTGCGGTACTTGAGTATCACAAACTAACAAAGTTTCCCTCAGAGAAGGGTGAATCCGTGACGTGGGAAAAGCACCTCGCCCGGCTCGCACGCCTCGCCGAGAAGAAGTCCCTTTGATTCTCAATGTAACCTAATGAGCGGCCTCACCGCGACAGAACAACGGCCAAACAAGTGGCGACGGCAATAGCAACGGCAATCAACATCATGACAACGTGACGTTGCCTAATCCGAAAGTCGGGGTCCCACCGGATGGGACCGCGCTTGGCGCGTGGGTCTTCAAAATCGGGCTCAACCGGATTCGGCTGGATGAACGCTCGCTCAATAAGAAGGCGCTGAGTCAGGGCTTCCAGCCTTCGAATGTCCTGCTGTTGACGCTCAACCGTCTCTCCGATCTGAACCCGCAAATCCTGCTCGCGAAGGTCCGTGAGAATGGCGGCGACTTTCTCGGGCGATACCCCGGTCGCTCCGCTACAGCACGAATGCTTGGCTCCTCATCGCCACCGAGTTGCTCGATTGCGAGGCGACGGAGCACTTCGCGCAGTTCGTCGCCTTTGAGAGCTTCGTTAGAAGCGAGTCCAGGTCGTCCGGGAGCTTCTCGTCCATCCTGTGATGATACGCTGTCCGGGCACGTGAGGACGTATGGCCCCCAAAACCCCAACACCCAACACCTTCCCCGGCCATTGACACTCAGCCCAGGAGAGTGCTAAAATAGCAGTCATCAGGGGCGAGCGCTAAGCACGCCCCAATAAGGAACCAAAGAGATGGCAGCAAAAAACCTACTTTACGATGAAAACGCACGTCGCGCGCTAGAGCGCGGAGTCAACAAGGTCGCCGATGCGGTCAAAGTGACCCTCGGCCCTAAAGGACGCAATGTTGTCCTCGACAAGAAGTGGGGAAGTCCCACGATCACCAAGGACGGCGTTACCGTCGCCAAGGAAATCGAACTCGAAGATCCCTACGAGAATATGGGCGCGCAGCTTTGCAAGGAAGTTGCCAGCAAGACCAACGACGTCGCCGGTGACGGAACCACGACCGCAACCGTGCTTGCCCAAGCGATCGTGAACGAAGGGCTCCGCTACGTTGCCGCTGGTGGAAACCCCATCGCCGTGAAGCGCGGAATCGACCATGCTGTCGAGAAGGTCATCGCCGAAATCAAGAAAGCCTCCAAGCCGATCAAGGACAAGGAGCAGGTCGAGTTTGTCGCCACGATTGCTGGCAACGACAACGAGATCGGAAAGCAAGTCGCCGAAGCGATGGACAAAGTCGGAAAAGACGGCGTCATCACGGTGGAAGAGAGCAAGGGTCGCGAGACCAGCCTCGAAATCGTTGAGGGTATGCAGTTCGACCGAGGCTACATCAGCCCGTACTTCGTAACCGATCCCGAGCGCATGGAAGCCATCATCGAGAACCCGCTGATCCTCATCCATGAGAAGAAAATCAGCAGCGCGCAGGACTTCCTGCCGTTCCTCGAAAAGGCTGCCCAGGCTCGCCGTCCGATCCTCATCATCGCCGAAGACATCGAAGGTGACGCTCTGGCCACCGTCGTGCTCAACAAAATCCGAGGCGTGCTCCAGATTGCCGCCGTCAAGGCTCCTGGCTTTGGCGATCGCCGCAAGGCCATGATGGAAGATATCGCCATCTTGACCCAAGGCACGTTCGTCAGCGAAGATCTCGGCACGAAGCTCGAGAACGTCGCCATGGACATGCTCGGCACCGCCAAGAAAGTCGTTATCACGAAGGAAGAGACGACGATCATCGAAGGCGCGGGTTCGAAGGAAGCTGTTCTCGGCCGCATCGCGCTCATTAAGAGCCAGATCGAGAAGACTGACAGCAACTACGATAAAGAGAAGCTGCAAGAGCGACTCGCCAAGCTCAGCGGCGGCGTTGCCGTCATCAAGGTTGGCGCTTCGACCGAGACCGAGCTCAAGGAAAAGAAGCATCGCTACGAGGACGCCCTTTCGGCCACCCGCGCGGCAGTTGAAGAAGGCATCGTCGCCGGTGGCGGCGTAACCCTGCTGGCTGCGGCGCAGAAGCTGGATATCGACAGTCTGACGGGCGACGAGAAGACGGGTGCTATGATCGTGAAGCGAGCCCTCGAAGAGCCCCTTCGCATCATCGCCGAGAATGCTGGCCTGGAAGGCAGCGTGATCGTTGATAAAGTCAAGAGCGCGAAGCCAGGCTTCGGCCTGAATGCCGTGACTGGAGAGATCGAGGATCTGGTCAAGGCCGGAATCGTCGACCCCGCCAAGGTCACTCGCTCGACGATCCAGAACGCAGCGTCGATCGCAGGATTGATCCTGACGACGGAAGCGCTGGTAGTCGAGAAGCCGGAAGCCAAGAAAGGCGGCGGCGGAGGCGGCGGCATGCCCGGCGGCGGCATGGGCGACATGGACTTCTAGGTCCTGTCGGGGTGGGACAAGTAGGACAAGTAGGATTCAAACTCCCAGTCCAACTTGTCCCACCCGTCCTACCCCCCCACACTAGCAAAATAGGCTAAACTCCCCCAAATGCCAGAGCGCCCGCTCGTTGGTCGGCATGGCGGATTTCGCAATCTCCATTGCTTCAAACTCGCCGAAGTGGTGTTCGACGCCACGCTCATCTTCTGCGATCGCTTTATCGACTCCAAGAGCTGGACCACCGACCAGATGGTGCAAGCCGCCCGCAGTGGCAGGCAGAACATCGCCGAAGGCAGCGTCGATTCCGGCACCTCCAAGAAGAGCGAGATGTACCTCACCAACATCGCGCGTGGCAGCTTGGTCGAGCTCCAGTTGGACTATGAAGATTTTTTGAGGCAGCACGGGCTGCCGCAGTGGAGCAAAGACGACCCGCGGTGCCTGAAGATTCGGGCGGTGGCTTTCGAGCCGGAGTTGGACCGGTTGGACAAGTTGGACAAGTTGGACCAGTCAGGCCAGTCCAACTCGTCCAACCTGTCCCACATCAAAAAGCGCTATCGCAAAGACCTCGCCTACCCTCTCCACGCGAAATTCTTCGAGAAGTCCAGCCCAGAAATCGCCGCCAATACCGCGATTTGCCTGATCAACCAGGCCACGTATCTGTTGAACCGGCTGTTAGCAAGGCTCGAAAAGGACTTCGTGGAGAAAGGCGGGTTCACCGAGAAACTCTACACGGCGAGGAAGACCAGACAGCAAACCCCCTAAAGCCAGGTCCAACAAGTCCCACCAGTCCCAAGAAACCCCGCTCATGAGCCTATCGCAAGCCCTCGAAACAGCCCTTACCCAAGGCAAGCCCATTGGCTTTTCGCCATGGCGAGATGCAGACGGAATGCTGTGGGGCATCCTGACCAAGGTCACGGCTACCCAGATCACGATCAACCTAATATCGTCCCTTGGCGAGGAGGAAGGTGAGGAAGCCTTCGCCATCAGCAAGATCAGCTACTTCGATTTCGACGTGAAGTACTCCGAGCGATTGCTGCGGCTGCGAGCTTTCAAATCATCAAAACCAGACGACACAAGATACTCCCACAAGAGATCGGTCATTCGGGAAGCGCTTGAAACCGCTGCCCAGACGGGTGAAACGCTCAACTTGAGGTTCCGAGCCGAATCTGGAGGCAGGATTTTGAGGGTGATTTGGTGCGGCAAGACCTGGGTGGAACTCGCCGATTATGACGACCTTATGGAAGAGCAAGACCGAGAGTTGTGGCGAATATCCGCCATCACCGCAGTTCGTTGGCGCACCGCCTCGGAAGAGGCGGATGACTTCCTGAGAGCACATGGGTTAAGACACCTACCCTAACTCTTCTCTCGCGGATCCATTGCGAGGTGAATGACGTGTTCCACTTCAAGGAGCAAACTAGCCGACGGTCGCCGCGTCGGAGCGGCGCTGTAGCGCGCGAAGGCTGCCGCGAGGACAAAGCACGCCCGAGGAAAACGATCCGCCAGCGCCAAATACGCCCTGATCTGTTCGCCAGTATTTACCACTGCGAACGCCGGTCGCCCAGTGTTTCAAGCCATTCTTGGATCCAAGTATCGTTTGCCAGGGACGACCTAAGCAAAAGTGATCAAGAGCAAGCTTGCAGGGACGTTTTGAACGCTTGCAGCATCCTGCAGGGCGATCCATATTTGTCTTCGGGCATAATCACGATCATGTATGGAGTCGTTGCCAAATGGGAATTTGAACCCAAGGATGAGCAAGAGCTCAGCCGCGTTTCGAACTTGATGATGGACGAGCTGCGTGCGCTTGATGGGGTGGAGACGGTTCTCGACATCCGCGTAGCGCCGAACGCCATTCTCTCCGTCATCACCTACCGCGATGAGGCGACTTATCAAGCGCTGATCCACGATCCGAATGGGCCATTCGTCCAAGCCGCCGCCAAGCACGGAATTGAAGACTTGGCGACATGGGTTTGGTCCGAACGTGGGGAAGTTATCTAGCCACCAGTTGTGGCGTAAGGACGATGCGCGGTGCCTGAAGATTTGGGCGCGGGGGGAGTTGGACGACTTGGTCAAGTCAGATCAGTCCAACCTGTCCTATATCAAAAAACGCTACCGCAGCGACATCTCCTCTCTACTGTAAGTATTTGAGAGAAAACTTCCCAAGCAATGATCATAAGATCGAGGTTTGCCGTGGCGCTGAACGATACCAGGCACAAACGAAAGAAGTGGACTTCATTAGAATCCGAAATCCTCGATCGGTGGGATGAGCTTGCGTTCCGCGACGCGCATGGCCCGTGCTCGGACGAGGAGTTCAAAGGCCGAACTCGGGCCCGCGAGGGTGAGTGGCAGGTCCTGCTGGAACGAGCGTTTGTTGACGATAGCTGGATCGTCGGCGTTTCAGTTGCTTCCGTTTTGTCGAGCAGTCTATGGTATGACCGGATGATCCTCAAGGATTACAAGGACGCAGAGAAAGTGGCCCACCGCCTTCTTGCCCATTCGGACTACGCTAACGCCCAGCGGTTTGACAAGGCTAACTGGCCGATATGGTTACTTACCGCGCAACTCGCGAATGGTGATCACGAAGGTCCGGCCACACGATTGGCAGAGCATGTGAGGAACGGGCCGTACCGCCCGGGAGAGATGGCATCTCTGGTCTACGGTTCCCTCACGGGGTTCCTGGCGGACTTATCGCCGGAAGATGCGGCAAGCGCCAGCTTGTGCACCCTCGCAAGTTGCATGGCGGAGGCGAAACGTGCACCACGCAAGCGAATCTCGGCCTGCGCGACCGCCATGACGGTAGGCGAGTTGATCCTAGCCCTTGATCTAATCTTCCGACCTAAGCGGGCCGATGGCCTTTCAACCCCCAAAGATGAATGACGGATCGGGTCCCACAAGCCCTACCAAACTTCCGTCCGCCACTGACCCCACACGTTCGGCTCCTCCCACTCCTCTTGCGGCTCTTCACCATTGAGACGCAGCGCAAGGAAAATCAGGCCCACGTGCCAGCCGTCGTGCCATACCATATGCTGCAGCAAGAGCACCGGGTTATCGTAGGTAGCGTGTTCGCCCTTCATGGGGCCGCCGCCTTTCGCAAGACCTTCGCGGACGGCCTCTCGAACCGCAACTCCGCTCTCCTTTAAATAGCCCTTCAGAGCTTCCAGGTCGGCTATCGGCGTACCCTCCGCGTCGGCATACGACTTGCCCAAAGGAGCTGCCAACTCTGGCGCGACCTGGGATACCCAGAACTTGCGCGTATTGTGCATGTGGGCAAGCTGCTTATCCAGCGCCCAGCCGTCTTCGGAGGGCTTCACATGGCGGTTTTCTTCGGTGACAAGAGTGGCAACTGCTTCCACGATGCGGCACTGCCGATCCCAGGAATCGAATAAGGCTTCGGTGACGTCCATGGGAAACTTTATACCTCTGCAAGAGCTAGAATTCCAAGTATGGACGTTCGCGGCGCTCTTCAAGAGCAATATCATGCTGGCCTTGCCATGCTCCGCCAGTGCGTCGATCAGTGCCCAGAAGACCTTTGGATAAGCGGCAATCATCCACGTCAGTTTTGGCGCATCGCGTTCCACGCCGCGTGGTTCACGCATCTGTATCTTGGGCAAAATGAGGCGTCCTATGTGCAATGGCCAGTGCGCCGAGAAGACTTCCCCGAACTTTGGCAGCAACCGTGGGAGGTCGAGCCCTACGAGCTACCCGAAGACGCCAAACCCTGCACGCGTCAGGAACTCAAGGAGTACATTGATTTCATCGTCACCCTCATTGATCCGACGGTTCAATCACTCGATCTGGACACCTCGGACAGCGGCTTTAGCTGGTACAAAAACATCACCAAGCTTTCCCACCAGATCCTGAATGTCCGGCACTTGGGCACTCACGTTGGGCAGCTCTCGGAACTCCTCATGGCGAGGGGCATTGATACGGACTGGGTGAGCAGACGGTCCAAAGCGTAATCATCCATCGCTGCGATGACTTCCAGCCTTATCGTGATTCTGTCGCCTTCCTCTAGGCTTTCCGCCTTTCGCACACTCGCCTTGATCGGAACGATATACGCCCCGTCTTTGGGCCAAAGGGAAGTTCGGTACTCGGTTTTGCCAATGCAAAGATCCACCGGAATCATGCCCCAGCCATACGTGACGAGCCGCACGATCGCCTTGATCTCGGCGGATTCCTTTTCCGGCACGGACACAAAGTAGAACGGCGCAGGGCCCCTCCAAAACCAAATGTCGCCCGTGATTTCGAGAGTCATACACGTAGTTTAGCAACTGAGAAGTTGCACACAGGAGCGTATCTTATTAAACAGCGTATGTTAGAGTCGCCCAAAAGCTCTCCCATTTCGCCTGACCTGTTTCCACAGGCTGGATAAGGTGTGCTCGCACATAAGTCCATCCGGAGTTGGCATCCGTTCGTTGGTCGATTCGACATTCTGGTAAGGGATCACCTTCGAACAACACCTGGAAGCCATCCTGAGCCCAAATGATTTCCAGGTGGTGATTGCCTCTCAGCGCGGCGACTTCCTCCAAGGAAGTGCCTTTCGGAACGGCTTTCGCGCATTTGGTATAGTGCTCAAAGTTCACATCTTGGATCCGCGTTGCATACTTTTCGAGGACTCCTTCTGAATCCAGATAGTGTGAAAAAGCTTCCCGTTCCAGCACGATTGGGTGGGGCGTTAGTTGGAGCGCGGCGATTCCAGGCTGGTTCTCGGGGGCAGGCCAAGCAAACCTCGTTTCAAATTCACCAGGGACGATCGTTTGGGCTGGCATGGATTCGGATGAGGTGACCCAATGCGCCGATTCGACGCGTTCCGGCTTTATTGGGCTCTCAGGGCGAGGAAACGAGTCCGAAGAGGTTCCTGTTCCTTCCAGAACTCCATTCTCAATCCAGGCAAGGAGCCACGTGTCGTGAGCGAAAATTGGGGCGCACAGAATCGCAAACGTAAGGCAGGCGAGAAGGTCTGGCATGCCGGGATTATGATCCCATCGGAGTTCCTATTTGCACCAGCATCGAAGAAACAATGGGCCAATCGCGGCGCGAGTGGCCCATGAAACAGGAACTTGCTAAGCTTAACTGGCTTTGCCGGCCATTTCCTTTTGATTACAAGCGGCGGGGTTGATTGCTTCGTAGGCGAGCTTCGTCAGGTTTTCATCGGTCGAGCACTCTTCATCGAGAGTGGCTTGCAGAAGGTCACAGTGCTCGGTCTTGCCGAGCAGTTCCGCCCACGCTCGGACCGTGCCGTAGCTGGCGATCTCATAATGCTCCACCTTCTGCGCGGCCGCGATGAGGGCGCAGTCGAGGAGAGGGCCCGTTTCGACCTCCTCCAGGATTCCTTTCGCTTCTTCTAACAATCCCTCCATGGCCTTGCAGCGTTTGCCCGTTGGTTTCTCACCGAGAGATTCGCAAATCGTCTCCAAGCGCGTCATCTGATTCTTCGTCTGCTCAAGGTGCATCTCTACCGCTTTCGTCAACTCAGGTGATGTCGCGGCTTTAGCGACCCGAGGCAACATTTCCACGAGTTGCCGCTCGGCGCTGTAAAGGTCCTTCAGTTCATCCACATAAAGTTCATTAATATTCTTGACTGCCATTTCCGTCTCCTTTTTGCCCCACGTTAGGGGGCAGTTTAAGAAACGAGCCAGCGTGAAATGAAGTTATAGAGTGCGCGGACGCTGGAGGTAAGAAATCAGTAAGAGTCTTAGCGCCGTGGCTTTTGTTGGAACAGAAAAACGCCATTCTTATTGGCAGTGACGATGTCATGCAGCCCGTCCGCGTCGATATCCTGGACCACGAACTGGGTTCCGACTCCCGAATCTTCGTCAATGATATGACGCCGCCATTTGCCGTCCTTTCCGTGCTCATAGCGCACCAGCCAGGAAGGCTCCTCTGAGCCCACGTCCACCCCCGGCGGGTGGGCCCACTTGCGCTTGCCCGTTATCAGGTTTGGCACCTTTGATGGCCCAAGCGTGGCCAGGCAAGCGGCATGGGTAACGGAAATTGTCTCGTCGAGAACGGTCCTCTCAAACTTCACGGGGGAGAACCACCACACACCCCGGGCGTGGGCAGATGTGGTGAGCACGCCTCGATCAAAGACCACCATATGGGCGCAGTCGGGACCGAGGTCTGCCTTAACGAAGCTCCAAGAGTCGCCGGCGAGTGTGTAATAACCCCCGGTCGTCAAAATCTCATTTCGTCCGTCCCCGTCCAGATCCCCGATGCCCAGCCCGTGCGAATATCGTTGCGAGCCCGCTCCCTTGAGCCCACTCACATTGTGGCAAATCCACTCCTTGTAAGGGTCTGCAGAAGGCTCGAACCAGGCGAGGTAGTTGTCGTCGTATCCCATAACGAGCACCTTCTTGCCGTTGCCGAAGAGGTCCACGTAGAGCGGACTCTCGTTGCCGGCGCTGCGCCAGATGAGGTGCTCTTTCCATTGGCTCGTCTCGCCTTTTGGATTCTCCCGCCAGAACGCTTTCTCGCCCGGCATCCCGATGACGATCTGATCAATCCAGCCGTCGCGGTTGAGGTCGGCGGCCCAGGTGTGGAAGCAGTTGCTGTACTCTCGCTTGGGGTCCACTTGGACCACCGGAGCGATCTCGTGCGGCGTCCATTTCGGAGCCTCGTACCAAACATTCCCGGCGAGAATATCAAGCTTTCCGTCTCGATTGACATCCCCTGCGGCGACGCCTTCGGAGACGAATCGAGCGTCGACTATGGTTTTCTGGAATACGATCTCCTGTCGAGGCAGTGCGACGAGGAGCAAGAGTGAGAGCACCTAACGAGAATACCGCCCGAGCCGCGATTCGCCAGCAACTGACCCAATCATCGTCAAAAAGCGCAGTGGGAACTGCAAGCACCTTCACCGCGCCAGGCCATTCAAACTTGCAGCCAAGATGACAGGGCGATCTGAGACCAGTTCAAACGCGCGTTCCCACCACCTCCAGAATCTCCGCCTGTACTGCTGTGGTGCCGTCGGTCGCCGAATTATTGCGCGACCAGAGGTCGATGAAGTCGTTGCGGAACGCCTCTCTCGCCTCTCCTTCTAGCGCCGCGTTGGCTCGCAGGGTGGGGCCATAGGTGGCGATGAAGATGTTCACCACCTCTTCGGGGCCGAACGGATAGCGGAACGGATACATGTGCCGGGTAAGCCGCAGGTCCCTTACCCCCCTGCCGAACCGCTCGCGGACTTTTTCCTCGGTGCCCCATAGCAGCGGGGATGGGAAGATGGCGGGCGGTGGCACGTGCTTGCCGATCACCTTGAACATCTGGCCTACGTGGCCTTCCGGCGTCCAGTTGCCCATGATCACCTTGCCGCCCGGGCGACAGGCGCGAATCATTTCCGAGGCGACGAGATCCGGCCGGGGCGCGAACATCGAGCCGATAAGACTGAAAACGACGTCGTACGACGCATCGGGGACGTTCAGATTTTCGGCATCCCCCTGCCGGATGTCGAGGTCCAGACCTTCGGCGCGGGCACGCTCATTGGCCTGGTCGACGAGATTTTGGGCGAGGTCGATGCCCGTGACATCGATGCCGCGCTTCGCGGCGGGAATGGTCAACTGCCCGGCCCCGCATCCGATATCGAGCATTTTGGTGCCGGGCGGAATGTGCAGGCGATCGAAGAACTCGATCGCACCGGGTTCGAGGTACGTGGCGAAGACTCCGTAATCACCAGATTCCCAGGTGGCCCTCAGGCGGCCCTTCAGGGCTTCCATTTCGGGCGTCATTGCTGTTGTAGACATATTTAGCCTCCTGATGTTATTGTATAGCAAAAAACCGCTCCGCCTACAGGACTCTTTACGCAACTCTAGTTTGCAGTTACGATGTCATGCAGCTTAAGCCCATCTAGACGCGAATCCTCTCATTTGAAACTTCTTGCGCACCTTACTCCCTTACTTCGTCGTCCTAACCAAACGCCATGGAACCCAAGGAAGACGAGATCGTTCCGAGCCCAGTGCGTACCCACGCGCTGGCAATCTTTTTTGGAGTGGGTGCGGTGGTGCTTGTCCTGTTTCTGGCCTTTGTGTTCGTAAAGCTTTGGCCCATCATCGTGCTTTTGGTTATCTCACTGATGCTGGTCGCCTCGCTGGCCCCTCTCGTGGCATTCATCCGAACCAAATTCAATCGTAAGATTGCGACACGCGTGGTCGTGTTCACGCTGCTCGTAGGAGTTATGGGTCTCATCGTCCTTACCATTCCTCCAATCGCGGGGCAACTTTCTACTCTGAGCGACCAGTTCAGCGATCTGTCCAAGCAGTTGCAGGCCAGCCTTGCGGAGCGTTCGCCAGAGCTTGCGAAGATGATTGGGCAAGTCAAGATCAGTCCAGTTCCTGGTCCAGGAGCCACCGATGCTGTAAAGGAAGTGGCCTTTTCTGCGGTCGGCATCGTGACTGGCTTCGTAACGATCCTCATGCTGACGGTCTACCTGCTGGTAGAGGGACCCGACGTGGCGACGAAGTTGGTAAAAGTGTATCCCCGGGAGAAACGGCTTCAGGTGCGCCAAATGGTCGGTGAAATGGGTGACCAAGTCGGTGCGTACCTCCGTGGTCAGTTAATCACCTCCTTCTTGGCCGGATTGTCGACGTACATCGTGCTCACTATTTTTGGGGTTCCCAACGCCCTCGCTCTCGCCTGGCTTATGGCAATCGCCGACGCTATTCCCATTGCGGGACCGGTGCTCGGGATGATCCCTCCGGTGATAAGCGCATACGCCGTCCAAGATCAGAAGGGCCTGTATGTCCTCATCGCCCTCCTGATATATCACCAGATTGAGAACTACCTGGTCGTGCCCCATGTCTATGGCCGGGCACTTAATCTGTCGCCCCTGTCCGTCCTACTTTCCATCCTCGTCGGTGCTTCACTGTTAGGGATGGTGGGAGCCTTCTTGGCATTACCCTTTGCCGCGATTATTCCGATCCTTTGGCGACATTTCCAAGATATGTTGAACCTAGGAGATGACAGGCCAGATCTTGAAGGTGATCCGGCTCTTGCGACTTAACTACGCTTCTGAGTAGTTAACCTTCATGTACTGCTGACATTCCCGCCTGCATAGCACAGGCGCGGCTCATTCCGGGCGGGACTCGATTGCCACCGTCATCGGAATCAGTTCCGGCCCCTTGGGCACCTCGCTCACCATCACGCCTCGGAGGGAATGAAGTTCCTTGCCTTCCAGAGGATAGCGGAGGACGAGATCCAGTTTTCCGGCGTATCCGGATTGGCCGCGATTGTCCAACTCGAAGTTCACGTCACCCTTAATCAAGCAGTACCGGTAGTCCTTGTCCTGCCCCGCGGGCGACGATATTAGCTTGCCAGTAATCTTCGAAAATCCGCCAAAGCCATCCATGATCGCCGGGGGATACATCTGCTCTAGCCAGGGCTGGATGTCCGCGACATTAATCTCATGCTCTTGGCCCGAATAGCTCAGCGCCTTCCGTTGCTCGCCGGTCATCGGCACCACTTCCACCGTCGGCGTTCGATAGTGGTTAAGTCGGTTGGAGCCAAACGTCAGATACAGGCGAACCCCGAAGCCTGTCAGATCAGGCAGATTCAGCTTGGGCGAAGTTTGGACTTTGGGCAACGGCAGATCCTTGAGGAGCGCATCTAACTGGGATTTGAAGCTGCGACCTTGGGCGGCGGGATCGAACTGAAAGGCGGGCGGCTGCACGAAGGGAATCGTCGATCGCAGGAGTTTGCCGTTCTCGTCCACCACCGTGAGGGCGAGGTTGATGTGATTCGTCCCGAAATCCGCCTGGTCATAAACTGCGCGAACGTCGGTCGGCATGTCGGACACTGTGCGCCCGCTCCACCAAGTGACGATGAAAGGTCTCAGAACGTCAAGCGACTCGGGCCAGGCGAGGGAACTCCCCCGCACGTGATCCATATTCGCTCACGTGTGGCCCGAGAAGAAGTTCGTCCCCGCCGAGATGTTAGTGTTGAGGATCAACAGGATCGGGCGGTGTTCCTTGGCGGCTCTCTTCTTCGCTTCGGTAAGGCTCATCGCCCAATCCAAGGTGAAGAAGCCAAGCCGTTCGCGCCCCGGCTTCGCCGCGGCAAAGCGATCGAGCACGCGCTGAACCGGCTCGGGCGTACCCGAGGCGGCGATGGCGAGCATGGAGACGATGGCGGTAATCACGCGTTTAGATTATGGGTTCCGCATGTGAATCTTATGAGGAAACGGGAGTTGCGCAGCACCGGAACTCCACTTCTTCCTAGCCCGGGGACGTAGTTTCCGCCTTATACCACTGCCGACTGCTGACAACTTCTTTCAAAAGAAGGGCCCGGCCCGCCGAAGGGCGGCCGGGACCTTACCAGGGCACGGGCTTACCGGCTCTTCTTCGACTCGTCGCGATTGTTTTCGCTGAGCGCTTTTTGACCGCCAGTATTGCCAGATTGGAGCGGAATCTTAATCGCCTTTCGCTCCTGGATGAGCAACGGAACCGAGACCGTTACGAAGCCGTTCTCAAACTTCGCCTCAATCTTCTCGTCGATCACATTTTCGGGAAGCCGAACGGAACGAGAGAATCGCCCGCAGGCATATTCCCGTCGCCAGATTCGTACGCCCTCTTCATGTTCGCCGGGGAGTGACGTCTCGCCAGACAGAGTCAGGACGCCGTCTTGGAACTGTAGTTCAAGGCTTTCCGGGGAAATGCCCGGCACGGCTGCGCGGACAAAAATCGTGGCTCCATTCTGCCACACGTCGATAGGCAAGGTGTAGCTCACCGAGAGACCATTACGTTGAGAGTTGCCCTCCGATCCAAGTTGACCGATGGTCCGATCCATCATGTCGAACACACGTTGAATCTCGCTTAAAGGGCTAAGCAATGTCTGATACATTAGTTACCTCCTAAAAGTGTTTTGTGGGCGTTTGCCCGATTATATATTACGTTTTTGGACGTCCACGAGTTCCGACATTTGCAGGAGTTGAGCAAGACCAGCCTAACAACTGGATATGGCGATCCTGGAAGACGTTTTGTAGAGTTGTTGCAGGACTGGCGGGACTGAGGCTCAACCTCGGTACAGCATAATGGAACATGAGGTTCTTTGCGGCGGAGTACTACGGCAAAGCTTACGACCCCGACGATGACTCCGAAGGGCCAACTAATCCTGCTCCTTAACGAAGCCAGCTGGCCTCCCAGGCAAGGATAGCCAGAACCACCCTTACCCCCGGGCGGGAAGAGGCGACGGAGTCGACTCTCAGTTCCTGGGTAAAACTTTCCAGTGCGGAGGCAAAGATGGAGGTCCTAGATCATGGGCCGCATGCATGGTTTCTCTTCAGAAAGGACAGGAATCTCCTGCTCGACGTCAACTGCAATCATAGTGCCGTAGGGTACAGCGTCCTGATCTGTCTCAACTCTGACGAAGTTTTCGAGTATGCGGTTGGTGGGCGCGCTTACCTCGATCGGCTCAGCCAAGAGGTACAGAATTCCGGCCCTGGCGGGGGCGACCAAGGCAGAGACGTTTCGGCAGCGCACACACAAGAGTGTAAGGAAGCGCTTGAGCGATGGAGAGCGTCGATCGGGGAGCTCTCATGACACTTCCATTCATGCCTCGTTGTGCATCAAGGTCTCCCCACACGAAAGGGAATGCGTGTGGAGAGATGAAAACACTTTCAGAGCGCCTGCGGCTCTGAGAAGATCACGTCGTCCACGGCTGCTCCCTCTGGGGGTGGATTTTGGAACGGCGTATCGATCGCGTGAGTTCCGGCAAAGATTCGAACTCGAGCGACTCGCTGGCCGTCGGCGAAGCGAGCCCCGACAAAGGACAATCCCTGTGCATCGACACCAGAAGGCGGGACGATGTGAGACAGAAGCAACCTTCCTGCCGCATCGAAGAACTCCAGCTTCGATGTCCCCACCCCGTCGACGTCCGTTATCACCACGCCGAAAGAGCCGACGGTCGCCGCGTTTTGCGTACCAGGCACTCGAAATGTCACGTCCGTTATGGGGCTGCCGATGGGCGCGAAAATCCTGGACGGGCTGAAAAAGCCGAACGCGTCGAGGCCCCATTGCCCTGCCGTAATATTTGCGAACTTGAAGGATGGCGAGTTCGGGTCTCCGCTCACCGCTAGTCGGGTGCCCGGAGTGCTGAAGCGAACGCCACGAGGCGAGTTGGCTACGAAGAAGTCCGAAGGGAAAGGATCGAGTGCGGCAAGGGGAATGGCGTCCCAGTTGACTTCGCGTCGTCCTCCTGAGGAAGCCGGCCCCACTGCATTGTTTGCACCTAATAAGGCACGAAAGGCATCTACTTCCCCTTGAATGGCCGCCGCGTTCGCACCCGCTGCGGTGAAGACCGTGGGGGGGGGCGGTACAAGGTTTGCCTCTGATCCGGCACATCCAGCAAGCGCGACAGCGACTCCGCAGATGGTTAGTGTTTGTAGGGTTCGAGTTTGACTCATAGTCTCCTTTATGTGGACATGCACCCGGCACTCACACACGCTGGGCGGGAGCGTACCATATCGCCGCTTCGGTACCCCGCGTCTCGCCAGACGGAAAGTGGGGAAATGAAAGCCCTCGTAATCCTGCCATCATGCCTCGTTGCGTCATGTGACGGGTTGATTGTCGTATGCTTTCGAGATGCGAAAGTGGATTGCCCTTCTGCTGACCATGTTGGTGTTTGCGAGTGGTTGCCAGCCCTCAGCTTCGCCCAACGCCGACCCGACTGTCCAAACCACCCAAGCCCGCGGCCCGGAGTTTGGATTCACCTCCGAAGAGCACCTGCGTGAACACTACGCCAAGCACGGAGCCGAGTTTGGTTCGATCAGCGAGTCGGAGTATCTGGCCCGAGCCCGCGCGCTTCGTGATGCCCCGGTGGGCGGCACCATCTTGCAGGCAATCCGCGCCGACGAAGTTCGGACCCGCTTTGATCAAAGGAGCGGCGACTTCATCGCTTTCGGCCAAGACCTGACGATCCTCACGTTCTTCCATCCCAACGATGGAGAGCGCTACTTTTGGCGACAAGCGTCTCGACCCCGCTGAGCTTTTGCCCGATTCATGAAAAAAAGCAAGACGCCCACTCTAAGCGGATGTCTAAGTGTTATAGTATTGCATGCTTGTAGCTTACATTCCACTCATCACTCTGGGATTTCCTGCTGCTGAGTCGCTCATTGAAATGCCTGCCGTAAACCGGGCTAGGATTGGCGCGAGGTTCGTGCTCCTTAGGAGGCCCACTGGTTCAACGTCGGTAGGGGCGACGTTTCCAGCAGAGTGGAGCACAGCGTTATTGAATTTCAGTGGCAGTGAAGTGGCCCAGCTAACGATTCGGTTTAAAGTCAAGAACCAAGCAGGAAAGTTAATCTATCACAGCGACCACATCGTGTCATCCTTCACCGACTCGATTTTGGGGGTCACGGGCACCTTCTTGCCAGCTGCAATTTCGAAGACCATCCGGATTGCGGTCAAGTACCCGGCGGACAAGTATGGGCCGGGAAATGTAAACACCATGGCCATCATAAGTGCCAAAGTGTTCGCCAAACCGGACTTGAAAGTACCAAGCCACCTGTTCTCGTTTATCCGCACCCAACCCACCAATGAGTTAGTGAGCCGATTTACCGCCGATCCGTCACTTTCACGAGTTAGGTCTGGCAATGGGTGGACGCCTGTGCTAGCTGCGGCCGAATGTGACAGTCCGGCCCTCCTTAAGCTGCTCGTCAAGCAAGGATGCAAACTTAATACGCGAACTAAATCCGGAATGGGTGTCATGCAATATGTTGCGCTGAGCGGTTCGGAGTCCACTTTGGACTACCTTTTGAGAGCAGGCTTCAAAATCAACGACCGGGGAGGCGACGGCCGTACGGCTCTTCACCATGCGGCCGCACATTCACCCGAGGCAGTCGACCCTCTGATTAGAAAAGGGGCTGACATCAACGCCAAAGACAAGGCCGGAGAGCGCCCGATCGCGAAGGCAGCTTGGAACATGATCTCGCCCGTAGTTGATCTGCTCGTAAAGAGAAAGGCTTCCCTTGCGAACGATAGTCCATCTGGAATGGGCCCCTTGCAGATCTCAGCTAGACTCGGTGATGTTGAGTCCATCAAGGTGTATGCAGCTGCGGGTGTTAACCTGAACACGGCCTCAAAGCCGACGTTGCGCACCGCCCTGCACGTGGCGATTGAAGAACAGCAGGGGCAAGCCATTCGATGGCTACTCTCATATGGCGCGAACTTGTACGCCAAGGATAGTAAGGGGGTGACTCCCTATGACATTGCGATGAAACTTGGCGGAAAGCCGTACGCCGAAATGCTGCTCAACACCTCAAAACGAGCCGCAGAGATGCGCCGCAACGGGCGCTAAATTGAAGGGACTCGAGTCCGTCGCTTCCTTGTGAGCAAAGTGTAAGCGCGAGCCAACCCTCACCCCGGGGCACGAAACATCCGACCCTCTCTCTTGGGATGGGAGAGGGTTTGGGTACGGGTGCTAAACTCGACTTGGTGACGATTCGGCAGATTGAGACCGATGAGGTTATGACGTTCCACGAGTTCAGGCTCGCTGGCTTGAAGCAGTGCCCGGAGGCGTTCGGCTCGACTTACGACGAGGAACTTCAGTTCTCTGCCGCGGAAGTTGAATCCCGGTTCCTTGGTTCGGGCGATGACTTCGTTCTTGGTGCTTATGAGGAATGGAACCTGGTTGGGATGGTCGGACTTCAACGAGCGACGAGAATCAAGCGTCGCCACGGAGCTTTTGTGTGGGGAATGTACGTTGCTCCTGTGGCTCGTGGGAAGGGCATAGGGGACGCACTGCTCGACGAACTTGTGGCTAGAGCCAAGAAGATCGACGGCCTTTTGCAGTTGCACTTAAGCGTGATTACCAAGTGCCAAGCGGCTCGGCGGTTGTATGTGGCTCACGTGTTTGAATCCTACGGCGTGGAGCCTCGTGCGCATAACCAGGACGGCGACCTGCTGGACATCGAGCACATGATCATGCTGCTTTAGTAGCAAGGCAAGATCGGGCGCGTTTCTGGTAGCGTTTCGCCCTTGAAACGTCTTCTTTCACTTCTCATCGTAACGCTGTTTTTGGTGATTTTCGGCGCGCGTCCAGCTCATGCCGAGGACGTCCAAATCGGCGTGCAGGTTATCGACATGTACGATGTCAACTTCCCGGAGAACGAGGTGAAGGTCGATTTCTACATTTGGTGCAGTTACAACCAGGACCCTCCGATGAAAGTCGACGTGATCCGCGAGCTTGAGTTCATAAATGCTAAGGAAGAGACCGTCCAGGTTATCGCGGATAGTGGCACTCGGGGCCGATTTCAGATGGCACGGGTTCGGGCCGTGATTCGGAAAAACTGGACGATCGTGGATTACCCGTTTGACGAGCATACGATACGAATTCAGGTGCAGGCTCCTCCGGGAAGAGACTGGAAACTTGTGCAGGACGACGGAAGCGCGGTGGATCAAGGCATCAAAGTGGCGGGGTGGGAGATTCAGCCGCTCAAGGTAAAGGCTTCTCCCAAGAAGTACGCAGGCAGTTTCGGAGAGGGCATCGAACAAAACTTGTCGCGCTTGGAGGCTTCCTTTATGATCAAGCGGCCCGGTGGTGGGTTCGGCCTGTTTCTTCGCTCGTTTGTCGTCCTCTTTGTGGCAGTAGCGATCGCGCTGATGACCAATCTCATCAAGCCGATGGAGCTTGAAGTGAGAAGCGCCCTCGGGGTGGGTTCGCTCTTCGCCGCCGTCGGCAGCCAGTTCGTGTTCTCGTCCATGCTTCCCGAGAGCAACATGCCGACACTATTCGATCGTCTGCACGCAATGTCGTACGGGGTGATCTTCCTCACCGTTATCGTGACCGTCTGGAGCTACCGCGTGGCGGAAAGGGGCAATGAAGCCAGGGCGATCCAGGTGGACAAGGTCGCTCTTTGGACGCTTGCGCTCGCCTATCTCGCCGGGGTGGCTTGGCTCGTGATGTCTAGTTTCTCCGCGAACGTTCAGACGCTTTCGGTGTGAGTGGCATGGCCGTCTCGGCCATGCGTAGCACCCCCGTCCCGGGGGTGCTTGAGGGTTTGTAGCAAGGAGCGGGACGCTCCTTTGACGCATGACCGGGACGGTCATGCCACTCGGAAAAGCCGTAGCCGCGCTTGTTCTTCGGACGATTGCCGTTCGATGGCCCGGGTGAACGCGCGCGCTCCCATCTTTGGCGCGTTGGATTCTAGGTAGGCGATGATGTCGTCTCGATAGCCGTGTGCCATTTCGCGCAGCACCCAGCCCACCGCCATCTGCACGTAGTAGCGCTCGTCCATTAGGCAGTTGGAGACCAGCGGCAGGACTTGCCCTGGCGTTAGGAACACCGCGTTCTTGCCGCTGTATTGCACAAGGCTGACCAGAGAAATCCTTCTCAGCCATTCGCTCGGGGATTCGTTCCATGTCTGGAGTTGAGGGTAGACAACTTCGAACTGCCGTTCGAGAATCCGCGAATAGAGCCCGCTGAGCATGTCGCTGTGGCACCAGTTGTCGACTCGATCGCTCCAGTGGCGGACGACTGGCCACAGTTCGGAGTTGGCACCTTTCCGAACGATCGCGTAATATTCGAGCGCGGCGAAAAGGACATCGCCATAGGGGGATGTCTTCCACAGGGTGTCCCAAATCGCGAGGACTTGGTCGGCGGGGAGACTGGTGAAAGAGAACCCTTGCTTAACCCGCTTTCTGAGTTCAGGAAACCGAACGCCGAGGTACTGCAGTTCAGATTTCCGATCCTGCCGGATCGCCTTGCCGAGGGCGGGATTGCCGATGGCGGACAGAGCGTTGATTACTTCTTGATGGGCTTCCATTAGTCCTCCAGGTTCGCGAAGGATAACACGAACCTCGTCCCACTTGCCATGCAAAGATGGTAACCGCTCTCGTTGCGGTACGTTAGACCAGCATGAGCCTTGTCGCAATAGCTGCCCTTCTTGCCTCTCAGGTTCAGGTCGCGCAGGTCGGCGAGTTGTCTAAAGACGGGTTCCTAGCGCTGTTATCCACGATGGGTTACACGACTTCTAATCTCAAGGACCCTTACCGCGGGACCCTCACAGACGGAGTCACCCAGGTCGGCATCGTTGTCTCATTTCACAGTCATAAGTCGGGTGAGGAGCCATTCGTCGGCAGGGCGACGGGCCGTGTCGAGTTCGACCTTCCTCGATTTCTGGAGAAAAAGAAGCTGCGTGACTGGCTCATCCGAGAGAAGTTCGAGGATATAAAAGGTCACTCTTACTTGGGAGGGAGAGTAGTTCTGGAAGTCCAGTTAGCGACTCCGACCACGGCTACCGACGAGGTGAAAGTTAAGGTCACCAGAATCGTTGAAGCTTGCCGCCGCCTGAAGAGGGAACTTGGACCCCTCGGAGGAAAGCAGACGGACGTGTTCTACCAGCCAGGTAAGGCACCTTTGGATCTTAATGCAAAGTTGGAAGAGGTTGAGCAGGAAGACCTTGACTATCTTCGCGGGCCGCTCAAGTGGGGGGAGCACGCATTTTCGGGGGGAGGTAAAGGTTGGATCACCGGTGCCGAACCTCTTGGCGTGCAGGTGCTCTTTAACGGTATGCATGGGTTTCGTCTTGGCTTTTCCATGATTTCGATGGGCCGCCCAGAGCGCAAGAAGCTTGACCGATTCTTGAAGGGCTCAGGCACAATCAAGTGGGCTGAAGTCTCAGTCCAACAGGAGTACGTTAGTATTTCAAGGTGGTTGGACACTTCGCGAGGGATGACCGTTCGGCAGATCAGGGATGAGGTCGAAGCCTTTGCCAGTCAGGTGAAGGCGTTAGATCTCTTTGACAAGGCTTACTGATCGTGTTGCTTCTGCAAGGTCTTCGGCGCTTTGCAACGCCACGCCTCCAGAATCAGGTCCTCCAGTTCCTCGGCGGCGATCGCCTCAAGCCTAACGAGCACGGCCGGGTAGCCGTTGTAGTGGGGCTCGGTGAAGAACTTCTCCGGATCGGACTTGATCAGGAGGTCCTTCGCTTCGAGATTCGGAACGGATACCGCAATCACGCCATCGTTGATCACTCGGGCCTTTCTGGGATCCACCTTCTCCGCCCACGACCATAAGAATCCCTTCATTTTGCCCTTAACCTCAACCTCGAAGGCGAAGCGGCCGGCCCCTTCAACTGCTCCCGGCAAGCGGGATGCAACTTGCCTGACTTCGTCTTGCGTTGCCATTGCCTGATGGTAACCCGACGTCACAAGATCCTGCTGAACTCTTACGCATAATCTCAGCATTACGGTCGCCTAGGAGCGTAAATTAGAGTTTGTTGGAGGCAACATTTATGGAAACACAAGAAATGGAAATGATGGGGACAAAGCCAGTTGAAGAGCATGCTTGGTTGCAAAAGCTCGTCGGCGAGTGGACGCTTGAGACCGAGATGATGATGGGACCAGGCGGCGAAAAAGCGAAATCTCAGGGGACCGAAAGCGTGAAGAGCTTGGGCGGACTGTGGGCTTTCGGCGAGGGCAAATGCGCGATGCCCGACGGTTCGGAAATGTTGAGCTACAACGCGCTCGGATACGATGTGTCCTTCAAGGAATATCGAGCCTGTTGGTTCGCCAATATGTCATCCCATCTTTGGAAATCCGCCGGAGAACTGAGCGCCGACGGCAAGACCATGACCCTCAACTGCGTAGGCCCGGACATGGTGAATGACGGTAAAACCGCCAACTATCGCGATGTACTTGAACTCATCGATGACAATCACCGTACGTTAACTTCCTACGGACAGCAGGAAGACGGCTCCTGGCAAGAGTTTATGAAGAGCCACTACACCCGGGCGTAGTTTGCCATATGTCCTCCGCCTGCGGATGGAGGACCTTTTTTTACAACCTATTGGAAGGCCTTGAAGTCCTGGCCGGTCCGGCTTGGGCCGATGTTGATCACACGGTACCGCGGCACCCAGGTTTTGCCGGTGAAACTCGGCACGACGTAGTACTTGCCCGCCTCAAGGCCGGTAAAGGAGTACGCGCCGGATGCGGGAGTCACCATCGACGTCTGCGTTACGTACGTGTAGAACTTCGGAATGACCTTCCAGGAGTTCAGAATTCCCACATTTCCGCCCACCAGATCGCGGATGCGTAACGTCCACAGCCCGGTAGCAAGGGCCCCATTCGCGAAGCCATTGAAGTCAATGTTCGCTATGATGTTATCGCCCGTGTCCGCCGAAACGTTTTGAACTCGCCACTCGCGAGCGTCCGGTGCGACAAGGGTTATCTCCAGGTCTCCTCGGTTCGGGTGGGTGATGTTCAAGTTCAAAGTGCCGCCGGTGATCGCGTACCCCAGATTGATGTTTATTCCGGGTGCGATCCCGATCATGTCGTTGTCCGGGATGGGCGTTGCCGTATTGTTTGAATAGGCCAGCTGATACTCCCGGAATTTCTTCAAGGTCACGGTGACCCCTGAGAACAGCGCATCGTCAACCGTGCGAATGGTGCCTGCAATGCTGAATGGGTTCGGCGTGCTGGTGAACTGGATACGCCAGAGGCCACGCCCGAACGTCGCGGCATACATATAGGCTTTGTTTTTGCTGATCGTCAGCGAAGTGACATGAACATTGGGCAATCCCAAGGCCGTCATGTTGAGGTAGGTCGCTCCGCCATCCTTCGTCGAGAACACCCCAACGTCGGTGGCCACGTACCACACATCCGCGTTGTAAGGATCGAAGGCAACTGCGTTGACGGGTGCCTCGGGCAGGTTTCCGCTCACGTTCGTGAAAGTGGGAACGGCAACGCTGGTGTTGGTGCAGCGCCACAGGTGGTTGCCTCCAAAATCTTGGTACCCGACGAGGATGTCGTTCGTGTTTGTCCAAGAAACCGCGATCCCGCCAACGGTTCGACTATCCGCACCGTTGCGAACTTGATTCCAGTTGGTCGTGTTGTTCGCGGTTCGGTAAACGTATCCATCGGACGAGCCCGTGTACATCACGGTCGTCGCGGTTGGGGCGACGCCAATCGTCGTCACATACTCGTTCGCGTTTGGAGTTAGGAGGGGGCTCACGCTCACCCAAGATGTTCCGCCAGTCCAGCGCTTTAGACGATTGTCCGCGGTGTAGAGTTGGCTGCCACTCACGCCAGCGAGTACGGTCGGAGTAATGTATGCGCCCGTCCAGGTTGCGGGCGGGGCAGGTGAGATATTGTCAGGCAGCGCGTCGGTCGGGTTCGTGTAGCGCCAGACTGTCCCCTGGGCGGAGGTCGTCATGTGAATACCAGGATTGGTTTGGTCGAACCCACTCCATCCCCCTGTGCCGGCATAGAGATTGCCCCAAACTGCGAGATTGCCTCGGCTTGCGGGGGTTGCGTTGTCTTGGGTACCCGACATAACGTAGCTCAGATCGGTCGGATGCAGAGACGTGTGATAGTGCATCGTGTCCCGCAGGGTGGCGTTGAGCGACACGAAGTTCGCCGCGGTGGGATTGGCGTTGTAGCTGTATCTGAAAACGCCGCCGTCACACCCAAAGTACGCGAGGCTCTCAATAGTTGGGTGAGCTAAGAAAGCATTAAACCCCTCGTGCAGGTAGTTTGGGCTCGCTTCACTATACGAGCGACCGATGTCCAGCCACACACCATTGCCTCCGAGGGATTGGGCAATGGTCTTCATTCCTACGAAAACGAGATCTGCGCCACCCACTCTTGAGCATCCGATCATGGCATTCGAAGCCGGATCGCTCCAGTTGTAAAGAGGATCAGCCGCTGTTCCCATCGGGAAGTTGCCTGTCACGTCCGTCCAGTTCGCGCCGCCATTGATCGTTTTGAATACTTTTTGATCGTTGGGAGCGAGCAAGTACGCGCTGTTGCCATTCACGGTTGAAGCGTCCAGCAAGAGGGTCGTTTGGGCATTAGCGGCTGGATTTGGAGATGGATCAAAGGAGTTGCCAAAGTCAAAAGTCTTTTGGATGAGCCCACGCTGACCAGGGGTGTCGGGACCAACCGCGGTAATCCAAATTGCACCAAGAGTTCCCAGGCTCATGTCCACATAATGGTGACCGCTTTGCTTGAGGGTCCAAGTCAAGCCGTTGTTCGTGGACTTATAAATGCCGCCATAGTTCGGGGCTTCTCCCCCTGCGGTTGTGCATAAGATCTGTTGGGGCGCTTCAGGATTGAACTGAATCTTCGTAATGGTCTCGCTCTTCATCCGCGGGGTGCCGACCTGGGTCCACGTGACGCCGCCATCAACTGTGCGCATGATTCCTTGCGTGCGGCTCTGAAAAAAGCCTCGCCAGTCCCCGGTGCCCGCGTAAACGGTGTTTGGATTGGTCGGGTGGATGGCTATACAGCTGGTGTCAAGATAGGCCCATCGATCGCTCATGGGTTTCCAGATTTGGCCCGCATCAATTGATTTCCAAACACCTCCTCCAGCGGTCGAGACATACATGATTTCGGGGTCAATCTGAGCGACTGCGATCCCGGTTTTTCGCCCGGAAATCGGTCCGATACCGAAGCCTTTCGCATAAGGCACCCCGAGGTTGTTGGTTCCTGCAGGGGCCCAGACACTATAAGGAGCGTAAGAGGATCCGCCGCCCATCACCGCGGGAGGTAAGGCGTCGCGTTGGGCGATCGCTCGATTGTAGAGCGCAGGATCCGCTCCAAAGGTCGCCGTTCGAGGGCGCAAAAAGGCGCGAACCGCCTCCGACTGGGAACCAGACCAGCCGCCATGTTGGCCCCCCCTGGCAGCCACGGTGACCAATTTTAGATTGCCAAACGATGTACTCACGATGCCCAGCATCACGGCGGCGATGAAACCAATTTTCACAATCAGACTCCTTCAAAGAAACGGAACCATTCTATTGTAAGGCAAAAAGCCTGAAACCGTGGCTGTGTTTTGAAAGAGTTAACAAAAAAAGTGCCTCCCGAACTCGGGAGGCACCCTCAAGCCGACCTTTTATTGGTTGGCTTTGAAGTCCTGCAGGGTTCTGCTAGGACCGACGTTCATGATACGGTACTTCGGAGTCCACGTTTTGCCTGCGAAGGACGGGATCACGTAGTACTTGCCTGCGTCAAGGCCCGGGAACGAATACGTACCAGTAGTACTGGAGGTCGTCGTTGCCTGGGTGACATAGGTGAAGAACTTCGGAATCACCTTCCAAGAGTTCAACGTGCCGCTGTCTCCCCCGACCGCGTCACGAATCAGCAGCTTCCACGTACCCGTACCTAACAGGCCGTTTGAGAACTTGTCGAAATCAAAGTTCCCGATGATATTGTCTGCAGAACCTCCAGTTTGATTGTGAACAACCCATTGATTCCCGTCTGGCGCTTCCAGAATGACAACCAGATCGCCCTTGTAGGTGTGGGTAATGTTCAAGTAGAGCGTTCCACCCGTAATCGGGTAGTTCAGGTTAACGGGCAAGGTTGACGTGACCACCGTGTTATTGTCCGGGATCGGCAGCGGCGTGCTGTTGGTGAACGTGAGTTGATACTCGCGCCATTTCTTCAGCGCAAGCGAAATGCCCGAGAAAGGCCCGTTGTTGACGGTCCGTACCGTACCGCTGATGCTGAAAGCGGTCGGGTTTGAGGTGGTTTGGATTCTCCAAATGCCTCGTCCGAACGTCGCCGCATAGATGTACGCCTTATTCTTGCTGATGCGAAGTGCATTGACATGCACGTTGGGCAGCCCGAGATAAGTTAGGTTGGTCCAGGTGGCACCGCTGTTCGAGGTCATGAAGACGCCAATATCGGTTCCGACATACCATCGGCCCGCATTGTAGGGGTCGAAGCAGACGGCGTTGATGGGCGTGTCGGGAAGGTTCCCGCTAACATTCGTCCAGATTGGGACAGCAGCACTCGTGTTGGTGCACCGCCACAGGTGGTTCGGCCCGGTGCCCTGGAGGCCCGCAAGGACGTCCGTGGTGCTCGTCCAAGAGACCGCAATGTCTCCTACGGGACGATCAATATTCGGGTCGTCACACTGTTTCCAGGTGGCACCCGCGTCGAGGGTGCGCCAGATGAAGCCATCTCGCGATCCGGTGTACATGACACTTGGATTCGTTGGCGACTTGCCGATCGTGGTGGCGTAGTTGCCTGCCCCGGCGATGTCAGACTTCATCGTTGTCCACGTATTCGCGGAAATCCACTTCTGGAAGTGTCTGCCCGCGAGGAAGATGTCACTGCCGCCTACCCCACCAAAGGCGGTAGGAGCAAGAAAGCCCCCCACGAATACGGTAGGTGAGATGTAGTTGGGGGTGGTGTCGGTCGCGGTTGTGTAGAGCCAAACGCTTCCTCCCTGAGAGGTTGTGAAGTGAACTGCGGGTGTGGTGTTGTCAAAGCCTGCCCAGCCTCCGTCGCCGGCATAAAGAGCCCTCCAGTCGGCAAGGTTCCCCCGCGCCGATGGGGAAGAGTTGTCCTGAGTTCCGGACATGATGTAGCTCAGGTCCGTCGGGTGGAGCTCCACCTGGTAGTGCTGAGTCGACACGATGGTCGAGTTGAGGGACG
>JBKJJL010000202.1:0-22077 GCA_046597875.1 Fimbriimonadaceae bacterium | reverse complement strand
TCACGGTCGACTCCATCTTCATGACTCCCCATCTGGGCGTCCTTTCGCAGCACTTTTATGAGGCCGCTAAGCAGGTGTTTGAATACGATTGCATCGTCAAAATCGGCGCTTGCATTTCTCCGATTGGCAATGGAAAGCCAGGAGAAATCGCGGTCACGATCAAGGGCGCTGGCGTGAACGAGGCGGTGCCTTACGGCTCCATCAGGGTCATTCCCTGCGAGACCGACCAGTTCCTCGAACTCACAATGGAGCCCGGCAAAACATTTGACATGGGCGCCGGCAAGGGCAAGACCGTGACGAAGAAGGTCGAAGGCGGAACCGTTGGCATCATTGTGGACGCCCGGGGACGGCCCTTCAATCTGCCCGCGGATGCCGCGACCCGCGTCGCAAAGCTGAGGGAATGGCTGCAGGCGATGGGCCTACCCTTGCCCTAAATGTGCTGTGGGGCCGAGAAACTGTGAAACGGGGTGAGGGTCTCCAGATTTCCCCATCGCGCGGGCGCAACTGTTCGACTGGCTTGCTTGCCCCGCATTATCACATTTCCTCCGCCCATTATCACACCCCTGAAACGCCGCGTTTTGAATCTGAAACTGGGCCAAAATCACATTCATTTTCACATCACACCTTTTTTTGTTTTCTCATGTTGCGGGGACGAAGGACCGCCTGGATTTTGCGAGTAAACGCCGTTTCACCCTGTAGTATGTTCGCGGGCGGAAATTCAACCCCTTCCCGCAGAAATTTATGGCTTATGTGTGTGCTTTCCTCGAACCTCGAGACCACAACAGTTCATAGCGCAGGATCTCGCCCCCCGTGACCCGCTAAAATACTTCCAATGAAGTCACCGTTTTCAGCCGAGGCGCCTTGCCCCATCTGCGGAGGATCCCAGTTCATTTGGGGAGAGTTCGTCGGCCAACATCGCAACCTTGATGACGACGAGGGCTTAATGTCTCGCATGTTCTCAATGTATGATAGGCTTCGCTCCCGAAAGTGCGACAACTGCAAGAATCTGCAATTCTTCGACCTCGATTGAAGTCACGGCTACGGTTATGTACGGATGAGAAGAAAGTACACCAACCTATTGACATGTAGACGATATTCTGCTATAGTTAAGAGGTGGCACATAGTTTCGGCGGTTCTTGGACGGAGGAAAAACTGAGTTTGTTGGAGCAGTACCTGATCCAGTATCTCAAAATTTTCCACGCAAACCCAAAAGCAAAGTACTTCCACACCTGGTACGTCGACGCCTTCGCAGGGACGGGCTCCATCGCGACGAAAGGCGACGAAGCAGTGTTGATGGTCGACGGCAAGATAGTAGCGCCGTCAATTGAGGGCAGCGCAGCAGTTGCACTCAGACAGGACCCCGGTTTCAACAGCTATCTCTTCATCGAGAAGAGTGCCCGTCGGGTCAAGCAACTACTGAAACTAGCAGAGCCATTTCAGGAGCACGGTAGGCACGTTGAGGTAGTTACAGGCGACGCGAATGAGGAGCTTTGTGCCTGGGTCAAGCGAACGGATTGGCGGACCAGCCGCGCAGTCGTCTTTCTTGATCCCTACGGGATGCAGGTCGATTGGGAGACGATCGTAGCACTTGGGGCGACAAAGGCAATCGATCTGTGGATATTGTTTCCAATCTCTGCCGTGAACAGGCTACTAACACGGGAAGAACCACCACCAGCTGACTGGGCGACGGCCCTTACAAGGTCCTTCGGCACAAACACATGGCAGGAGGAGTTTTACAAGGCTCATCACGTCTCGAACCTCTTCGAGGAATACGACGCCCTTGAGAAGGAGGCCAGCTTCCCCGCGATTTCGAGGTTCTTCTTGGAGCGAATGGCCACAGCTTTCCATGCAGTTAGCCCCCAAGCGAAGGTTTTGTGTAACTCGACCGGATCACCGCTCTTCTTGCTGTGCTTCGCGGCTGCAAACGAAAGGGGCGCAAAGCCAGCAATCAAGATAGCGCAATACTTACTAGGGAAATGAACCATGGCTGAATCACACATTGAATGGACAGACTCGACTTGGAATCCAGTGACTGGGTGCACGAAGCTGAGTCAAGGATGCAAACACTGCTATGCCGAACGTATGGCCAAGCGGCTGAAGGCAATGGGAACTGCGAACTATCGGAACGGCTTCCAAGTGACGCTCCATGAGCACATGCTGGAATTACCCCTCCGGTGGAAGAGACCGCAGCGCATCTTTGTCAACTCCATGTCAGACCTGTTCCATCCCGAGGTACCTCCCGAGTTCATCGCCAAGGTCTTCGATACGATGCGCCGCGCAGACTGGCATCACTATCAGGTCCTCACGAAACGCGCCGAGCGACTTGAGGAGCTTGATGCTCACCTCGAATGGCTGCCAAACATCTGGATGGGAACTAGTGTAGAGAATGACAAGGTGCGCCACCGGATTGAGCACTTGAGGCGAACTAGCGCGCATGTCAAATTCTTGTCGCTTGAGCCACTGATCGGCCCGCTGAAAAATTTGGATCTGACCGGCATTGACTGGGTAATCGTCGGCGGTGAGTCGGGGCCGGGAGCGAGGCCAATGAAACCGGAATGGGTCAGGGATCTCCGCGATCAGAGCCAAGAACAAGGTGTGGCGTTCTTCTTCAAACAATGGGGCGGTTTCATGAAAAGCAAGAATGGACGGGAGCTCGACGGGCTGGAATGGAACGAGATGCCGATAGCAATGCCTACGGGAGATGGCTCGGGCACCCGTCTCGAACTGAAACTGGCCAGAGCTTAATCCGGTGGCCTGACCCGCCAAATCTGTGCCCCGCAGCGAATCTCGTCGCCGTACTTGATTCGTTGCACATGGGCCACGCGGACCTCGTTAACCCACGTTCCATTCGCACTGCCAAGATCAGTTACCTCCAATGCCAAACCACGACGTCTGAATTCACAATGCCTTCGCGACAGCGTTCTGTCATCGGACACGAAAAGATCGTTCTCTGCATCCCGACCGATGCGTAAGTCGCCTCTAAGATCAGTTGCGCAGTCGTTACATGCGTGCTTGAGCACACACCAAGACGGCAATGTGATCCTGGTCGAATTGCACAAATCCAGAAGTCGATTTCGGTCGTAATAGACCACACCGCCCTTTTGGCAGGCCTCGGCTCTCCGTTTCGTTAGACTCCCAGTTGTTATCAGCAGAGCCTCACTTGCCTGATAAATACGCATACCACCGAGAAGTGCGAGTATTGGCCCATTTCCAACCTTGCCACTCCGAAGCAACTTCACTTGAATGGCAACCCTTCTGCCGTTTTTTTCTGCAATTACATCGACGCCATGATCCCCAGTCGGGGGGGTGCGAACGGCCGAGTACCCAAAAGCCTCCGCGAGGAGCCTGACTTCTTCTTCAAAGCTTAACCACCGAATCGGGTGCGTATCGATCATCAGATTATTGCACCCTCTTGTGATGTCCGTCTGATTTTCATCACAGCTCCTCCTTGGTGAAATGCGATCTTAGGTCGTGTCGGCTATCATATAGTGTGGCCGTACCCGAATTTTATCGCTTTTTTAGACCTACGATGGAGATTCTCATCGATAAAGGGCGGTCGCACGTAACTCAGATCGCCGTTGAAGCAGCAGATCGCTTCATGCTGAGCGATGCTGACCGCGAAGACTTGATTCCGAGCGGAAAGCGCTCTCGGGTACTTGATCGAGTGCTTTGGACCGGAACTTACCTTTTCGCGGCGCGGCTAGTGGACCGGCCGGCCCCTGGGACCTACGAGATTACGGTGCGTGGTAGAGAGTTCCTTCAGAAGGCGCCACAAGTGATCAAACCCGAGCTTCTGGAAGTCTTTCCCGAGTATGTGGAATTCAAGACCCGGTCGCGGCAAGGAAAGTCTGCGACGAATAAACCTGAGATTAGCAATGTCTTGAAGCCGAGCACGGCCTCCCCTGAAGAGACTATCGCTCTTGCGCACACAGAGGTCAATTCCAAACTTGCAGAGGAGCTACTTGACAAAATCAAGGGGATGCCGCCAGCCTTCTTCGAGCACCTCATTGTGCAGTTGATGCTGCGATTAGGTTATGGCGGTTCAGTGGAGGACGCCGGAAGAACCCTTGGACGTTCTGGCGACGGTGGCGTAGATGGGGTGATCAAGCAGGACAAACTTGGTCTCGACAACATTTACCTTCAGGCGAAGCGTTGGAGCGATGGCACTGTCGGCCGCAGAGAAATCCAAGCGTTTGTTGGTGCTCTTGCGGGCCAAGGTGCAAGTAAGGGAGTGTTCATTACCACATCAACATTTACTAAGGAGGCACTTGAATACGCGAAGACCATCGCTTACAAGGTCTCTCTTGTCGATGGCGTTCAACTCGCAGGTCTTATGATCGAGTCGGACCTTGGCGTTAGTCTGGTGCAACGTTACGATGTAAAAAGGATGGACTCCGATTTCTTCTCAGAACTATGACCCATCGGAGGCGTCCTTAAAACCTCAAAACTTATCAATAGGGGCCGAATCATCGCACAAACCAGGGTTGACAAATCGCCTCAAACTCCACTAAAGAGGTACGGACTGGTGGCTTGGGCAGCCTGCCCAAGCGTGTCCCAGGGCTGCTAGCCCTGGGTTCCGAGGGCGTTTAACTCGGCGACCGTGCCAGATTTCCCTTCCCCAAAACCCTGAAAAACGAAAATGCGCAAATTCCTCTTATCCCCGCTGAACCTAATTGCGCGCGATGCGCACGATATGCGCGAAGGCGCATTGATGACAAGCTAATAATGAGAAATTGCGCACGCGGGGGGACGTCAGGGGATTTGATCCGAAACGGGCCGAAGCAAGGGTCGCCAAAACCCAACCCTCACCCCGGGGCACGAGCCATCCCCGACCCTCTCCCTTGGGAAGAGAGAGGGTAGTCAGGATTGTGAGGGGTGGATTGTCAGGGATTTGAGCCGAAGCAAGGGTCGCCAAAACCCAGCCCTCACCCCGGGGCACGAGCCTTCACCCCCCTCTCCTTTGGGAAGAGAGAGGGTGGCCAGGATTGTAAGGGTGGATTGTCAGGGATTTGAGCCGAAGCAAGGGTCACCAAAACCCAACCCTCTCCCCGGGGCACGAACCATCCCCGACCCTCTCCATTGGGAAGAGAGAGGGTGGTCAGGATTGTGAGGGGTGGATTGTCAGGGATTTGAGCCGAAGCAAGGGTCGCCAAAACCCAACCCTCTCCCCGGGGCACGAACCATCCCCGACCCTCTCCCTTGGGAAGAGAGAGGGTGCCTGAATTCTTGTGGCTCGCGGAAATCTGGAGGTGCCGGGCGGATTCGAACCGCCGAATAACGGTTTTGCAGACCGACCCCTTAGTCCACTTGGGCACGGCACCTTAACGAGCATATTATGACTCAGGCGAGACGAAGGAGATTTTTGATTTTTGGATTGAGGATCGTATCGGAATCGGAGTCTAAGAAGTAGGACACCCCCTTATGATGCAAAAAATGATTCTCATTGCCCTCGCGGGAGCGGCGGCGGGGGCGGGTAACGCTCAGATTCCGTTGCTAAAGCCGGCGGGATCGAAAAAGACGATGTCCGGCACTTGGCTGCTCAATGGCAAGGTGAAATCGGTTCGGTTCGACCTACGAAAGGACGGTTCGTTCAGATACGTCGGCGCGGGAGCATCCTCACAAGGCACGTGGAGCTATAACGGCACCCAACTCCTGCTGAGTTGGACCCAGATTGATGATCAAAAGCTCGCTCCGGGATCCGTGCGAGCGAGCTTTGACGTCGCCGCCGATACGCCGCTGAAAATTGGGAAATTCGAATACCTCAAGGTCTAGACGAAGGATTCCGCGCCGGCGATTTCTTCGACGTGGTTGCTTACGTAATCAAAAAGGAGTTCGGCAAGGTTTTCGGGATACTCCCAGAAAGCCTGATCGAGGGCGTCGAATTGGGCTTCTAGGGGTTCCAGCAAGGCTTGGCGGGCGCCGCGTTCTCGCGGCACCATCCCTCCCGGAAACAGGGAGTTGGCATCACGCACGAGCGCGGCCATTGCGCTTGCGCCGATTTCCTCAAGGGCGTCAGGCGCGAAATAGGCTGAATCCGCCGAGTTGTTGAAATAGTATTGGCTAAATCCGCCGTTGTTGACATCGCCTTCAAGTTCCCAGATAGCGCGGAAAACCTGCTCGGCATGGGTGAGGTCCTCGAAGTTGAGCGTCCAGAACCGTCCGCGTTGGCTGAGGGCGATGAGGATATCATTCTTGGTCATGGTTGGATTTGTCCCAACTGCGACGGGACGAGAACGAGAGCTTACTTCTTTCGCAGCGGAAGGTGGGTCGAAGTCGTCTAAACTTCTGCAAGACACCTAAAGGACAACTATTATCAGCCGAGAGCCCTTACGCAGCGCACCGCCACACGCGATTCCGGCAAGCCAGATTCCTTATTGGAGTTTGCTGCCCTTCAGCGTGTTCCTGGCGATAAACGGATTTTTGTTTTGGGCGTTCTACATTCGGCTCCAGGGCTTGATTTCGTACATCACTCCCTTCAATCTCGTCATATTCGGGTTGGCGACCTACCGAATCGCGAACATCGTTGCGAATGAGCAAGTTACGAAAGTGATCCGCGCGCCATTTGTGGACATCGCCGTAAAGGATGGCGAGGAGGTCGAGGTTCCGAAGAAGCGCGGGCTCAAGCAAACCATCGGCAGTTTGCTGTACTGCCCCTCCTGCATGGGCGTGTGGGTTGCTGCCTTCATCACGCACTTAATGGTCTTCGTGCCGATTGTGGGAATCACGATCAGTTGGATTTTCGCTCTGAGTGCGGTCGAGCGGATTGTGTCGAACTTCGTGTGCTTGCTCGACACGGCCGGAAATCGCTATTCTTAAGGTCCATTGGTCAAAAATCGCCTATACTTTCCAATGGCACACGGCTGGGAAGGCGAGAAAGTACGGCTCGTTCCGATTGACACGGATCGAATGCTGGACAACTATGTCCGGTGGCTGAACGACCCCGAGGTCACCCAATTTCTGCTCATTGGCGACCATCCGCTGACGCGATTGGCCGAGCGCGAATGGCTTGAGAAATCCGAGCGAGGGACGGACGCCGACGTCGTGTTTGCCATTGAAACGCTCGACGGGCGACATATCGGAACGAGCGGCATTCACGAGATCGACTACCGGCACGGCACTGCCTCCACCGGCTCGTTTATTGGGGAAATGGCCCTCTGGGGTCAGGGATATGGCACCGATGCCGCGCGGGTCCGAGCTCGGTATTGCTTCGAAGTGCTCGGCTTAAGAATGCTGAAATCATCGACTTTAGAGGGCAATGAGCGATCTCTGCGCATGCAAAAGGCAGCCGGTGGGGAGGTCATTGGCACGTGGCCCAAGCGATACTGGAAACGCGGTCAATGGCGCGACGAGATTCTCTTGTGCTTCACCCGGGAGAGGTGGGAGAGCCTTCAGAGCTCGTAGGAGTTCTCTTAATCATGCGGCCTGACCATCTACTCCAGCATCCGCCGATTGACGACTTCTAGAATATCCGCTTCCTGCTTCCGAGCCTTCGCGTCGAGTTCGGCGGCGACGGCGAGCACGTTCGCCCGGAACACCTCGTCCTTGATGCTCGTCGCATTGATTTTCACATTCAAATGCGCACCGAGTACGGCAGACCTTGCCGCCAAGGCCCCAACTCCCGCATCGCTCACCGAGTTCGGATTCCCGATCTCGGCCATCGCGGCGATGACGTGCATGGAGTCATAGGCCACGTGCATCACTTCCAAAGGCACTTCAATCGCTTTCTGAGTCGCCTGTTGAATCGCGGCGAGGCGACTTGCCTTCTCGGCGTCCGTCCCCTTCGGTAGCCCGAAGGCGGCCATTACGTCGTTGAATGCGTCCGTATCGTCGTCCACGAGTTGGAGGAGCTTCTGGTGAAAGGCCTTTCCGCAATCGGCCCAGTCGGAGAACTCCTTCCACCGATCGTCCCAGCCTCGTTTGTGGCTGCTGAGGTTGGCGACCATCGTCGCGAGGGCGGCTCCGAGCGCGCCCATCGTGGCGGCAATGGACCCTCCGCCAGGTGCTGCACTCTCACTCGCGGTCTCTTCGGTAAAGTCGCGCAAAGTCAGGTCAACCAAAGCCTTACCCTGATTCCGGATCGCGTATTCGATGATCTTTTCGCTGGGATTGAAGGGGGAGAGTTCGTCCAGCCCCATCGTCTTCGCCGCGATTCGGATCAGCTCGGCGTCCGATACGCCGCTTGAACGACGCTGTTTGTGAAGGAAGTACCTTCCCGCCTCCAGCATCGCACTAAGCGGAATGAGGCCAACCAGTTCAGAGCCAGTAACGCGTATTCCTCGTTCGGTGGCTTTGTCGCATGTGACATCAAATGCGACGTGGATTGGGGTTTCCTTGATGTCGGTTAAGTTCATGGATACCTGGGCAAACCCATACTCTTCGATGAACCAGCCGATCGCCTTGACTGACTTCAGTTCGCCCGCTTCATACTCCGGATTGCCTTCCGCATCACGAATAATGGAGCCCGTTATCGGATCGCCCTCCCGTTTCATCCGTCCCCGCTCGCGGACGTCGAAGGCAACAGAGTTGGCGCGCCGCACGCTTGTCGTGTTCAAGTTGATGTTGTAGGCAATAAGGACATCCCGCGCCCCGACCGCGGTTGCGCCCGTGGAGGGTTGGAAGTTCGCGGGCCCGGCATCGGGGACCCAAACGGGATCGGCCAACTTCTTGGCGAGTCCCTCGTATTCGCCAGAACGGACGAGGCTCAGGTCCCGCCGATCTTCGCAGGTCGCGGCGTTACCGTAGAAGTAAACGGACAGCCCGAGTTCCGCTCCCAAGCGGGTTCCCAGGGCTCTGGCAAACTCGACGGTTTGGTCCATGGTAAGGCCGGAAATAGGCACGAACGGGCACACATCGAGGGCTCCAAAACGAGGGTGTTCTCCCGAATGACGTCTCATATCGATAAGTTCCGACCCGACTCGCGCCGCCTGAAAGGCCGCTTCGCATACGGCTTCCGGCTCCCCTGCGAAGGTATAGACCGTTCGATTCGTGGATGCTCCGGGGTCGACGTCGAGCAGTTTCACGCCTTCGATTGCACGAATTGCCGCCGCAATCGCTTCGATGATCGCGGGGTCGCGACCTTCGCTGAAGTTGGGAACACATTCTAGAACTCGGCCAGCCATAGGACTTGGTTCTACCCGAGAACAACGGTTCGCCCTTCTAATCCGTTACCGTTCTTGGGATTGGCGCTGATTCCGTTTGTCGGTAAGACCAAGAATCAGGAGCTCGATTAGACCACCCAATCAGCGAGCCATTTTGCTTCTTCGATGAGGCGATCGTAGTTCTCGCTGGAGATGTGATTCGGAGTTGTCACGACCAGTTGCCAACCGCTTACAAAGACCTCGCGCACCAAGCCATCCCGGAGCCGCTCGATGACTTCATCGTCCAATCGCAAAGGAAGCACACCGGCAACATCCCAATCAACCGCAAAGCAATCGTCGAAAGCTTCGTTGCCGGTCAGAACGTGATCGCCACCTCTTAGCCGGTCAAGAGGCACTCGCTTCCTGAAGATGAGTGGGCGAACATCCCTTGAAAGCTGTACGGCCACCACGCTGTACTGGTGCTCCGCCGTGCTCTTGCCCGAGCCCGTAATGTATGAGAAATCGAAAACTCGGAAGGGTTCCCCATTGTGCGTGCCGGTAAATATCCGCTCGGCGGTTCCGGAAGCGTGCGTAAACATCGATACATGAGGATATGCGGCGAGGGTCTGCTTGCCCGCATCGCCGGACCCTTCTACGGAGTCAAGGGGTTGGTACCCGCGCGCGATCGCCCATTCGGACCTGAGCCGGAAGCGCCGGCGAGCGAAATAGCGCGCAATGAGCACGAGGCCGCCCATGAGCAAAATGAACGCGACGGTGCAGGCACCGAAGATAAGTAAGGCCGCCGTCAGAGATCCGTACTGCTTTTCGAGCTGGTTTGGCGAAGGAATCTGCGCAAGTAAGAAGCCCATCCCTGATACTTCTACCTCGGATGGGCTGCTCAGTGCGGGTTGCTGGAGCTTGCCCCCTATGCCCGGGGGTTCCTTTGAACAATGAGTGATCGCCAATGACCGTCACAAGACCGTCACGAGTGGGGTGGTCCTCACCCGCCCGGCCCGAGCCTCCCTCCCCCTTGCTTGGGATGCATGTTGCCGAAGGAAGAGGAGGGACCGAGTGTCCGTGGAGCCCTGGGTGAAGTTAGGAACGGTCGCCAAGTTGGATCGCTATAGTTCGCATTCCATCATGGATTCTCACGGGCTCTTTCAGGTTGACAAGAATCGCTCGGCACACATGCGATATGGATTTTGTTCCCTCAATAAACGCGCCGCATTGATTCCGGACCCCGACGATCCCAAAACAAAGGCATGGCGCACGGATTGGCCCCGACATAGCTGGGGCGGTGACCTTGGAACCACCATCGAAAGCCAAGCACACCCGTTGGGCGCGCGTGGATGTATTCGCGAGGGGTTAAACTGGTTCATTACTGGCAGGAATGTTATGGCGATGAGTGAAGACCGACGATTTCATCTTGCGGAGTGGTCACGGATTATTAAGGGTCTCGCTCCGTTCTTCGGGCCCCATAAGGCGACCTTTTGGCTGGGCGTATTCGCCTCACTCGGTGTGGTCGCTTGTCGCGTTGGCCTTCCCTGGGTCTTCAAGTTGCTGCTCAATCCGGTCATCCGCGGCGGAACGGCGAGCGATACATCGAACTTGCTACTGCTGGCTGGCTTCTCGGTGTTTTTAATCTTGCTTGCGTGGGGCTACTTTGACCAGTTGCTGCGCTGGCACTTCGCGAAGTTTGCCATCGGCGTAACCCGGTTGGCGCAGGCGCACGCAGCGGAATCCCTCGAAGTTGGTTCGAACTACGCCCGCGTCAAGGGTGACTTGGCCTTCCGCTTGTTGGGCGATGCTTCCCGGCTCCAGTCTGGCATGAAGAGCTTTCTGGTGCTGGTGCTTGTCAATAGCCTCCTGCTCTTCGTGTCTTGCGGAGTACTTCTCATGGTCAACGTGTCGGTCGGGCTGGTCATGACGGGCGCATCCGCCGGGATCTTCCTCGTCACACTCTTTTCCGCCTCGGACTTGTTCCGGGTGGCACGGCGCAAGCGTAAGCGCGAAGGACGATTTGCAGAGCTCCTAAACCAAAGATCCACCGGTGAGGCGATTGACGAGTTCGACTTTCAGCCGCATGACAGCGACGAATCCGACGCGATATCGACTCGCATCCAGGGGAGGGCGACCTGGATCGCGTACACCCTCTTCGGTTTGGCAACGGTAACTTCGCTAATCCTCGCGGTTGGAGACCTGCACCGTGGCGCGCTGAACCATGGCGACATGGTAGTCCTGATGCTTTATCTCTTCAACATTCGAGCACCGATCATACGCCTGACTAGGCAGGGATGCAAAACGGGCCAGGTCCTGGCCGGTGCAGAGCGTCTGCAGGAGCTGTTTGCCACTGGCCCTGTGGCATGGACAGGTCAGATGCAGCATCAGCTGTTGATCCAGGATCTTCGGATCAGAAGCCGTCAGGACTCAGAGAAGAAATACGCGTTGAAGGTCCAGAACCTCTCAATCCAGGCCGGCGATTCGATCGCCCTCCTGGGGCGGTCGGGTTCTGGAAAGAGCCTGTTGCTAAAGACCCTCGCTGGCCAGCTAAATCCAAGGCGCGCGCTCGTCCTGTTCGATCACACGTCATACGATCAGACCGAGCTAGCGGCACTTACCGGCAACACGTATTACCTGCCGCAGAATCCAACCTGGAGCAAACGGCCCCTTTCCCAGGTTTTAGGAGTGGAAGAACTTCCATCGGCCCCGGAAGCCATCCCCTCGGCGTTGAGTGCCTGCGGCTTTAGCAAGCTCCTTAGGAGCTTTCCGGAGGGTTTGGCTACCGAACTTTCGTCAGAAGAGCTCTCCTTCGGGCAGCGGCGATCGGTCGCGCTTGCGCAGGCGGTGCTTGCCACCGAGTCGATTGTCCTGTTGGACTCCCCGGAACTCGGGCTAAAAGCCACTTCGATCCCTAAATATTTAAAAGCTGTATTAAAAGTGCACGCGAGCCGCACTTTACTAGTGGCGCTGTCAACCGACGAACACATTGATGTTTTCAGAAGGGTTGTGGCCCTACGAGAAGGCAAGGTTCGGTTTGATGGCACAGTGGCAGAATGGAATGAAAGGAAGCGTCTTAAGGCTGCGCAAGCCGCAGAAGTCACAGTTGAGGCCCCGCCAGCGTAGGGAGAACGGTACATTTACCGATTTCGCGCAGATTCGACCTATGCTCCTTTGGAAAGGGATATTTTGAACAATGTTCATGGAAAGAGTTATCGTTAACGAGAATTTATCAATGTACACTCACTCAGTAAAAGATGCCGTTATCCTTGCGGCTGGCCAGGGCTCTCGACTTGGGGCCGGTTTGCCGAAGTGCCTCCGCACGGTGGGCGGACACTCTCTCCTGGAGCACCAAATTTACTCGTTGCGGTATTTCGGCATCGAGAGGATTCTGGTGGTCATTGGATCAGAAGCGGAGTGCGTTCGGGCTTCCCTCGCCGGATTTAAAGGTGTCGAGTTCGTGGTCAACGAGCGTTTTGCGACTACGAACAGCCTAGCCTCGCTGGCGCTTGCCAAAGACTGGGTCCGCTCGGATTTCCTTTTGCTGAACTGCGACGTACTGGCGCATCCCGCGCTCTACCGAATGTTGCTCCGTGAAGAAGAGTCGACTCTACTGTACGACTCCAGTAGCACCCTGGCACACGAGGAAATGAAGATTTCCCTTCAAGATGAGTGTCTGACGGGGATTTCAAAGGTTATGCCTCTTGCGACGGCGGCCGGTGAAAACGTGGGAATGATCCGATATAGCGCCAAGTTGATTCCCCATCTTTTCCGTGAAGTCAACCGCCTCATGCAGCAAGGGCATGAGGGCGCTTGGGCGCCTATGCCCCTGAACGCTCTGGTGAAAAGGCATCGCGTTAAGTGTGTGGATGTTGCCGGACAGCCTTGGATCGAAATCGATTTCGCCCACGACCTCAAGCGTGCCAAAGAGTGGCTCTGGCCATTGCTGGAATCCTCCATGAGCCTTGTCCATGGTGCCCACCGGCAAAGGGGCCCAAGCTTGCTCCACGTGGGGCCCAACCCAGCACTTTGTGGGATCGGAGCGCACCCCCTATTATGAAGAGGATCTTATTTACTGGCTACGCGCCTGTGCACTTCTTATGCTTTCAACCGCTCTATGAACAGCTTCGACGAACTGAGGGTTATGAGGTGCATTTGTCGGGAGGGCTCAGATCCAAGGATGAGTCCGGGAAATGGGTCTACGACGAAGCTGGGCTCTACGATCGGTTCGGCATTCCTGCACACGAGAGGAAGCTCGTCTCGGATATCGCGGAAGAGGATTACGACGTGCTTTTCGCGGCCAATACGAAGATGATCGAGCCGCGGTCCGTGGGGAGCAAGGTGCAGATCTTTCACGGAATCTCCTTCCGTAACAAGGCCGTTCGCGAAGAGAATGCCTCGGCAGACCATTACTTCGTCGTAGGTCCGTACATGAAGCGGAAGTTCGTCGAGCGGGGCATGTTCGAGAACGGCGACCCCCGAATAGTGAACATTGGTTTTCCCAAGACGGACCGCTTGGTGAGCGGAGCCTTCGACCGATCCGCGCTGCTCACTCAATACGGGCTGTCAGGCGAGCGCCCGGTCGTCCTTTATGCTCCTACGGGGCAGAAGAAGAACTCCCTGGAACTAATGGGCCTTGACGTGATACGGACCATTACCGACTCCAACCGTTTCGACCTCCTTGTTAAGCTCCACGACCACCCAAAGGACCGCAAGGATTGGATGACGAAAGTGGGTGCGCTCGAGACGGACCATACGAAACTAGTTCGCTCGCTCGACGTTATCCCCCTGCTGTTCCTTGCCGACATCCTCATCACCGACGCATCGTCAGTGGCGAATGAATACGCGTTGCTGGACCGGCCGATCGTGTTCCTGGATGTGCCCGAGTTGCTACAGGCGGCGCTGAACGAAGGCTCGGCGGTCGATCTAGAAACCTGGGGCCGTAAGGGCGGAATCATCGTGCCAAGCCCTAGAGAGGTCATGGGCGCCCTGGAGTCATCGCTTATCAATCCTTCGCAATTTAGCGAGGTCAGGCGAGCGTCCGTCAATGACCTCTTCTACAATCCGGGCAGAGCGAGCCGGACCGCAGTCGACTGGATGCTTGCGAACCACCCACCGACCTCGAACGTCCAGCGGGCGGAGGTTGCGGCCTAATGAGAGGCTCAATCCTTCTTGCGTTTATCGCACTTCCGGGCGCAGCCATCTGCGATGGCGAACTGAAACCGAAGGACTCTAAGCTGAGGTACCGCATTTCGGCGTTCTTTACGGCAGACAGCAATATCGAGCGCGACGACAAGCCGGTGTCATCGATTGGTAAGGTGCTCGTGTTTGGAGTTACCTATAAGAATCCGATCCCGAAGCCCAACTTCGTGCTGGACTACGAGATAGGGAGGCACGACTTCACGAACTCATCGACATACGACCGCGTCAGCCATCAGCTGTCTGCTGAGTATTCGAGAAAGCTCAGTCGTCTTTGGGAAGCGACTGTAGACGCGGAAATTTCTCTGAAAGGATCAAATGAGGATCGCGAGCTCTTCGATCAATACCTGGTAAAGCCAGGGATTGAATACAGGCTCAATGACGATACGAGACTCTTGTTTGAGCAGGCATTTCGCCGCAGAACATATGAAGATCCCAACGAGTCGTCCGCAAACACGTATTCGCAGCTGACGTTAAAGCGAAGACTTGGCGATGGCAAGCGAGTTGCGTTGGCGGTTCGAAAAGAAACGAACAACGCAGAAACAAATAAGTACGACTTCGAGCGAACCTCCTATGCCTTGGTTTATCAGCAAGAACTGTCCAAGAAGTCACGTCTAGAGCTTGAAGCTCGCCTAAAGTATAGAGATTACGACTCCCGTACGATCAAAAAACGGAATGACCCACTTCGGCGAGATCGCAATCTGATTTTGTCGGCACTTTACGAAAGCACCATCACCGACAACTGGCTTTGGTCCCTTGAATTTCGCTATGAAAAGAGGGACTCCAACGAATTGGACAAGAAGTTCAATGAGACCCGTTTCATCTTAGGATTCACCCATCGATGGTGAGCAGGACAAAATGAATTATTTATCACGGACAAGTAAAGTTTTAGTAACATTTGGCGCCATGGGCCTGAGCATGCAGGGGTGGAGCCAAGCATCGTTTCAGGGCTTAGGCTGGCTTTCGGGGGGCGTCACGCCCGTCAGCCGCGCTTACGCAATTTCGGACAACGGCGTCGTTGTCGTGGGCTCCAGCTCGAGCAGTATAGGGAAGCAGTCCTATCGCTGGACTGCCGGAGGGGGTATGTCGGGCCTCGGAATCTTGCCGGGCGGCACCTCGAGCTCGGCACGGAGGGTCTCGGCCACCGGGACAGTTATTGTAGGAGAAAGCGGAACGAGCACCGGTGAACTGGCCTTCCGATGGACGTCGGCGACCGGCATGGTCTCACTCGGCGACTTGGCCGGAGGTTCGGACAACAGCAATGCCTTGGGTGTCTCTGGGGACGGCTCGGTGGTTGTGGGAGAGGGGCACATCGGTAGCCATCGCGCATTCCGATGGACCTCCGCTTCGGGCATGGTGAACCTAGGCCTATTGAGCGGGGCGGCAATCGGGGAAAGCCACGCGTATGACGTGACGGCAGACGGATCGACAGTGTGCGGCTATAGCACGGATTCGACGGGGACAATCCTGGGCTTCCTGTGGAAGGCTTCTACGGGCATGACAAGCATTGGCGATCTTCTTGGCGGAACCGTAGAGAGCCGAGCCTACGGCATGTCTCGCAATGGGGCATACGTTACGGGCCGAAGCGACGCGGGCACCAACCTTGCCTTTCGGGCGTTCCGCTGGAACCCCGGGAAGATGCTCAACCTTGGAGTTTTGGTGGGTCACCGAACGAGCAGAGGGCGAGCCGTAACGAACGACGGCACTGCGGTGGTCGGGCGATGCGGCAACGACACGGTGATTCCGGAGTTGTTGACCGCATTTCTCTGGACCGATCGAGGCGGCATGCAGGACCTCAAGTCTTACTTAACCGCGAACGGAGTTTCGAACGTGGGCGGATGGCAGCTTGAAGAGGCCGAGGGAATGACCCCGGACGGAAAGTATGTGGTCGGACACGGCACCAACCCGGCGGGGCAAACTGAGGCATGGCTGGTCCGGCTTCCGGTAAGAGTGACTTCGAATGCCCTCTCCTTGGCATCCGTGTACGGCGGAACACCCGTCACGGGCACGGTACAAGTGAGCTACCCCTCAGCAACTCAAACGACCGTCTCTTTGTCTAGCAGCAACACTTCGGCAGCCACGGTTCCTGCTTCGGTGACCATACCTGCTGGCCAAACGAGCGCCACTTACACCATTACGACGAAAGGGGTTGCAGCGCTGACCACGGTCAACATCACCGCTTCCCTACCCTCTGGACCTCGAGTGGCGGTCGTTACGGTCAAGGCGACTTCTTTGAAGTCTTATACTGCTTCTCCTTCGCCCTTTTACGGCGGAGTCGTCTTGACGGGCAAGGTTTCCCTGAACGGCGGGGCACCGGCTGGCGGAGCGGCGATCACTCTGGCCAGCGACAACGCGACGTTAGTTCCTGTGCCGGCGAGCATCACGATTCCCGCCGGAATATACTCGGGCTCTTACTCTGTCAGCACGAAGGGAGTAGCCTCGGATACAGCCGTGACTCTGACCGCGAGCTACGGGGGACTGGCTAAGACTATCAACCTACTGGTGAAGGTGCCCGTGCTTTCGTCACTGAGTCTGATGACGAACCCCGTGCAGAGCGGCAACAACCTGACCGTTTCGGTCACGTTACTCGGCAAGGCAGCTGCTGGTGGCAAGATTGTAACCCTCAGCGCTGCCGATCCGACGCTGCTGAGCATTCCTTCAAGCGTCACGGTGCCTGCGGGACTCTCGACGGCCAGCGTCGTAGCGACTGCGGCTGCGGTGGGGGCCAACTCTACGGTCGGAGTGTCGGCGTCGGCGGGCGTGCTCAAGACGGCGACGCTTACGATTCTGGCCCCGAGTTTGAATCAACTCACACTGAGCACGACTCAGGTTAAGGGAGGATCGAATGTCACTGGCACCGTCAGCTTGACTGGCTATGCACCAGCTAGCGGGGTTCAGGTGAACTTGAGCAGCTCCGACACGAGCGCAGTGGTGCCCGCCAACGTCACCGTCCGTTCGGGCACGACAAAGGTGACGTTCACGATAACGACTTCGATAGTTTTGGCGACGCGGACGGCGACCATCTCTGCCACCCGTAACGGGATCACCCGCCAAGTCGTCCTGACAATCACTCCGTAACCGGCAAAAGGGGCTGCCCACCCCTCCTTGGCACGAACATCCAAGCAGGGGGAGGGGGACTCGGATTGCCCGACTAGGGGACGACCGTGATGTTGATTGTTGCCTGACTGGGGGTCAGTCCCGACTTTGTGATCTGGTACCTAAACGAATCTGGCCCCGTATATCCCGGAGCGGACTTATAGGCAAAGAACCCGTTTGATCCAAGCGTTACCGTTCCGTGGAGTGGGGCGATTACGACGGAGAGCGCGCCACCCTCGTAGAAACGGTCGTTTGTGAAGACCGGCGTAAGGGGCCTAAACGTAACTCCGGTCCGCGCAGTGTAGGAATCAGAAACCGCAGCCGGTGCCTGTTGGAAGCTGGATACCTGCATTTTGTCGTTGTCCGTGCGAATCGTCAGCATATCCCCCGACGGCAAGTGAAAGAGATTGTCTTGCTCGATAAAGGGCAGCAGCAAGTTGTAGGTCGGGGTGTTCATCGAGAATCGGGAGGCGTTGTTGATAGCAAGTCCCTTGACGCTCTCCGTGGTATTGCTTCTGCCGAGGGCCATCACAATGTCGCCCCAGTTAGTGGCAGACACGAGGCTGGGCACGGACGCGCTGATCGTGTCCGCCCAGGAAGACTGGAACGCACCATTCTCATTCAGCGAGACCAGCTGGGATTGGCCGTTGCGGTTAAAGAGCGCGTTTACTCGCCGCGACGACAGTGAGGTCGTCATGATGTCCGCAACCTGCAGAGTTCCTTGCCCTGATTGAGGAGTGAGATTGTATTGCGTCTGGATGGCTCCGGTAATCGCATTGATCCTAAGCACGGAGCCGGCCGAGGCATAGGTGCCCGGGAAGATTTGATCGGTGCCGCTCACCGCAAGGAAGACCGATCCGCTTATGATCGTCTTCTCCAGGGCGACTTTAAGCAAGGTTGTTGTTAGGCTAGAGGCGGCTGTGTTCCACTGGGTCGCTCCGGCGGGATGGTAGCTGCGCAGCGTGGCACCCGTGTTGGATACGACTCCCATCAGGATGGAAGTAGCGCCGTTGAGAGCCACTTGGGGCTCGTTGTAGCTGTTAAAATCGATCTTCGCAAAGTTCAACGCAAAACTGGCAAGGGTTGGTGTGCATTTTGCGAGAAATGCCTGATAGATGGTGTTCTTCTGCGCAACTCCTGTGATGTAGATGTTGTTCGCTGCGTCAATCGCGATGTCGGTGGGCTTCTCGGAGCCACCGTACGTATTGGCATCAAACGAGGCAGATGCGATGAGCGCCAACGCGGGGCTGTATTTCCCAACGTAAATTTTGTCGTTGGGTGAACCAGTCGGTCGGTACGTCCCAAAAACGTAAAAGATGCCTTCGTCCTCTAAGATGCGGTGGAGCTCGAGACCGCCTCCGCCCGCAGGAACGATCTCAACAAATGTCAGAGCCGCGGTTTTTCGGTTGAAGACGGTAATGTTGCCTTTGGGGGGCTGGCCAGCGGTTTTGCTGGCTCCAACGACGACAAAGTTTCCGGCGGAACTCACGATGCCATCGCGTGCGGTATCAATCGCGATTCCCACGTAGTTACTGGTGCGCGTCCAAGCGAGGCGCGCAGGCTGTGCTGCTGAAAATGCCGCGGCAGCGACGACCACTATCGTAAATGCAACTTTCATGTTCATGCTCATGTCTCTCCTCAAAGTGACCTAACTAGTATGCACCCTTCGCATAACAAAATCGTCACACCGTTTCTTCAGCTGTCCCCAAATCTTCAAGCAGTTGTTCACAGCCTCGATCTAGCATATCGTACATTCTCTCGAAGCCGTCCGGCCCACCATAGTATGGATCCGGCACATCGTACGGCAGAAAGGGTCTCGTTTTATCCCGCACGGCGCCCTGCCACGCCCACAGCTCGTGCAGATTGCTTGAATCCATTGCGAGGATCAGGTCGAAGTCTTGGAAGTCCTTACTTCGAACTTGGCGCGCGATGCTCGAACACTCAATCCCATGCCGCCGTAGAGTCTGGATCGTTCGCGGATCGGCAGTCTCACCAGCGTGCCATCCACCCGTGCCTGCCGAATCCACTTCGATTTGGGACTCTCGACCGGCAACTTGGATACGTTCGCGCAAAATCGCCTCCGCCATGGGGCTACGACAGATGTTCCCAAGGCACACGAACAAGACTTTCATATTCGTTCCATCTTGTCATTTTCGCGGTTGCAGGCGGGAACCATCCAAGGCTAGTCCTGGTATCCTCTTTGGGCTTGACCACTTCAGCCAGCTCCGGGAGCCCGCGATGACCCTTGCGCCAGGCCTGACAGAGGCATTCCAGAACCGAATCGCAGCCGCGACGTCGGTGCTTATTGGCACCCATTTGAACCCGGATGGCGACGCACTCGGGAGTGCTCTCGCGTTGTCGCATTGGCTGGATTCGCAGGGCATACCGAATGAAGTTTTGTGCCACCACGTTGCGCCCGCGAACTTGGAGTTTCTTCCTGGGGTCGATCGGATAAGGCAAGTGCCTTTACGTTCCCACGATCTGGGCGTGGTCTTGGACCTAGACAGCACGGAGCGATTGGGCTCCACCGCCGTGTATTTCGAGAACATCCCGTTCATTGTAATTGACCACCACGTGCCTCATGAGGCGCCGGGAGACCTTCGGATTGTGGACACCGACGCGCCGGCGACCGCGCTGATCCTTGCTCGCCTTCTTTTCGCGATGGATGCGGACATCACGCCGGGGATTGCGACTTGCCTCCTTACTGGCATCGTCACCGACACGGGGAGTTTCCGGTTCCGCAACACGACCGCGGAGGCGCTTTCGATCTCTGCCCGCTTGTTGGAGCTGGGTGGCGATATCAACCTTGTGAGCGAGGAGGTCTTTCAGCGCAAGCCACTTTCCAGCGCGCGTCTCTTGGGATTGGTTTTAGAGAGAATGCAGATTGAGTGTCAGGATCGGCTTGCCTTCGGGGTGCTTGAGTTTGCGGATTTCGCCGAGGCAAATGCAAAAGATGAGGACACGGAGGGCTTTGTGAACGAGCTGTTGTCCATTCAAACGGTTCAAATTGCCGCGCTCTTCCGCGAATCGAAGCCGGGCCGAGTGCGCGTTTCAGTCAGGTCCCGCGGAGACTATGATGTGGCGGCGGTGGCGAGGGAGTTGGGGGGTGGTGGGCATCGAAATGCCGCCGGAATATCTTTCGAATCGTCCATTGAAGAGGCGGTTGCCCAAGTGCTGCCAAGGTTGCGCGAATGCTTGGCATTGTCCTAATCGACAAGCCACTCGGAATCACGTCTCACGACGTGATCGGACAGTTGCGCCGTCGGTTCGAGACCCGGCGAGTCGGGCATGCTGGCACTCTTGATCCGTTGGCGACGGGTTTGCTCGTGGTGGCGATCGGTCCCGCCACTCGGTTCTTACAGTACTTGCCCCTGGAGCCAAAAGAGTACGTAGCTTCGATCAGGTTTGGCGTTGCGACTACTACCCAAGACGCGGAAGGTGAAGTGGTTTCTGAGGGCACTCTACCTCCCAATCTTCGAGAAGAGTTTGAACGGATTGTGCCCCAGTATCGCGGTTTGATTCAGCAGATTCCTCCGATTTATAGTGCGGTTAAGAAGGATGGCAAACCCCTATACCACTATGCGCGTAAAGGTATTGAAGTAGAGCGTGAGGCTCGCACGGTTCATATCGGTGATGTAGAAATCTTAGATGATCTTCCGAACGAGATCGAAGTGCGGGTCACTTGTTCGGGAGGAACCTATATGCGAACTTGGGCCCACGATATTGGCCAATCGATTGGGTGCGGTGCTTATCTTGTGGGATTGAGGCGGACAAAAGTGGGCAGGTTTTTGCTTAGCGACGCCTCCACTCTGGAAGAGGTCGGGCGACAACATTTGATCCCGCTTAGTGAGGCCCTTCCGCCGCTGCCGCTCTTGCATTTGAATAGCGTCCAAGTGGATGCAGTTCGGCATGGACAGCCGATCGGAATGTCGAATTTGCCAGCTTCGCGGGCTTGTGGGTTACTCGATGGGAGTGGAGAGGTGGTGGGGATCGGTCGCATCGACGGTCCGATGGTGCACCCTGAAGTTGTGATTCCGCTGGTCGAGGTTGAGGCATGAGCGAACCTGTTTCCGAGCGGGCCACGCGCCTTTTTGAGTTGAGAACGGTGGATTCTCGTCGTACGTTGTACGGTCAGCTCATGTGGTTTCTCATGTGGCTGGGGACAACTGGCTTTGCGGTGTATCTCCGTCCCGATCCGCACTCTCATGGCACCCATCAGCAGCTGGGCCTTCCGCCTTGCCCTTCGGTACTAGCGTTCCATCGGCCCTGCCCCGGTTGCGGACTGACGACGAGTTTTACCGCAACCGTGCACGGCGACTTTATTGCCGCGTTTAAGGCCCACGCTTTTGGTCCCATTCTGTATGCGCTCTTTACGGTAACTGCCCTTGCCTGTGGCTGGCTTTGGTACAAGAAAATACGATTTGATACGGACAATAAGCTGTTCAACTATGCGCTAGGAATCCTCGTAGCGCTCTTCTTGGTATACGGGGGAATCCGGTTTGGATTAGTCACCGATTACGGCCCTAACCCGCCGTTGAGACGAGGGGAGTGAGGCGGGGAGGAACGGGGAAGCGGAGGAACGGAGAACAGGAGATCGGGAGAACGATGAAACGGAATACCCAATACCCAATACCCAATACCCAATACCCAATACCCAATACCCAATACCCAATACCCAATACCCAATACCCAATACCCAATACCCAAT